>CAYSAG010000208.1:0-9275 GCA_964428935.1 uncultured Planctomycetaceae bacterium | reverse complement strand
ACCGCACGAGTGTGCGTCCAACGCGGCCTCTCGCCCATCCGCTTCCTCCACGACCGGCTCACTTCCCCAAACCCACTCCTCCTCCCGGTTTCAGCGCGGTAAACAATTACGATCACACGGCGTCTGGTTGGATATCGATCAGGGCGAGTTGGAGGAGAAATGGAGACGGGAGGCGTGAGTTGGACGGAGCAGGTGGGAGCGTGTCAATGGTGGACGGCGTCGCCGTTGGAGCGATGTAGCCTCCGCAGCAGTAGTCTGCCCGCAGTAGCTTTTGCCGAGCTGTGGCAGGAAGCGAAGGCGCCGGCGTGGGCAGGGGCAGTGCGAGGCAATGGTGTGTGAGTAGTTCGCGGTCCCGCGCGCAAGCCGGTGGCTGTCGCACGTAGCGGGTCGCGGTGCAGCCGACCGACTCTGTCCGGTCAAATTCCGAACACCCAACCAATCGGGTCGATTTCCGCTCCGGCCCAGCAGTCGCCCTGGAGCCAGCCGAATGGGTCCCACAGCCAGCCGAGCGGGTCCCAGGTGCAAACCGGTGAGGGGTCGGGCGGCGGGCAGGCTGGCTGAGTCGCTGGCCAGCCAAGCGGCTCCGACGAGCACAACGGCTTCGGCGGACACAGTGGCTTGGACCAACAAGGCACCGGCGGGCAAAGCGGTTGCGCCCAGCCGGGCGGCTCGGGCGAACAGCCGGTCGGCGTCCACGAGCAGTGCTGGAACAGCGGCACAAGTCCCAGGTCGCACCCAGCCGGCAAAGGACCGCACGGCGTGCAGCAACCCGACAAGGCCACCGCGACGCTCCACACCAGCACATGCCGTCCGACGTGTCGAAACCGGCCTCGCATTGGTTCCGTCCTCCGTTTGCCGCTCCGCAAACAGTGGTTGGTCTTCAGCCGCTCCGTTCGACTTCGGCACGCTTTCCGGGCCGACGCGAGAGCGTCGTCGGACGGCCAGCGCCCTGTTCGGGTCCGAGTCTGCCCGCACGCGGTGGTCGCCTACCGGCCGCTTCGTCCGGCTCGACCCTGCGCAGTCGGTGTGCTTGGCCGGACCGGGCCGACTGTCGCGCCGAGCGCACCGCACGACGCGAATGCACCGCTGGTACTTGTCTTCGGACGTAGAAGGAAAGTGCCAGCAGCTCGGCTTGCGCGGGCAAGCCCTGTCTTGGTCGAGTTGGTCCGGCGGCAACGCGTTTGTCGCCGTCGCCGGGTTTGCCGTGTTCGCCGAGGGCACGCGACGTTCCGGTTGTGTCGGTTTTTCGAGCCGGCGTGCTACGACGTCGCGTGGCTCGCGCGGCTGCCCGTCTGGTCCGTCCGTCTCGGTCCGCGCGTCCTTCCGCCTTGTCACGCGGACACGGCTCGGAGCCTTTCCTTGCCGCGGGGGACGTAGTCCGAACCGCCGTCTGCGTCTTCCCGCGTCACCGTTGCGACCCAAACGCCTCGCAGGCATAATCGGCGTGCTCACACCGAAAAGACGGAAGGGGCACGGGCGGCCGAGCGCCGAGCCTTGGACTTCCCGCCCTGGGGCGGCCGCCTGTCGGCTGACGCGTCGAGCCGCTCCGCCGAGGAAACGTTCGGTGCACTCGTTTTCCCACCAGCTTTGAAGCGAGGAACCAGCCATGACCGGACGGACTTCGATTTGGACGTGGACAGTAACGGCTCTGCTCGCGTGTTCTTTGCCCGCTGCCGCTCAGACGGACAACCTGTTCACGAACGGCGGTTTTGAAGACGGCGCAAGGGACTGGGAACTGGACGTGGGACACCGCGTCGTCAACGACCCGTCCGCGGCACACTCGGGTCGCTCGTGCTTACTGGGCGAGGTCACGAAGCCGAAGCGGGCCCTGCGTCTGCAGCGGACGGTGCGGGTCAAAGCCGGCAACCGCTACCTGTTCGAAGCGTGGGCGCGGTCGGACAACCGCTGCAAGCTGGTTCTGTTTGCGACGCTTCCCGGCGAGACCAAGCGGCAGTTGTTGGCGGCTTGGAAGTCGGTGCCACGACGTTGGACCCGCTACCGCTTTCCGTTCTCGGTTCCTCGCAGCGGGCTGTTGAAGCTGGAAGTCATTTCTCCGTCGTCGTTCGCTGCGCCGACGGGTCGGCTGTGGTTGGACGACTTGGCTTTGCACGAAACCGAAATGCCGCCGCTGGTCGTGGTGTCGGACCAGAAGGGGTTCGACGACGAACCGAGCCTGGCGGCGGCCACCGACGGAACCCTGTACGTCGCGTGGAACAGCTTTCGTGACGGAGCCGATTCGCTGCAGGTGGCTCGTTACGCCGTCGAGGGCCAAATGTGCCGACCGCTGGGACGCTGGCAAGTGGTCGGCGGCTCGGGCACGTACCTGTTCACACCGACCGTCGTCCCGACGGACGGCGGCGTCCAGGTGTTGTACGCCGCGGAGGTCGACGGGAACTGGGACATTTACGCCGTCGCTTGCGGCCCGGACGGACCGTCCCGGCCGGTCCGTCTGACGACCGACCCGGCCGTCGACGTCAAACCCGCGGCCGCGTTTCACAACGGGACGTTGTGGTTGGCTTGGGAGTCGAACCGGAATGGAGTTCGGCAGGTTTTCGTTCGGGAAGTGCGGAACGGCCAGCCGGGACCGGTGACTCCGCTCAGCTTCGACGACTGCAACAGCTACCACCCGTCTCTGGCCGTGACGGACGACGGGCGCGTGTGTGTGGCTTGGTACAGTTTCCGGCAAAACAACATGGACGTGTTTCTTCGCTGTCGGCAGCAGGGCCAGTGGGGGCGTCCGCGACGCCTAACGCAGGCTCCTTCCATTGACCGACACCCTGTGCTCTTCACGCGAGGAAACGAGCTGTGGATTGTGTACGAGAATTCGCAGACGGGCGAGTACTACGTGGGACGAACCTCGGGGCGGCACCTGCTGCTGGCCCGCGTCACCGACGACGGCTTGCAGCAGCCGAAAGTCGTGGAGGGGACCAACCCGCTGGCCAGTCGGTGCGAGGCGCCGTCGCCGTTGTTTGACCAAGAGGGGCGACTGTGGTTGGCCTTTTTGCGTCCGCGTCCGCCTCGCAGCGGTTGGGACACGTACTTTACATGCTACAAGAACGGACGCTGGTCGAAGCCGCAACCGGTCAGCTTGGACAAGGGAATGGACCGTCGTCCGGCGGCCGTGCGCGTGGGCAATGCCTTGGTCGTGGCCTTTCAGTCGGACAACATTCCGAACTCGTGGAGCGACGTGGACCAGACGCCGAAGGCGTGGAGCCGCATTCAGTTGGCGGTGGTGGACGTCGGGGCCGACCCGAACGTGCGTCCCATTGCGACGGAACCGCTGGTGGAGTCGTCGGAGCCGTTTGCTCCGGCGCAGCTGCGTGTGGCTCGCGGCGAGGACCGACCCACGCCCACAATTCAGTACAAAGGCCAGACGCTGAAGCTGTTCTTCGGCTCGCTGCACGAACACAGCGACATTTCGGTCTGCAACCGGATTGGCGACGAGTCGGTCGACGAAAACTACCAGAGCATGCGGGACCTCACCCGCCACGACTTCGCCTGTCTGACCGACCACGGCTACAACATGAACGCCTACCTGTGGAACTACACGGCCAAAATGGCTCGAATCAACAACGACCCGGGACGGTTCTTGACGTTCCTGGCCGAGGAGTGGACGTCGTCGTTCGAGGAGTACAGCACCGAGCACCCCTACGGGTTCTACGGACACCGCAACCTGATTCTGGCCGACCCTTACTTCCCGCGTTGGTGGAACGCGCGAAACCGACAGACGCCCGCGGAGGTCTGGGAAGACCTGCGCAAACTGAACGCCAACTTCATTCACATTCCCCACCAACTGGCCGACACGGGCAACGTGCCGACCGACTGGAATTTCCACGACCCGGTCGCTCAGCCCGTCGCCGAAATTTTCCAAACGCGCGGTTCGTACGAGTACCTGGGAGCTCCGCGGCAGGCCAAGCGAGCCACTCCGACCAAAGGCTACTTCTTGCAAGACGCGTGGGCCCGCGGCTTGGTCATTGGCGTCATTGCCGCGCCGGACCACGGCGGTGGCTACGGCAAAGCGTGCGTGTACGCGCCGGAGCTGACGCGCGAGGCGATTCTGGACGCTCTTCGACAGCGACACTGTTACGGCACGACCGCCGCGAAAATCTTCCTGGACGTCCGCGTCAACGGACACCTCATGGGCGAGGTGGTGCCGGACCTGCCGAAGGACCGAGTCGAAATCGAAATCCGCGTGAGCTGTCCGGCCGAGATTGCTCGAGTCGAGGTTTGCCGCAACAACCGGTTCATTTACTCGACCAACCCCGACGGGCGGGAAGCTCGACTGCGCGTCGTCGACGCCGACCCGCTGTCCGAACGGAGCTACTACTACGTGCGGGTCATTCAGGAGGACAACGAGATTGCTTGGAGCAGTCCGGTGTGGTTCGGCGCGAAGGTCGCTCGCTGACACGGGCTGGAGTCCCTCGGGAGACCTTTGACAAGAAGTGGACGTGACGACACAATGACAGGGCGAGCAGACGCACTGCGAGGCTCCCTCGCCGGCCCTCCGCGCAAGCCGGAGACCGGGTTGATGCCGTTGGGAACGCGGACCGCTCCGGCCGAACACCGCTGCTGGCTGCAAGGATTCGCACGTCCGAGGGTTTTCGCGTGGCGACGGCCAACGTGGAAGTTCACGACGCCGGCGCACTGGCCCTGTCGGGGTCTGACGGTGCTTCGCGCACGTCGCCGTGGTGTCAGCAACCGGCCGTGCAACTTGCTGTCTGCTTCGCCGCCGGTGTGCTGCTCGACCGACGGCTCGGCCTGCCCTGGACCGCCAGCCTAACGGCCGCTGTCGCGGCGTGGACCGTGTGGTGGTTTCTGTGGCGGCGTTCTCTGTACGGAGGGGCGCTCGTCGCGTTGTGGCTGGCAGCGCTGGCTTGTGGTGCGGCTCGACACCACAGCGTGTGGAGCTGGGTCCGACGCGACGACGTGGCTTGGTTCGCCCCAGAAGACTCGGAACCGGTCACTCTGCAAGCCGTCGTGCTCCAACGTCCCGTCCTTCGGCGACGCGACCGCCGTTCCGTTTCCGCACCGTGGCCGCCCCCGGTGCGAACCGAAACGGTGGTCGAGTGTCGCTGGTTGCTGGTCGAGGGGCGGCGTGTCCCGGTCAGCGGACGCGCCTGGCTGCGAGTGGCCGGGCGGAAGAACGACCTGCGAATTGGCGACGTGGTCACGGTTTACGGCCGGTTCGCTCGGCCGTTGCCGCCGCGGAACCCGGGCGAGTTCGACTACGCTCAGTACTTGGCTCGCCGGGGTGTTCGCTGCGTGGTCTGGGCGGACCGTCCCGAGGCCGTCCAGCACACCGGCCGGCGGGTTTGGCTGCCTTGGAGGGAGTGGCGGGCCAAACTGCGGGACGTTTGCGACGCCACGCTCCGCTCCACGCTCAGCCCGCAGACGCTGCCTCTGGCTCGAACGCTGCTGCTGGGCGACCGGTCTGGCGTGACCGACCAGGTGCGTCAGGCGTTCGTCGAAAGCGGCACCATGCACTTGTTGGCCATTTCGGGACTGCACGTCGGCATTCTGGCCAGCCTGTTTTGGTGTCTGGCGAGGCTGTTCAACTTGCCCAATGCCCGAGCCGCCTGCTTGGTGGGGTTGGCTGTGGCGACCTACGCTTTCGTCACCGACGTTCGACCGCCGGTGCTGCGAGCCAGTCTGCTCCTGGCCCTGGCGACCGGAGCCGTGGTGTGGGGACGGCCCGTTCTGTCGGTCAACCTGCTCGGCGCAACCGCCTGCGTGCTGTTGTGGCTCAGCCCGACGGACGTGTTCGACCCGGGAGCTCAGCTTTCCTTCCTGGCCGTTCTGGCCTTGTTGTGGGCCGCGTCGGCCGGACGCGCGAGGCGGGAGGCCAGGGGAGCACGGCGGGTGTTCGAGCTGGGTTGGCGGGGCGTCGTTCGACAGTGGGCAGGCTGGACGACGCGTTGGTTGAGCGAAGCCTACCGAATGAGCGGAGCGGTGTGGTTGGCGACGGCGCCGCTGGTCGCCTACTGGTTCAACGTGGTCTCGCCCGTTGGCCTGCTGCTGAACGTCCTGCTCATTCCGCTGGTGGTGCTGACGCTGTGGCTCGGCTTCTTGTTGCTCTTGTGTGGTCCGGTGGTGCCGTTCGCCGCTCGGCCGGTGGGCGTCGCTTTCGACCGTTTGCTGCGCGGGCTGCTGTTTGTCGTAGAGCGGTCGGCTCGCTTGCGGCTGGGGCACGTCTACGTGCCGGACATTCCCCTCTGGTGGCTGTGGCCGTTCTACCTATTGCTGGCCGTCGCGGGGCTCGGTCGGTGGCACCGAAGTCTGACTCGCTGGGCCTTGCTCGGCTGCGGCCTTTGGCTGGTGGCGGGGTTGAGCTGGGCGCTGCGTCCGAGCGGGTCCGGCCAGTTTCGCTGCACGGTCCTCTCGGTCGGTCACGGCAGCGCCGTCCTGCTGGAATCTCCGTCAGGCCGCACGCTCTTGTACGACGCCGGAATGATGGGCAACGGGCACGTGGCGGCGGAAATTGTGAAGCGGGCTTTGTGGTCGCAAGGCCACTGGCGGCTCGACGCCGTGCTCGTCTCGCACGCCGACACCGACCACCTGAACGCTTTGCCCGAGCTGTTGGACGACGTTCCGGTCGGACAGTTGCTGGTCAGCCGCGCCTTCGCCCGCTTGAGACGACCGGCGGCCCGTCTGGTCTGCCGACAAGCGGCCGGCCGAGGTGTTCGCGTTCGCGTGGTGGCCGCCGGCGACCGGTTGAGTTGGGACGGCGTTCAGTTGACCGTCTTGCACCCGGTGCTGGGTTTCTCGAGCGACGCCGACAACGAGAACAGCGTGGTGGTCTTGGTGCAGTTTGGCGGTCGACGGATTCTGCTGACTGGCGACTTGGACGGGGCCGGGCTGGAGCGACTGCTGCAGGTTCCGTCCGTCGCCGTCGACGTGCTCGTTGCGCCGCACCACGGAGGCCGCTCGGCCAACCCGCCCGAGCTGGGCCTGTGGGCTCGACCGCGGTTCGTCGTGGTCAGTGGCGACGCCCGTCGTTCTGGCGACGCGTTGACGGAAAGCTACCCTACGGCCGCCGTCCTGACGACTCGCAGACACGGAGCCGTCACCGTGACGGTGTGGGCCGACGGGCGGTGCCGCGTGGGTGCGTTCCGCTGGCGTCGGCGTTGAGCGCCTTGTCGTTCCGTGCGTGACGCCCCGCGCGCCACGAAGCGCACACAGCCAGCGTCGTGTCGCCCGCAGCGTTCGGTCCCCGCGCGGTTCTGGCTGGCCGAACGACGCGGTCCGCGGGAACCCGGCACGAGCGGCCCGCGTCTGCGTCACTCCGCCTCAATTGGAATGTTCAGCTCCTGCAACGTCGACCGAAGCCAGCTGAGACTCTTTTCGATGAGCGGACCGCCCTGTCCTTCGCATTCAATGCTCAGCACACCCGTGTAGCCGTGGTCGCGCAAAATTTCCAGCACCTTGCGAATGTTGTCGGCGTTGACCCCGTCGCCCAACGCGCAGTGGCTGACGGCAATTCCTGTTTCCTCTCCGCGAGCTGCTCGGGCCAGCGACTCGCTGACGTCCTTGACGTGCACGTGAGCAATTTTGTCGACGAAGCGACGGGCAAACTCCACTGGGTCCTGGCCGGCAATGAAGGAGTTGCCCGTGTCGAGGTTCATTCGCAAGAAGGGGCTGTCGCAGAACTCCAGCATTTGCTCCAACCGGTCCGGGTTGGTCGTGAAGTAGCCGTGGACTTCAATGGTAATGGTGATTTCGTAGGCCTCGGCGACTTCAATGATTTGCTCGTAGCTGCGTTTCATGAGGTCCATGGCTTCTTGGTCGGACAGGCCTTGCGGCTGGTGCAGCCCGTCCGTGGTGGCAATGCATTCCGCTCCGGCCAGCTTCGCCCACGGAATGGCTTTCAGCACGTAGGGGACGCCGTAGAGCGGTCCGTCTTTGCCGGACAACGGGTAGGCAGCGTCGATTTGCGAGAACCGAACGCCGTACCGTTCCATTTTGCGGCGAGTCAGCAGCGGGTCTTCGTACAAGGCCAGGTGGGGTTGGTAGCCCAGACCGTGAATCCAACTGGCCCCGTCAATGACGCCACATTCAATGTAATGGACGTCGTTTTGCTGAGCCCATTGGAGACACTTTTCGAAGTTCCAGTAGGCGGAGTTGAACGCGTCGGTGTGGAACCCGATTTTCATGGCTGCCTCCTTCTCCCCATGGGTGCCAGGAACCGTTGAGCGACACTGGTCGAACGCCCCGACCGACGTTCGGGTCTCGTAACCCAGACGGTGCCAGTCCGTTTGCCCACGCCTCACGCCGTTTCGTCGCCGACGGACCGGCCGCCAGCGACGGCGAGCTGGTTTCGGACGCGGTCAGAGGCTGAACGGCACGCCGCCGAGCGGCGACGCCGGCCGCCTTTCGACGTGCCTTCGTGTTCCTCGTCGCACGCACTGACCGCTCGCTCGACCGGACGTCGAGCGACTCAAGGATGCGTGGCGGCCGACGTCTGTTTTTTCGCCGGGCGAGTTCGCCCTTTTCGCTTGCCCGCCCCGCCACTGCGGCCGCCTTTGGCCCGTTTGTGCGGAACATTTTTCTTCGGCAAGTAGGCGGCCAGCTTTTGTTTGATTGGGGCGTACTCGGGGTTGTCGGCCAGGTTGGTCCACTCGTACGGGTCGTTCGCGGGGTCGTACAGCTCCTCGCTGCCGTCGGCGTAGCGAATGTAACGCCAGCGGTCGGTTCGCATGACTCGACTGTCGTCATAGGTGAATCAATATATTTTTCAATCTTATGTTCCAGCTCATCCGGTAGTTTTTTACCTTCAACTGAAAAAAACTTTATTCCGTTATCGTAATAAGGGTTATGAGAGGCACTGATAACTATGCCGGCTTTCGCCCTTAATGTTCGAGTCAAATAAGCAACCCCAGGAGTAGGCATTGGCCCAAGCAGTTTAGTATCAACACCAGCTGCTGATAGGCCTGCCTCAAGCGCGGACTCAAACATATAGCCAGAAATCCGAGTATCTTTACCTACGATAACAAAACCATATCCTTCTTCAGCAAAGACTCGCCCTGTTGCCCAGCCCAATTTAAGCATAAAATCAGGTGTAATAGGATATTTACCTACTTCACCTCTAATTCCATCCGTACCAAAATATTTTTTTTTCATCGTTGCCATGTCTACATAAATTACGAATATTTAGTAAATTCTTTATCACAAAAAAAAGGAGAGGCTTAAAGCCTCTCCTTTTTTAGGATTCCCTTAGTTTTGTTCTGCAGCCCCATCTATTGAGGAGCCATCTTTTCCTTTCTTATCGGTTTCATCTT
>CAYSAG010000207.1:4170-9278 GCA_964428935.1 uncultured Planctomycetaceae bacterium | reverse complement strand
ATTATTGATCGCCATGCTGGCCGGCGGACACTGCTTGCTGCAAGGCGTGCCGGGATTGGCCAAGACATTAATGGTTCACACGCTGGCCGATTCGCTGGGCCTGTCGTTCAACCGCATTCAATTCACGCCCGACCTGATGCCGGCCGACATCACCGGCACCGAGGTCATTCAAGAAGACCGCTCGACCGGCCAACGCGTGTTTCGTTTCGTCGAGGGTCCGATTTTTGCCAACGTGGTGCTGGCCGACGAAATCAACCGCACGCCGCCGAAAACGCAGGCGGCTCTGCTGGAAGCCATGCAGGAGCACCAAGTGACAGCGGCCGGACAACGGCACCGCCTGCCAGAACCGTTTTTCGTCCTGGCCACGCAGAACCCAATCGAACAGGAAGGCACTTACCCGCTGCCGGAAGCTCAGTTAGACCGCTTCATGTTTGAAGTGCTGGTCGACTACCCGGACGAGCAGGAAGAGTTTCAGATCGTTCGCCGGACGACGGGAACCGCACCGCCCGAGTTGCAGGAGGTCGTCACCCGGGACGAACTGCTCCGACTGCAGCAGGCGGTCCGTCAGGTGCCGGTGGCGGACCACATCATTTCCTACGCCATGAAGTTCGCTCGGCTCACCCGTCACGGCAAGGAGGACGTGCCCGAGTTTGTCCGGCAGTACGTTCGGTGGGGAGCGGGTCCGCGGGCCAGTCAGTACTTGGTTTTGGGAGCCAAGGCCCGGGCCATGTTGCACGGCCGGCCTTACGTGAGCACGGAAGACGTCCAGGCCGTGGCCTTGCCTGTGCTGCGTCACCGGATTCTGACGAATTTCAACGCCGAGGCAGAAGGCGTCACGCCCGACGACATTGTCCGGCGGTTAATGGAGGTCATTCCGGCCGACCACGCGAAAGAGGCCATTGATGAGCGAGTTGCAGACGTCCTTAAGTCCGGCGACGCTGGCCAAGCTTGAGGGGCTGGAGCTGCGGGCCAGGCGAGTGGTCGACGGGCTGCTGGCCGGTCGGCACCGGAGCCACCGACGCGGGTTCTCGACGGAGTTCGCCGAGCACCGTGAGTACGCTCCCGGCGACGACCTGCGCTACCTGGACTGGAAAGTCTACGGCCGCACCGACCGCTTCTACCTGAAAGTCCACGAAGAGGAAACCAACCTGGCCTGCTACGTCGTCCTGGACTGCAGCCAGTCCATGCAGTACCGGTCGGAGCGGGCGGAGCTGTCGAAGTGGGAGGCCGCGCTGGTGCTGGCCGCCTCGCTGGCCTACGTGGTCTTGCACCAACAGGACGCCGCGGGACTGGCCACCGTCGACACGGACCTGCGGCAGTTCATTCAGCCTTCCGGCAACCCCGCTCAGTGGCGAAAGCTGGTCGAAGCGCTCGAAGCCGAAACGCCGAACGGCTCGACCGCCCTCGGCCCTTGCCTGCAACTGCTGGCCGAGCGGGTTCGACGTCGCAGCGTGGTGGTCGTGGTCAGCGACCTGTTCGACGAACCGGAAACGCTGGTCCGCGGCCTGAAACACCTCCACTCGCGACGCCACGACGTCAGCGTCTTGCAAGTGGTCGACCCTCAGGAAGTCGAATTCGACTTCGGCCAAATGACACTGTTCCACGGACTGGAAGACGGGCCGGACCTGGTGGTTGACGCTCCGGCCGTGCGTCGAGCCTACTTGGAGGAGTTCAACGGGTTTGTCGACCGGGTGCGGCGAGCGTGTCACGAGCTGCACGTGGACTTCGAACAGGTCCGCACCGACCAACCGCTGGACCTGGCTCTGGCCGGGTTCCTGCGTCGCCGGGCCGAACGGGTGGTGCGTGTGTAAGCCGACGGCGTCGGAACGGTACGGGCAGGTCCTGTGCCTGCCTTTCAACGTACGGGCAGGCCTTGTGTCTGCCCTTTGGAAAGGCAACAACTCGCCGGACGCGAGGGACCGCGTCCCTCCGGCGCGCTGCAGTCGACCCGGTCCACGCCGACCGACCGTTGCACCGGGCCGCCTCGACGTCGCCGCGGCGTTCGGTTCGCAACGTGCATTCATTCACTCGGTTCGTCCGCGACGCGACTGGCTCGTCCACGACGTCGCGTGCGGGCCTTCCGGCCGTTGGTCGCCTTGCAAAACGCTCGACTGACTAACCCATGTCGCACTGGCAGCCCACAACTCGGCTGTTGGCCTTCGGCTTTACCAACCCGTGGCTGCTGGTTGGCTTGGCCGCGGCGGCGGTGCCGGTGGTCCTGCACTTTTTGCGACGACAGCCGGTCTACGAGACCGACTGGGCGGCCGTCCGTTTTCTTTTGGCAGCCGTCCGGCGGCGAGCGCGGCGACGACGGCTGACCGAGTACGCTCTGCTGGCCGCTCGCGTGCTGGCCGTGTGCTGCTTGGTGGTCGCTGTGGCCGGGCCGACGTCCGAAGCTCCACGCTCAACCGCCTGGCAGCCGCAGCCCGTCCACTTCATTCTGGCCGTCGACGACTCGGCCAGCTTGCAGTTTGTTCCGGGAGCGGTTTCGAGCCCGGCGGTCGGAGCGGCTGACGGAGGCCAAGCTGTTCCGCAGGGCGCTCGCGACGGCTCGGGCCGTTCGCTGTTCGACCAGGCTCGCCGCGAAGCTCTGCGGCTGGTCCGAACCGCGCGGCCCGGCGACGTCTTCACCCTGGTCCGCCTTTGCGGCGCCCGACGCACACTCATTGAGCTGCCGACGCCCGACCGCCAGACGGTCGAACAAACGCTCAACTCGCTCCACGCCACCGAGCTGCCCGGGCGAGTCGAGGACTGGCTGGACGAGCTGCGTCGGCTGGTGCGAGCCGCTCCGGCCGGACGCGCCCGGCACGTCGTCGTCTTCAGCGACCTGCAGTCGTCGACGTGGAGCACGCCGACGGGCAGGGGCGGGGCCGACTGGAGCGACGCGTGGAGCGACTTGGCCACGCGGGCCACGCTGACCGTGGTGGACGTGGGCACGCCGCCGTCAGCCAACTTCGCCGTCGTCGACGCCACGCTGAGCCAACCGTTCGCCTTTCCCGGACAGCCCGTTCGTTTGCAGGCCACCGTCCGCCGGTTCCGCCCGGGCAAACGGGCAGCCTCCGAAGCCGGGCGGCAGGTCGACCGGCCCGAGCCGCGCAGAGCGGCGGACGAGGGCCCGTCCGAGTCGCTCGGGCCGAGCCGCGGCGACCAAACCGGACGCCCCGGCCGCTCGCTGACCGTCCGCCTGGTCGTCGACGGCCGGCAACGCGACACCCGCTCGCTGCAGTTCGACTCGGCCGACGAGCAGACCGTCCGGTTCGAACTGGCGGTGGCGGAGCCGGGCGAGCATTGGGTGTGCGTCGAGCTGCTCTCGGACGGCCTTTCGGTCGACAACCGTCGCTGGCTGGTCCTGCCGGTGCGCGACAGTCTGCGAATCCTTTTGGTCGACGGACGACCGGTGGGGCGACCGGAGGACCGAGCCACGTACTTCGTGCGAAAGGCGCTGGCCGCCGCCGGACGCGTCCGCTCCACCGACAGGCTCCAACCACACCCAGAGGCACGCAACAAAACCGCCGACGGCCGCAACACCCGGTCGGCTGGTCTGTTCCAAGTCGAAACCGTACGCGACGACCAACTGGCCGGCCTGGACTTGACCCGTTTCGACTGCGTCTTCCTGTGCGACGTGAGCCGAGTGCCCGAGACGGCGGCAGCGGCCTTGCGGCGGTTTGTCCGAGCCGGTGGCGGGCTGGTGGTGTCCCTGGGTCCCAGCGTCGACCCGCAAACCTACAACCAGCAGCTCTTCGGCCCGGACAACTTGCTGCCGGCCCGCATTGGACAGCTGGTGGGCAACGCCTCCCGACCTCAGCGCGTTTTCTCGCTCAACCCCCTCGGCTACCAACACCCCGTGCTGGACGTTTTCCGCGGCAACCCCAACGCCGGCCTGGAAAGCACGCCCATTTTCGCCTACCGCCAGTTGGCCGTGGAAAAGACGCCGGAGGTTCACGTGGTGCTGAGGTTCGACACGGGCGACGCGGCCGTGGTCGAACGAACCTTCGGTGCCGGACACGTCTTCCTGGTGGCCACCGGACTGGACCGGACGTGGGGAGCTTGGCCGGTGTGGGCTCCGTCGTTCGTCCCGCTGCTGCACGAGACGGTTCGGTACTGCGTGACGGGGCGCTGGCGGGGCCGAGTGCGCTCGGTCGGCCAGCCGCTCCGCCGTGCCCTGCCAGACTGCTCGGTCCCAGCCCAAGCCGTGTTGGAGTGGCCAACGGGCCGACGCGAACCCGTCACCACTTCGCGCGGCACGGACAAGACCGAGTGTTTCCTTCAAACGCCCACGCTGACCGTCTCGGGCGTCTACCGGCTTCGCTTCACGCGGCCACCGGGACGAACTGAGCTCTACACCGTCAACCCGACTCTGGCCGAGAGCGACCTGACCCGGCTGACCGAGGGCGAACTGCAGCGAGCCCTGGCGGGCGTTCCGTTTCGCCACCTGCGGACGTGGCAGCCGCTCCGACGCAGCCGAGCCGCTCGGGCCGCCTCCACCCGTTCGCTCTACAGCTGGCCGCTGCTCTTGGCCGCGCTGGCGTTCTTGCTTTCCGAGCCCGCTCTTTCGTGGCTGGTGGAGCGGCAACGAGCGTAGCGGCACGAGACGGCCGAACGGTTTGCCAGCGGGGCGTCGACTACTTGGCTTCGTTCGGCGGGGTGGACGGACCAGACGACGAGCTCTCGCCCCGCCCGCCGACTTCGTCGGGCTCACCGACTTGGCTCAGGCGGGTCGCCGACGGCGTCTCTTGAAAAACGAACCCCAACAAAAGTCCGCCCAAAACGGCCTCGACAACCGCGGCCACGAACCACCCCACCGCCAGCACGCCCGGCAACGGCTGCACCGCCCACGTGGCAAAGCCCATTCCGACTCCCTGCCCAGTCCCGTACAGCACGCCAAACAGCGCGCCGGTCTTCACGTTTTTCGGCTGCACCAGCAGGCCGAACAAAAGAGCAAAGCACACGGCCGACACCAGCCGGACACCGTGCAACACGCCCGCCTTGGCCTGCTCGGGAGCCCGCCACAACTGCGGACTGGCCTGGTAGGCAGACTGAAGCAGCACGCCGTGCACGACGACGTCCAAAATCGTCCAAGCGACAAACACCACCAACCCGGCAGCCAA
>CAYSAG010000207.1:0-4070 GCA_964428935.1 uncultured Planctomycetaceae bacterium | reverse complement strand
CCGCGCTTCCCCGCTCACCGGCGCCCGCAACGCGGACAGCGTCCGAGCGCGTCGAGCGGCTCGGCGCAGCGGTTGCACAGCGGCACCGGTTGGTCCGCCTCGTCCAGCTCGTCCTCCTGCCGCGACAGGCCAAACACCACGTCGAGCTCTTCGTCGACGTCGTCCGGGCGCTTCGAGGTCCGCGCCGGCGACCGCTGTCCGTCGTCCGTTCCAAGCCCGGCCGGCTCGACCGGCTCGGCCAGCCGCTGCGACTGGTCCAGCACCGTCGGTTCGCCTGCTCGCGCTCCGGTTTCGCGGCGCCCGGCTTCGACCTCGGCCCCGAACCCGGCTTCGCTCCGCACCGACGCCGGCCGGCTCGGTGCCGCGCTCGCCTCGACCCCCTCCGCTTCCGACGCCTTCGGCTGTCGGCCCGTCGGCCCGGCTTCTTGCGACTCCTCGCCCGCGCCCGGTTCGCTCGGCAGCGGCCGGACCGACTCGGGTCGAACCAGCACCGCTCGCGCCAGCCGCCCGCTGACCGCCTCACGAGCCGACACCTGGACCCGCGCCTGCTCGTCGTACTCCAGCGTCACGTCGACAATGGCCCCCTCGGGCAGGTTCGGCGGAAGCCGCTCAATCAAGCAAGTGCCCAACTTGACGTAAGGCTCGCCCGGCCGCGTGCCGCTCTCGACCACCTGCAGCCTCACCCGACGCTGGTTCGGTTTCACCGTGCCGAAGGCTTTGGTCACCGAAGCTGGCAACGGCGTTCCAGCCGGAATCAAGTAGTGCGGCACTCGTCGGTTCGTCCGCTTGTCCCGAATCAGAATGCCCAAGGCTCGCGTGCTGACCGCTCGTGGCCGCAACCGTTTCAGCCGTCGAGCCACCTCGGTGGACAAGACCGAACCGGCCACCCCCGCGTGGCTCCGCAACAGCCCTGCGTAGTAAGCCGCTCCGTGTGCAATGCTTTGGTCCGGCGAAAGCGTCACGTTCAAGGTTCGGCCGCTCAGACGCTGCAGGTTTTCGCGAATCATGGGCATGCGCGACGCTCCGCCCGTCGGCAACACGACGTCCACGTGAGCCCACCCCAGTCCGTAGCCCTTGAGCAACGCCTCCGTAATTTCCGTCGTCCGCTCGACCAGCGGCCGCGTCAGCTCCTCGAACCGCTCGCGCTCCACCTGGTACGTCTTGCGGTGCCCGGCGTGCTGACACGTCACGGCCGCTCGCCGACGAACCGAAAGGCTGCGCTTCGCGTTCTCGACTTCCATGGCCAAGAATTGCAGGCTTTGCGCGTCGTCGCGTGGGTCCGAACCAAACTCCGACCGGAACAGCTCGGCCACGTAGTCCAGCAACGCGTTGTTCCAGTCCACGCCTCCCAAGTGCAGGTCGCCCGTGCTCGCCACCACGGCGATTCGCTGCCGTCCGTACTCAATCAGCGACAGGTCGAACGTCCCGCCGCCCAGGTCGAACACCAGCACGCGCTGGTCACTGGCCAGCTCGGTAAACCACAACCCTTCCGTCCCCAGCACGTAGCACAACGCGGCCGCAACCGGCTCGTTAATGATTGTGACGTCCTTCAGGCCAGCCTGCATGGCCGCGCGAGCCGTCGCCTCGCGCTGCACGTCGCTGAACTGAGCCGGAACGGTGACCACCGCGTGCTCCACCGGTCCCAACACCTGCTCGGCCGCCCGCAGCAACTTTCGCAAAATGAAAGCCGAAATGTCCTCGGGCGAGTACGACCGGCCGTCCACCACCCATCGGTGCGACAACCCCATGAACCGCTTCGCGTTCTGAACGACCCGCCCCGGCTCGGAAATGGCGTTCCGCAAGGCCTCCGTCCCCACGACCACCTCGTCCCCGTCGAACCAGACCACCGACGGCGTCTTCGGCTCCCCCTCTTGGTTCGGAACCGTCACCGGCTCGCCGTGCGCATTCAAGTACGCAATGGACGAGTACGTCGTGCCCAAATCAATTCCAACGGCGTAGCGAAACGACATGGACCGGCCTTGCAAAAAGACAGGACGACCAACACTTGCCCGGCAGCGAACGTCGGTCGGTTGAAGGCGGCGAACGTCCGGACCGAGCCGTCGAACGGCGCCGCATTGCCGACGGAGCCTGCCCGCCGCACTAGCGAGGGCCAAACAGTAACGCACCGGGCCGACGCGTGAGCGAGGCCTCACGCGCTGACACACGGAGCCAACGCGCAAGCCCTGTCGGCAGCACGCCGACCGTGCCGTTTCATCTTAACGTGGAGCAAGCATCCTGCTTGCTAACGTGGAGCAAGTTAACGTGGAGCAAGCATCCTGCTTGCTTCACAACTAAAAAGAGCGTAACAAATTACGGCGTTCAAATCATGCACGCCTGTCGGAACCGCCTTGGCGCACGAACAGTCTTCCCAAGGACTCCGTTCCTGGTGCCCCGCTGGACGTTACGCCGGAGGGCCACGCTCCGTCGTGGCCGCGGTCGGTTCGGAATTCGGAATTCGGGACGCCGAACGCGTGGCTTGGGACGCGACGGAGCGTGTCCCTCAGAAAAAGCGCGAACGTCGTTCGCGCTTTCAAACCGATGAGCGTCTACCGCGCGGTAAAATGCCGTGCCACGTCCAGCCGCTCAGTCGCCGGACGGAGTTCAGAGCGTCCTGAAACGGGTGAGCGACGCTCGGTCACGCCGACCGCTGGGCTCGTGGGCTCGACTCGAGCTCACGCCTCAGCCCAACCAAACGCAAGCAGAGGAGCTCGCCGTGCAACCGAAAGCCAAGCAAATGGACCGCGCGGTTCTGCTCGCCGCCGTGGCCGCCAGTTTGGTCGCGTGGTGCGTCAGCGTGCTGCAAGCTCAACAGCCGACCCATCCCGCTTCGCTCGCACCGCCGAGCCGGTTCGCCCGAACGTTGTCACTGGAGCCACCAAGCGAGCCACGGCTGACCGGCCGCGAATTCGAGGCGGCTCTGCGCCGAACCCTGAGCGCCGACTGGCAAGACGTGCCGCTGCGCGAGCTGCTCCGACGGCTCGAACAGAGCCAGCGGGTCGCCATTCTTTTGGACCGCCGCATGGACCCGGAAACGCGTCTGACCCTGCACGTGGCCAGACTGCCGTTTCTGCAGGCGGTGGAACAGGTCGCGGGCCACGTCGGAGCCAAAGCGGCCGCAGTGGGCAACGTGGTCTACGTGGGCCCGCCAGCCGCGGCGTCGGTCGTCCGAACGCTCGCCGAAGCCCGAATGGACGAACTGTTCGCGCACCGCGGGGCCGCGTGGGAACGACAAGCTCTTCAGTTGGCCCGCAAAGCGACCGTTGCCTGGCCGGACCTGGCCACGCCTCGCGAAATTCTTCAGAGCATTGCGCAGCGGTTCGCGGTGGAAGTGGTGGGCGCGGAGCAGCTGCCGCACGACTTGTGGGCCCGAGCGGTCTTGCCACAGGTCAATTGCGCCGAAGCCTTGTCGCTGGTGCTGATTCAGTTCGACCAGACGTTCCGCTGGGCGAAAGAGGGTCGCGCGGTGGAGCTGGTCCCGGTCGGTCAGCCGGTTCGGCTGGAAAGAACGTTGCACCTGCCGCCGCGGGGCACGGAGAAGGTGCTCAGCCGACTGCGGCAAGAGTTCCCGGAGCTCGAAATGGAACGCGACGGCCTGCGGTTGACCGTCCGAGGAACGGCCGAGCAGATTGACGCGGCCGCGGCGCTGCTGCAGGCCGCCCGCTCCGGCAACGTCCGCTCGGGCAACGCCAGGCGGGGCGAGCGGTCGACGCAGCCGGTTCCCTTGACCCGACGCCAGTTCACGCTGCGGGTGGAAAACGCTCCGGTGGTCGAAGTCATGAAAAAACTGGAGTCGGTCGGGGTGCGGTTCGAGTACGACGCAGACGAACTGACCGCCGCCGGAATCGACTTGAACCGGCGCGTCAACTTGGACGTCCATCAAGCCCGCGGCGACCAACTCATTCACCAACTCTTCGCCCCCTTCCCGCTCCAAATCGAAATCCACGCCGCCACCGTGACGCTTAAACCGCGCTGAAAACGCCCTGTGCCGGTGCGTCTGTAGTTCCGGCCTGTGTGGTGCCCTTCCCGCCTCGTTCCTGGCTCGGCTTGCGCTGGGGAAGAACTCTTTTGCC
>CAYSAG010000206.1:0-9286 GCA_964428935.1 uncultured Planctomycetaceae bacterium | reverse complement strand
CTGAGCTGAGCGTCGTCGATGGCGCTCGCTATCGCGTCGTCGAGCTCGGGATCTTCGGCGGTCTCACGGCTGACACCGGGCGAGGTGAAGTAGGTGGCGATCTGACCGTCGGCGGTGCGAAAGGCGTTGTGCTCGTCCCAGGCGGTGGGTGCGAGGGGATCGGTGAAGAGGGCCTCCTCGGCGAGGCTGAGTTTAGCGCCGACCCAAATCACGGTGGTTCTCCAGTTGGACGGAGTTGGACCGGCTAGGAGAGCCAGCCATCGTTAAGGGGGGTGCAGATTCGAGAGGGATTCTCTCTTTCGTCCCTCTGAATTTGCATAACTAAAGTGATTGGAGCCCGCGATGAGAACGGTCTTCACTACTGGTCAAGTAGCAAAGATCTGCAAGGTAGCACCCCGCACTGTCAGCAAGTGGTTTGATTCCGGTCGCTTGAAAGGCTATCGCATCCCAGGTTCTCAAGACCGCCGGATCCCCCGCGAGCACCTGATCCGGTTCTTGAAAGAACATGGGATGCCGCTGGGCGAGCTGGAAGACGAGGCGATGGGGAAGGTGCTGCTGGTTGGCACCGATTCGCAGGTCCAGTCGGGCCTGAAAGAATTGATGCCCAGCGAAGACTACAAGATCGAGGCTGCTCAGAGCGGCTTCGAGGCCGGAATCCAGGCCGAGTCGTTGCACCCAGACTGCGTCGTCATCGACTTCGCCATGGGACGCAACGAGGCCTTGATGATCGCGCAAAACCTGCGCAAGAATCCCGAGTACAGCGAAGTGATTCTGATCGGCCTGCTGAGCGACGAAGACAACGCCAGCGGGTTCGATCGAACCATGTTCAACGAAACCTTCCGAAAGCCGTTCGACACCGCCTTGCTGGCAGAGCGGATCCGGACCCTAGTCGGCCGGAAGAAACAGCTGATCTAAGCTTGGGCGACAAACCAAGACGAGCGGGCGACGTCGTCTGGCCGCCAGAGGTGGCAAGACGATCTTGCCCGCGACGACAACCTAGCTCCGTCCAGAAACCCGTCCTGGTTCAGGTCGGGTTTTTTTTCTGCGCCGAAAGAGGCTCCACCACCGCACTCGAGCCGCTCCGGCACCGGTCCGCCGCTGGTGACCGCCTGACGGGCCGGTGTCGTCGCGAGCCGCTCCGACCCGCACTGGGCCCGCTTTCGCCTCGCTCGCCGAGCGGCCCGCACAGTCGCCGCGTCACACCCCGTTCCACTCCAGGCAGGCACCGGTCGGACAAGGCTCCCGGGTCTGCGGAGGGACGGCCCTTCTCATCTGTCGCCGGTGCGGTACAATCCTCTACGTCGGACGAAGGCCCCGGACCGGTTCGCAGTCTTTCCTGCACGAGGCTCGCGGTGTTCAGGCTCATTCCGCAATGTCCTGCTCCGTGTGGCCCGCGGACCAAGTCGGACCGGCCGACCAGAAAAGACGCTTGCGAGCACACAAAGAGGCTGGGTCATGCGAAGCGAAAGCGAAATTCCGTTCGAAGACAAGCCGTTCAGAATACCGGTGGCGGAGCGGGTGAAGCGGCTGCCGCCGTACCTGTTCGGGAAAATCAACAAGCTGAAGTACGAGAAGCGAGTGGCCGGCGTGGACGTCATCGATTTGGGCATGGGTAACCCCACGGACCCGCCGGACCCGCTGGTGCGGAAAAAACTGGCGGAAGCGGCGGGTGACCCGCGAAACCACCGTTACTCCGTTTCGAACGGCATTGCCAACCTGCGCAAGGAGGTGGCTGCGCGGTACTGGAAACGCTTTGGCGTCCGTCTGGACCCGGACGAGGAAATCATTGCGTGCATCGGTTCGAAAGAAGGCTTCAGCCACATGTGCCTGGCCATGATGGGGCCCGGCGACACGGCCATTGTGCCGGCGCCGTCGTTTCCCATTCACGTGTACGGGGTCATGTTGGCCTCGGGCAACGTGATTAGTTTGGACTGCCGTCAGCCGGACCGGTTTCTTTCCAATGTGGCCTACACATGCCAGCACCTTGTGCCACGGCCGAAAGTGGTGATTGTCAATTTCCCGCACAACCCGACGACGACGTGCGTGGAGCCGGAGTTTTTCGTCGACCTGGTGAAGCTGGCCAAACGGTACGAGTTCTTCGTCATGAGTGACTTCGCTTACGCGGACATTTGTTTCGACGGCTACCAAGCTCCCAGCTTCCTGGCCGCACCCGGCGCCGTGGACGTGGGCGTCGAGTTCACGACCATGAGCAAGGGCTACAACATGGCCGGCTGGCGAATCGGTTTTTGTTGCGGCAACGCTGAAATGATTCGCGCTTTGGCGACCATTAAAGGCTACTACGACTACGGCATTTTCCAGCCCATTCAAATTGCGGCCATTGTGGCCATGCGGCACTGCGAAGCCGCGGTGAAGGCAATGGCCGAGGAGTACCAGCGGCGGCGAGACGTGCTTTGTCGTGGATTGCAACGGCTGGGCTGGGAAGTCGAGCGGCCGAAGGCGGGAATGTTCGTCTGGGCGAAGATTCCCGAGCCGTGGGCTGAAATGGGCTCCATCGAGTTCGCTCTGAAACTGCTGGAAGAAGCCGCCGTGGCAGTCAGTCCTGGTCGCGGGTTCGGCCAGGAGGGCGAAGGCTACGTCCGACTGGCTTTGGTCGAGAACTGTCAACGGCTGCGGCAAGCCGTTCGTCAAATCGGCCGCTGCTTGAAGACGCAGGCGGTCAAGGCTTCTTAGCCACTCGCTGGCTCGAGCTCTGTTCGGCGGCGAGCCGGTGGGAGGACCAGTCGCTCACCCCAGGCGGGTCGGAGTCGACGGTTTTGCTTCGAAACGTGGGCCGCTCAGTCCGACGACGCCCCTCTGGCCGGGCCGTCCTCCGGCGACCCAGCCTGCCGTTGCTGCTCCAGCCACACCCTCAGCCGTTCCGCCACCTGCTGGACGGAAGCTGTTCCTGTTGTGGCGAGCTGCTGAACGGTGACCGAAGCGACCAGGTTGCCCACCAGAGCGGCCTCGACCGGCGTCGCTCCGCTGGTCAGCGCCAGCACGCACCCAGCCGTGGCGCTGTCACCGGCACCGGTTGGGTCGGTCGGTCCTTCTACCCGAACGGCCGGCACGAGGGTTGGTTCGGGGTCGCTGACCAGCATGCCGCGAGCCCCGAGCGTCACGAACACGGACGCTCCGACCTTCCGACGCAACTCCGGCAGCTCCCGCTGCAACGACGCCAAGTCAATCTGGGCGTCGGGTGGAAGGTCCGTCCGCCCGACCGCCTCGAACTGGTTCGGCTTAATGGTCACGTTTCGGAAAAGCCGAATGCGGCGTCGGCTGTCCGCCCAGAACAACACGTTCGGCCAAGCGCGGGCCCGGTCGGCCAAGAGCTGTCGGACCGTCGCCGTCACAACGCCACAGTCCGCTTCCTCGACTTGGTCGGAAATGACGACGGCGTCCAATTGCGGCAGCAGTCGGTCCAGGCTTTCAATGAGTCGGCTTTCGACGTCCGAAGACAGTGGCCGGCGGTTCTTAATGTCGTAGCGGTTGTGCTCACCGGCCAACGTCGGGTCGGTCACGTCACGCGGTTTGAAGTACGTGGGCGTGTGCAGGTCGGACGACTCCAGCAAGAACTGCGTGTCGCAGCCGACGCGGTGTAGGGCCTGGCGCAGCTCGAACCCTTCGCCGTCTTGCCCAACAACGCCCACAGCGTAGACGTGTCGGCAGCCCAAGGCGGTCAGGTTGTTGACAATGGTTCCGGCCGCGCCCGCACTGGTGCGGACCGAAACGACCTGGTGAGCGACCTTGCCCGTCTCGACGCTGCGTTCGGCCAAACGGGGGTCGACGTCCAAGTACTTGTCCAGGAAAAAGTCTCCCAACACGGCGACGCGGCGCGACGGAAACTGTTCGAGAAGTTGCTGCAAACGTTCGGGTTTCATGGGTGCCGTTCTGACTTTCGACCACTGCCTGTTTTGTTGGCGAGCGCGAGCTGAGACGAACGGTTCGTCGGGTGCGGAGCGCTGTCCGTTTCGCCGCGGTCGGAGTCCTCGGACACCGCGCTCCGCCCGGAGCTCCAACCGCTCACTCCCGGCTCCGGCACGCACGGACCGTGGCGACCCGAGGCGACGCAGACCCTCACGCCTCGACCGTCGGCCGGCTCGACTCCGCGGCCAACCGGTCCACAATGTGCCGGAACAAGGTGGGCACGGTCTGAGCGTGGTCGCCTCGAACGTAGAAACTTTCGCCGCCGTCCGCTACGGTTCGGACGAGAATGGTTTTGTAAGGCCGAAAGTAGTAGCGAGGGTCGTCCTTGGGAGCTTCTCGCGACGTGTCGGGGCCGAGCGCCACGAGGTCGAAGACGGCCGTCGTGAACCGACGAATGGAGCGGCCTTGCTGGTGAGCGACGTTGCGAGCCATGGCCAACGCTTTCAGGTAAACCTCGGGACCCATGACGGCCGTCCCAATGTTGAGGAACACGCCGCGTTCCAGTCGGCTAATCGAGTGCGTGAAGACCAGGAAGTCGGTGTACGTGGCCCGTCCGGTGGCCGCGGCGTCGAAGTTCGGGTGCTCGTGGACAATGTCTTGTCCAATGGCAACGTGCACCGTCACCGGCACACCCAACCGGTAGCCGGCGGCCAGCACGCTGGTTTCGCGGTGCGGAAACTGTTCTTCTTCAATCAACCGTCCCAACGCCTCGCCCAAGCCAATGTTTTCTCGGACCGCCAGAGAGGCGGCTTCGTTGAAGCGACCCGTTTCGTGCCACAGGCCGAATTGCCCTTCGCGGATGTAGCGTGCGACGCTTTCGCACGTCTGTCCAACCAAAGCCAGCTCAAAGTCATGAATGGCTCCCGCTCCGTTCAAAGCCAAGTGAGTCAGCAGTCCGCGTTCCATCAAGTCAATGAGCAGGGGACCGTTGCCTTTTCGCAGGACGTGAGCGCCGCAGAAGAAGACCACGGCGGCGTTTCGCCGAGCGGCGCGAACAATGCGTTCGGCCAAAGTCGGCAGGGCCGGGTCGTCCAGTTGCACTTGGGCCTGTTCGGGAAAAATGAGCACGTCGCGCGACAGGTCGTGCTGGCGTTTGGCCAACGGTTTCAGCTTGAGCTTGCTTGGGTCGAACTTGGGGAAAGGCATGGCGTCGAGCCTCCTCACTGGCTCCGAAGGAAAACCCGCCACTGCGGCAGCGACCGTGCGGTTCGGCCGGCCGGTCACGACGGCCTCCACACGTACTCGACCAACCGGTCGAACTGGCGAAAGTCGGGAATGACCACGTCCGCTCCGACCCCGACCAACCGGTCGCGTTTCCACGGGTCGGGCCGGCCGCTGCGGTGAGCCTCGTCGCTGGCCACCGCGACGGCCGTCCCACCGACGGACTTGACGTTGTCGATTTCCACGTAGCCGTCGCCGAAACCAATCAGCAGCTCGCCCGACACCCGGTTGGCTCGCAGAATGTGCTCAATGACCAGCTGCTTCGAGAACCGCTTGTAGTCGTCGATGGCTCCGTAAATGTGAGCGCCGAAGAACGCGTCCAGGCCCAGCAAAGCCGCCTCTTCCCGCACGTAAACTTCGTCGGTGCCGCTGGCCAGGTACAGGCAGACGTCCATTTCCTTGAGCCGCCGCAGGGCCTCGACCGCCCCCGGCACCAGCAGTTCTTCCGGAGAAATCGTTCCCTTTCTCAGGCCTTCCCTTCGGTGCCGAATTCGTTCCATCAGCCGGTCGTGGTACCACCGCTTGTAGACCAACGGGTCCTCCGGCCGCCCGCCCCGTTTCTTCACTTCTTCGGCCAGACGAATCATCTGGTAAATCGTCTGCTTGCCATTCAGTTGCATGACAAAGTCCGTCACCAGCCGCGTCAGTTCTTCGTCCGTTTCGTCCGTGCCGGTTTGACGAAGAATCTCGACCATCATGGGAATCATGACGTCCGGCCAGCCCTGACGAATCAGGCTGAGCGTGCCGTCGAAGTCGAACAGCGCGTGTTGCGGCGGCCGGTCCAGACGCACCTCGCGAATGACTTCAATGTTCGTTCCGGGCAGGAAGCGTGTCGGGCCGTCCACCCGGTAGCGTGGAACGTAGTCGCGTTCGTAAGTTTCGTGCATGGCAGCCAGTCAAGTTTTTCGCCTGTGACGGCCGGACGTGCAACGAGGCACCGCACCCGGCGGGTGCGGCGGTCCACCGGTCGTCCGGTTCAGCGGTCGTCTGGTTCGGAGGGCGGCGGCCGAAGCGGGACCGGCGGCTTGGACCGGTCCGGCGCGTCCAGAAACGACTGCAGCAGGATTTGAGCGGCCAGTTTGTCGCGGCGAGCCTTCCGCTGCCGACGGGTCAGGCCGCCTTGCTGCAGCACGTCGTCCGCCAGCGAGCTGGTGAACCGTTCGTCCCAAAACTGCACGGGCAGCCCGGTGACTTCGTGGACCCACCGGCCGAAGCGGCGGGCTTGCCGAGCTTTCTCCCCCTCATGCCCGCTCATGTGCACCGGCAGACCGACCACGACGCCGACCACGCGGTACTGCGCGACCAGCCGCTTCAAGTAAGCGGCGTCCGCGTTGGCGTCGCGGCGGTGGTAGGTTTCCAGCGGGCAAGCGATTGTCTGTTCGGGAGTCGAAACGGCGACTCCCACGCGGCGTGTGCCGAAGTCCAAGCCCAACAGCACGCCTTTCGACGGAACGGGCTGGCCGGCGAAAGCGGCCTCGTCGTTCGACGCGTGGCGGACGTCGTCGGGCCGTTCGACGTCGGGCCGGTCAGGCCGGTTGTCCGCGTCGGCCGTTCCGTCACAGGAACCGCTCATGCCCCTCCTCTTCCAACCTTTCGACCAGCTTCCGAATGGCGTTCTCGTCCGCTCGGCTGGCCACTAGCGTCGCGTCCGGAGTGTGGACAATGATTAGGTCCTCGACACCCAGCGTGCCAATCAGGTGGTCGTCGCTGGACCGAATGATGCAGTTTTTCGTCTCGACGCCGCAGTGGAGGCCGGCGACGGTGTTGCCCAGCTCGTCGGCTCCCAGCAGCCGAGACAACGCCTGCCAGCTTCCGACGTCGTCCCAGTTGAACGGAGCCTCGAACACGCAGACGTTCTCCGCCCGTTCCAGCACGGCGTAGTCCACCGAAATGGACTTCATTTGAGGGAACTCGTCTTCCAACGTCTGCTGCCACGACGGCTGCCCCAGCGTCTCTTGCAACCGGCACAGACGCTGGTAAATGTCCGGCTCGTACTGACCCAAGGCCTTCAAAATGCGTCGAGCCTTCCAAACAAAAATGCCGCAGTTCCAGTAGAACGTCCCCGCTCGAACGAACTGTTCGGCGGTCGGTCGGTCCGGCTTTTCGCGGAAGCGTTTCACCAAGTACGCTCCGCGGTGCCCCTCGAGCGGCTCGCCCCGTTCAATGTAGCCGAAGCCCGTGGCCGGGTAGCTGGGCGGCACGCCGAAAAGTACCAGTCGCTCGGGTGACTGCTCGACCACTTGAGCCGCTCGTTCCGCCGCGTCCCGAAAAACTTCGTCGGGGCCAATCACGTGGTCCGCCGGCATGACCAGCATGGTGGCGTCCGGGTCCTGAGCGAGAAGGTGAATGGCTGCCAGTCCGACACACGGCGCCGTGTTGCGACCGCACGGCTCCAGCAACAGTCGCTCGCCAGACAACTCCGGCAACTGGCGCCGAGTCTCCTCCGCGTGCAGGCGATTCGTCACCACCCACAGTCGTTCGGGCGGAATCAGCGGCTGACAGCGAGCGAACGTCTGTTGAATCATGGTTCCGTCGCCCGCCAGCCGCAGGAACTGTTTGGGTCGGGAACGGCGGCTCTGCGGCCAGAACCGAGTGCCGCTGCCCCCGGCCATGATGACTCCGTGTAGCATTTGGCTGACTCCTCGAAATGTCTTTCCGTCGGTTGTCGTTCGGTGCTGTGGTTCGTTTTCTTCTTGCGCAGAGTTTACCGGTAGCCGATTGAATCCGAAACCCGCTGAGCGGGCGAGCGAACGCCAGTCGGACGGGACCGACTTGCACAAGGCGGCCGCAGCTCGAGGACCCGCTGCGTTTCGACTTCCGTCCGGAAGCAGCCCCTTGCGGCGTCGCGCTTTGCGTCGTGTTGCGCCTTTGCGTAGAGTAGACGCTCAACGTGGAGCAAGCATCCTGCTTGCTCCACGACCGAAAAGAACCTACGGCGTTCAAACCATGAGCGTACACTGCGCGCATCTTGACGCACGAAGACACTACCCGAACGGCCCCCACGGCTCGCTGCAGCGGGCTCGGGGACGGGCGGCCCGGACCGTCCGGTTGTCTTCACGGTCAATCGTGTCCCCTTGAAGGAGAAGCAGCCATGAAGCTTTCACGACGCACTTTCCTGCAGGCTACGACGGCCGCCGCGGCCGGCTTGGCGACGGCCTCCGTTCCTACCTTGGCCCAGCCCGCTTCGAAGCGGAAAAAACTGCCGGTCGGGTTGGAGCTGTGGTCGGTACGAGACCTCTGCGCGAAAGACCTGCCCGGCGTCTTGAAGGCGGTGGCAGAAGCCGGCTACGACGGCGTCGAGTTCGCTCACAGTTACTACGGCCACGACGCCGAAGCAATCCGCAAGCTGCTGGACCAGAACGGCCTGAAGAGCTGCGGCATGCACATGACCGTCCAGCACCTGAAGGGCAAGGCCCTGGAGGAAACCATTCGCATTCACAAGGTGCTCGACACGCCGTACCTGATTGTCTCGTCGCTGCCGCGCAAAACCATGCAGTCGAAAAAGGCCATTCTGGAAACGGCCAAGTGGTTCAACGAGCTGGCGCAGCAGTTGAAGGAGCACGGAATGAGGGTGGGCTACCACTGTCACGCCCACGACTTCGACCCGCTCGACGGCAGCACGGCCTGGGAGCTGATTGGCGAGAACACCAACCCGGAAGTCATTCTGCAGCTGGACACGGCCAACTGCTTGAGCGGCGGAGCGGACCCGTACGCCATGCTGCGGAAGTTTCCCGGCCGAGCAGTCAGTGTGCACTTGAAGGAACACGGCGGGCCGCCGGGAGCCGTCTTCGGCGAAGGCGAGGTGCGCTGGGACGAAGTGTTCGACATTTGCGAAACGATTGGCGGGACGAAGTGGTACGTCATTGAAGACGAGACTCGCAAAGGCCCGGCTGCGCTGGAAGCCGTCCGTCGGAGCCTGAAGAACTTCCGCAAGTTGCACGGGTAAACGCTTGGCTTCAAAGCACTGAAGGAGCCGCTGTCCGACGGACGCGGAAGGCGGGACGCGGGACGCGGGACGCGAGACGCGAGACGCGGGACGCGAGGGACCACGTCTCTCCGGCGCGTAGAAGCGGGCCGGCTCGCACACTCGACCGCTTGGCCCTTACGGCCAGCCGTCGGTCCACGAGTCGAGCACCGAGAA
>CAYSAG010000205.1:0-9457 GCA_964428935.1 uncultured Planctomycetaceae bacterium | reverse complement strand
AACGCGTCAGCCTCAAATAAATGTTGAGATAGTTGTTTTAATTTATGCGTTTCTGCCACGCACAGCGCCACCGCGCACGACGAAAACACGGCCAAGGCAAACAGGAAGACTCGCAGTCGCCGGCTGGAATCGACCACAGAAACAAACAGCGCGTAGTAGAGCAAAATCCGCACAAAGACCTTCGCCGCTTCGACTGCCCCGCCGAAGTACCCGTGCGACAAGTGAGACAGCACCGCCGCAGGCAGTAGCCCCAACACACAGACGCTGACCGGCTGCTTGGACAAAGCCGACCAGGTCAGACTTTCGAAAACACGACGGTGAGCTGCGGCCAACGCCGCCAAGAGGAGCAGTTCGTAAATCGGCAAACCGACCAGCGAAGGCCAAAGGTCGCCGGGGCGCAGAATGAGCGTGGCGTTCAGCAGCAAGAACAGAACGAACGCCGCGTCGAAAAGCGAACGAGGTTGTCGGCTGGCCGGTTTCTCCATGGACAAGGCACTTGTCGACCGACGCTTTGAGTCCCCCAGCGCGACGGCTTCCTGCCGTCGGTTGCTCGGACAACGCCGCAGCCCGCGCAGACCGCTTGCGGCGGCATGCCACAATCCTGCTGAGCAACTATAGGTCTGGAACGACGAGCAAGGCGGACGGGACGGAAGGGGAAGCCGGTCGCGTCGCGAGCGAACCGAAACGGACGGCACGAGGGGCACAGTCGGCACAAGCGGCACAACCCGAAGATTCGATGGGACCCACACCAGACGCGGTCACGCTCAGGCGTGCAGCGGGGAGACGGCCGCAAGAAATCGAGCACGCAGGACGTCGGTCGACCTTCGGCAAAAGGTCGGAGCCTGCTGGGAAGGGAATGGGCATGAACCGGGGCAGCGGCGAACACATCGGTTCGAGCCGCGCTCGATCCCTCGGAGCAAACAGGTTTCACCCCTCGTCTTCGATCAGCCCCAGCTCATTGATCGATTCCATGGCGCTTCGCAGGTGCTGCACCGTAGCGAGCACTTCTCGCACGGGCCAGTACCGCAAGCGACGGCGAAACTCCTCTTGAAGGCCCTCGCACTCTTGCTTGATTTTCTCGAGCTGCTTCGTGTCGGAGACAGCGATCACCTTCTGCACCGACGGGCCGCGCAAGGCCTTCTGCAGGTTCAAAATCAGACTGTCAATGGAACCCGACCGATGCACTTCGAAGACGTAGCTCACCAAGCCAAGATTCGCAATCTTGGTCCGCCAGACGACGTCTACGACCGCGCCGTAGGCGATCCTTTCCTCCGTGCTCGTGTCGAAGCCCATGATGTTGCCGATTTCGGCGACCACATCACGGATTTCATTGTGGTCAAAGTCCCGCTCATCGTCGTCACCATTCGCCGGCCGCTTGTCGCCGCTTTGTGCCAGGAAATAGAGGAAATAGTCAACCATCAGCAGATCAGCGTCCGGCACGCCGGACGCCTGCAATTCACGGGTGATCGCTTTCAACAGTCGATTGAAAGTCCTGTACTCGTCGGCCGACAAGGCGTACTTGTTCAGATTCAGCTTGTCTGTGATGCCGAGTAAGCGCAGTGCGTCGCGCGCCTGGCGGTTCCAAATGCCGCACCGATTTGGGTGCATGTAGGTGAGGATTTCTGTCACCGATGCCGGTCCCATTCCTTTCACCTCGGCGAGGCACCTTGCGTAGGCTTCCTCCGGATCGGGCGTTGTGGCGAGCATTTCGATTTGCCGTCGAAGCGTTTCGAGACCGTTGTCGTTGATGAGTTTCTGAGCAAGGTACGCTTTGTTGCCCCACATCTCAGACGCCCAGAGCATGGAGACCACCGTCTCGAAGTCAGCGACGGAAAACTCGGGAAGCCGCCGTTTGATCTCCTCTTGAAAGAACTGCACTCGCGACTTGCGCTCCGCCTGAAAGGCTCGCCCCCGTTCGCTGTCGAGCTCCTGAAGAAAGGACTGCACGTTGCTTCGGATGGCCTGTTTCTCTTCGGGCGTCAGGTTCATCACGGCCTCCTTCCAAGTCCACTAAGGCGGCCCATTCGACATCAAGCGGCGAATTTGCAGCTCCAGCTGGGCAGCTCCGAAAGGGCCAAATGGGGCGCTGGCTCCAAGCGTAGCGCCACACTAACCCGAAGCGTCAGCGAGAGGCCTCGTTTCGCCACCCGAGGCGCTTCGGTCCTCGTGCGGTTCTACTTGGCTACGTAATGACCGTGCGCTCGCGATTGAGGACCAGGACATCGTCCACCTTGAGCGTGGCAAGGCGGCGCGTGCGGCCGTGACGATCCAGAAACTCGACCTCAATCGCGTCTGGTTCAAGCAGCTCGACGACCGTCCCTACATCTCCCACCTGGATCTCCGACTGCTCCGGACTGCGTAGCACGGCGACCATGTCTAACAGCTTTGGCTTTCGCTTCGGTTGCATTTCGGCGACCCTCCTTCGTCACAGTATATAGCAGGTGACAAAGGGGGGAACATCTTCATTGGTGCGGATGATCCACGCCGAGCGGATGACGGCAGCGCCTTTGGGCCCGGTCAGTTCAAAGTCAATCACGTACCGTTGGCCGTACTCGTCCTTGCGGTCGTACCGAGCGTCGCCGTTGGCGGCCGCCTGTCGGAGCGCGTCGAACAACAAGTCGGCGTTTGCTTGAGTCAGGCCGACCAGGTTCTGGAACAAGCGAGCCTTGTGCCGCCCATCGTCGTGCTCGGGGTTCAGGCAATACTCGAGGATCTTCGCTGGATCGATGATTGCCTGGTTTCCATTGGGCAGCTTCATGCTTCGTTTCCCTCGAACCTAGGCCGGTCGAATTCCAGTGTCGCTCTGGTAAGTTCGCTGGGTCCGGGCACACGCGAGGGATCAACACGCCGTTGCGGCGTGGAGCGGTTCGCTTGGCGCCACGCTTTCACCTGCAGGCCTCGTCCTTCCGTCGACACCTCCTGGCACACCGGGCGCAAAGAAAACGGATCACGTCGGCTCGGCGTCCGATTTGTGCTCTTTCTGCTTGCAGCGCTGGTAGGCTTCTTCCATTTCTTGCAGCGTGGCCGAGCGAATGTCCTTGGACTGAGCGGCCAGAGCCTGTTCGATGTAACGGAACCGCCGCTCGAACTTGGCGTTGCTTTTTCGCAGAGCCTGCTCGGGGTTGACTCTCCACCGTCGCGCAATGTTGGCGACCACGAACAGAATGTCGCCGATTTCTTCCTCGACTCGACGACGACGCTCTTCGTCTTCGATTGGCTCGTCCGGAGTCGGCTCTGCGTCGACCGTCGCCGGCATTTGAGGAATGCGGCCGTCTTCGAAAAGCTCCCGCCCCAGCTCCTCAATTTCCTCCCGCAACTTGTCGAACAACATGGCTCGGTGCGGGAAATCGTAGCCGACGCGAGCGGCCTTGCTGGTAATGCGGTAGGTCCGAGCCAGGGCGGGCAGCTCCGGTGGAACGCCGTCCAAGAGTGACCGTCGTCCCTTTTCCCGTTCCTTGCGGTGGTCCCAATGCCGACGGACGTCCTCGGCCGTTTCGGCCGTTTCGTCGCCGAAGACGTGCGGGTGGCGGTCGACCATTTTTCGCGTGATTCCCTCAATGACGTCGACCAAGTCGAACCGCTGTTCGTCTTTGGCGATTTGAGCGTCCAGGACCACCTGCAGCAAAAGGTCGCCCAATTCCTCGGCAATGGCCTGGTCGTCGTCGCGGTCAATGGCGTCCAACAGCTCGTACGTCTCCTCCAGCGTGTACGGTTTAATCGTCTCCAGCGTCTGTTGCCGGTCCCACGGACAGCCCTCCGGCGAACGCAGCTTGGCGACCACTTCGCACAGTCGCAGGAAGGCCTTCGCCAGCTTCTCCGGGTCGGGAAGCTGACCGAACCGGCTGGGGTCGGCGTTTCTTCGTGGCATGGCTGCGGCGAATCCTCCACGAGGCTCTCTTCGGACACAAGGTTCTCTCGGAGCGTCCCAACGCAGTCGAACGACGGGCCTTTCGCGGTCAGCGATCTTACTGGCCCTTTGGTGGGTGGTCAAACTGGCCGCGACGCGTTCGCCGGGGCCCAACGTGCTTTTCCTCTGCGGCCGTACAGCCGGGGACGCGGCCGTTGTCCGGCGCCGCAGGCCGACGTCAGCCGACCCGCACGAGCAGCGGTGTCTGTACGAAGCTTGTGTCCGACTGTAAACTGACTCTCGTTACGCTATTGACGTCTGGACGCATTAGCCAGGCGCGGCCGGTCTGCCGCAGGCCGCTTCTGTTCGTCGTCGCGGCGGCCTTAGACGTCGGGCGGACCCTTTGTCAGAACGAACCGGCTCTCGTCGTCACCGAGGAACCACCGTGAACGCCAAGCAAGCTCCCGGCGGCTCGGTTCGACCAGCCCACCGGCCGAATGCGGAAAGCAGACGCGACGCCTCGCAGACGGCGCAGGCCGACGTCGCAGCCGGTGCGGCCAGGGCCTGCCCCGACACAACTCCCGGTTCTCCTTCGCAAGGGCCACACGCTGGCCAGCGAACTTGGGACAGCACGCCGGTTGGTGGCATCTCGGCCGCGACGGGCGAACCCGCTGAGCAGTCAAACGTCACTCCCACCGCTCCGTGCCTTTTGCCACTGCCGCAGTTGGGAGCGGGCCTTTTGTTGGGGCTGATTCTCTTGTTGCTGGTTGTGCACTGGTGGCGGCTGACGCAGGCCGAGCCGGAAGCGGTCGAGCTCCACCGCGCTCCGCAGAACCGCTACGCTTTCCGCTTGGACGTGAATTCGGCCACCTGGGTGGAGTGGGCTCAATTGCCGGGCATTGGTCCGGCGCTGGCACAACGAATCGTCGAGTACCGCAAGCGGCACGGTCGGTTTCGTCGGGTCGAGGAGCTGCTGAAGGTTCGAGGGATCGGACCGAAAGTGCTTCAGCGAATGCGTCCATACTTGAGGGTCGAGGAGCCCGCACCGACCGGAACGGCTACGGCGGACGCCCAAGTGGAACCGAGTGAACGGCCCAACGGCCGAGGGACTGAAGCCGGTGCGTCGGGCGGTTCTCGCCGCTGACCGGCGTCCCGGCAGGACCAGCCGTTTACCACTTCTTCGCTCGGCGTTTCTTCTTTCGGCGAGGTCGAACGGCCACGGCCGTCTCGGTTGCTGTCGCGACCGGCTTGCCGGCTACCGACGGCTCCTCGCCCAGCTGGCGTTTCAATTCCAGAATGCGGTCTCGCAATTGAGCGGCCCGTTCGAACTCCAGCCGCTCGGCAGCGGCCAGCATTTCGGCCTCCAGCTCGTTAATGTACTCCTGCGTGACGTACTTCGTCTCGTCGCGAATTCCGGCCGCTTCTCGAGCGATTCGGTGAGCGGCAACTTCTTCCTCGATCCCCTTGCGAATGGCTTTGCGAATTGTCTCGGGAGTAATGCCGTGCCGCCGGTTGTACTCCAGTTGCAGCTGGCGTCGGCGTCGCGTCTCGTCAATGGCTCGCTGCATGCTTTCCGTGACGCGGTCCGCGTAGAGAATGACCTCGGCGTTGACGTGGCGAGCGCACCGACCAATGGTCTGAATCAAGCTGGTCTCGCTGCGCAGGAAGCCCTCCTTGTCGGCGTCCAGAATGGCGACCAGCGAGACTTCGGGCAGGTCGAGACCCTCGCGCAAGAGGTTGACGCCAACGACCACGTCGAACTGCTGCTCTCGCAAGCCCCTCAAGACTTGCACCCGCTCAAACGCGTCCAGTTCGGAGTGCAACCACTGGCAACGAATGCCTTGCTTGGCCAAGTAGCCGGCCAGGTCTTCGGCCAACCGTTTGGTCAACGTCGTGACCAGAACCCGCTCGTTCCGCTCGGCCCGTTTCCGGATTTCCTGGAGCAAATGCGGCACCTGCTGCCGAGCCGGCTCCACACGCACCAGCGGGTCCACCAGTCCGGTGGGTCGAATGATTTGCTCGACCACTTCGCCGCCGGCCTGTTCGATTTCCCACGGTCCGGGCGTGGCGGACACGAAAATGGTCTGACCGCGGCGGGCGTCCCATTCCTCGAACGTCAGCGGTCGGTTGTCCAAAGCCATGGGCAGCCGAAAGCCGTGCTCGACCAACGTCGTCTTGCGGGAGTGGTCACCGGCCCACATGGCCCTCAACTGCGGAACCGTCACGTGGGACTCGTCCACAAACATCAAGAAATCGTCGGGGAAGAAGTCCAGCAGCGTGTACGGCGGCTCGCCCGGTTTCCGGCCCGACAACGCGCGGCTGTAGTTTTCAATGCCCGGACAGTAACCCACCTCACGCAGCAGTTCCATGTCGTAGCGGGTTCGAGCGGCCAGACGCTGAGCCTCCAGCAGCTTGCCTTGCTTGTGAAAGTACTCCAGCCGCTCCTCCAATTCCCGCTCGATTTCCTCCAACGCTCGCTGAATTCGGTCCTCTGGCAAAACGAAATGCTTGGCCGGGTAAATGAACAGCTCCGGCAGCACCTGAAGCTCCTGGCCCGAGACCGGGTCAATGATGGCCAACTTCTCGACCTCGTCCCCCCAAAACTCAATCCGACAAGCCGTCTCTTCGTAGGCCGGCCAGCACTCGACCACGTCGCCCCGGACGCGGAACCGCCCCCGAGCCAGCTCGACGTCGTGCCGCTCGTACTGAATGTCGACCAGCTTTCGCAGCAGCTCGTCGCGGTCGATTTCGTCGCCGACCTTCAGCGGGACCATCATTTCCTTGTAGTCCTGCGGAGACCCCAAGCCGTAAATGCAACTGACGCTGGCGACGACAATGACGTCGCGTCGAGTCATCAGGGCACTGGTGGCCTGAAGACGAAGCCGGTCAATCTGCTCGTTGATCGAAGCGTCTTTCTCAATGTAAATGTCCCGCTGGGGAATGTAGGCCTCGGGCTGGTAGTAGTCGTAGTAGCTGACAAAGTACGTGACCGCGTTGTGCGGGAAGAATTCTTTGAACTCCGCGTAAAGCTGAGCGGCCAGGGTCTTGTTGTGAGAAAGCACGAGCGTGGGCCGGTTCATTTCAGCAATGACGTTTGCCATGGTAAACGTCTTGCCGGAACCGGTGACGCCCATGAGCACCTGGTTGCGCTTGCCCGCGCGCAGTCCCCGGACCAGGGCTTCAATGGCCTTCGGCTGGTCGCCGGCCGGTTTGTAATCGCTGACCAACTGAAATCGAGGCATGGTTCGCCGCGTCCGCTTTGGCCCCGTCTGGCATCGAGATGTGCTCGGGTCCACCCAGGCTGTCGCTCGACGTTCTGCGAAACGCTCGGAGCGCATTCTATTCGGGCGCACAAAGAGCGTCCACGAGCGGGGTTGCTTGGCTGAGGGAGCTCAACGCGGTCACTGCGGCGTCAGTTGGGCGAGGCGGTTGGGCCCGGACGGTCCGACGTCCCCGGGCTGTCGGACTGGCTGTCGGCTGGCGTCCCAAGCGGCCGGTCGGTGGACTCGGAAGCGAAGCTCGCCGAAGGCGACGCGGCGGGCTGCGTGTCGGGCGAGCCGCTCTCGGGCGAGTGCGGTCGGCTGGGGTCGGGCGGCAGAATCCAAATCTCGCCGAATTCCTCGGGCTGTTCCGCTCGAAACCCTTGGTGCCGGACCAGCTCCAGAACCGCCAAGAAAATGCCAATGATTTTGCTCCGACGGTTGACGTCTTCGAACAGCGAGCTGAAGGCCACTCGTCCCTCGCGACGCACTCGCTCGGCCACCTGCTGCATGTAGACGGCCAGCGGCGTTTCGTCGTAGCGAATGCGAGCCTCTTCCTCCAGGACCTTCCGCTCCAGCACGCGGGCCAGCGCGCTGACCAGGTCCCACAGCTCGACCTCTTTGATTCGGTCGGCCGACGGGTCGGGGCCCTGAGACGGGCGTTCGCGGGCCAGCCGGGGAAACCGACGTTGCCACTGCTCGGCCCGCTCTTCCAACGCTTTGGCCGCGTCTCGGAAGCGTTTGTACTCCAGCAGCCGGCGGACCAGGTCGCTGCGAGGGTCTTCGGTCGGACCCGCGTCGGCCTCTTCCGACTCGACCGGCTCCTCCTCCGGCCGCGGCAGCGCCAGCCGACTCTTGATTTCGGCCAGCGTGCTCGCCATGACCAGGAAGTCGCCGACCAAGTCCAGGTCGAGGAACTCGAGGACTTCAATGTACCGCTGAAATTCGGCGGCAATTCGAGCAATGGGCAGGTCCAGAATGTCGAGCTCGTTCCGGCGCACCAGGTACAGCAGCAAGTCCAGCGGACCGCTGAAAAGGTCGCCCAAATTGACCCGGTACTCCGAAACGGTCAACGACATGGCTCATTGCAACAGACAGAAGTGAATCGGCCAGCCGGTCGCGGAAAGCTTGTCGCACGAGCGCCTGCTCCCGTTCGGCCCGTCGAGCCGCCCGACGCACCCGGAACGAACAAGAAAAAGGCACCGGTCACTCATTCGACGTTGCTGGTGGGGGCCTTCCACCGGCACGGCGAATCGTAGCGGCCGGGCCGGTCCGGCAGCAACACGAATTGACACAGTGCGGCCGGGCCACTTGCGAGCACGACACAATGGGCGTCGCGAGCGGCGCGCCGGAAGGTGACGTTGGTCCCCGCTGTCGACAAGCGACTGGCACCGGGACGTCGGCAAGCGGGTCTTCGCGTCGACTGCGAAAGCCCCGAGACGCGTCAGCTCCACCCGGTCAGACAAGAAGGCTTCACCGGCTTCCGGCGACCCGCTTCCGGCCCCCAAGGGGCTCAGTACGGCTGCCAGTCTTCCAGCTCGTCGGCGTAAATCTTGCAGTAGCTTTCGTAGCGAAGCTGGCTAATCAGGCCGAGCTGGACGGCCTGCTTGACGCCGCACTGAATTTCGTGCGTGTGCATGCAGTCCGGGAACTTGCACTTCGGCACGAACGGCCGAAACTCGACGAAAAAGCCCTCGACTTCCTCCGGCACCACGTCCCACAGCTCCAGCTGCCGAATGCCGGGCGTGTCGACGACCCAGCCGCCGAAGTCCAGCGGGAGCAGCTCGGCCCGCCGCGTCGTGTGCCTTCCTTTGCCCGACCAGGCGCTCACCTCGCCCACCTTGAGCTGCAGACCAGGCTGAATGGCGTTCAACAACGACGACTTCCCGACGCCGCTCTGGCCAGCGAACACGGTTTGCCGACCCCGAAGCAGCCAGCGCAGACGGTCCAAGCCCCACCCGGTGGTGGCGCTGGTCAGCACGACGTCGCAGCCGAGCTGAGCGTACAGACCAACAATCGGCTGCAGCCACTGGACGTCGACCAAGTCGATTTTGTTAATGCAAACCAGCGGGCGCAGTCCGCCCTTCTCGGCGCTGATGAGAAAGCGGTCAATCAGTCCGGGTTTGAGCGGTGGCTGGTCAGCGGACACGACAATGGCCACCTGGTCGACGTTGGCCGCCACAATGTGCTCCCGCCCGTGGGTCCGACGAGCCAACACACCGTGACGCGGCTCCACCCGCTCAATGACCCCTTCCTCGTCGCCCGTCGGTCGAAACAGGACGACGTCGCCCGTCACGACCGGGTTTCGCTCATCGGTCTGCAACGTTCGCAGCAGCCGTCGTACGGTACA
>CAYSAG010000204.1:0-9522 GCA_964428935.1 uncultured Planctomycetaceae bacterium | reverse complement strand
ACCAGTTTCTGACGTCGCTGGGCTGGCTGAAAGGCGAGCCCACGGTGGAGCTTTCTTCGGAAACGGAGTCGACTGGCCGCTCCGGCGTCGACCGGCGGCCGCAGGCGAAACGGCAGCGGCGTTGAGCGCGCCGCGCTAGACGAACAGCTGGCAGCCGGACCGGTCGTCGTCGCGTTTTCTTCTCGTTCGTTGCCTGGTGCTGAACACCACTTCGCTGACAACGGGAGGCGTCCAAAATGCCACGTTGCAACCGCCGTCAGTTTCTTGCGGGAACCGGGGTCGCGGCTTGTGCCGCTGGGCTGGTGAGTGGGCGTGTTGTGCGGGCGGCCGAACCCAAGGCTGAAGTTCCCGCTCCGCCTTTGGTGCAACTGGGCCGCACGGGAATCAAACTGTCCCGAGTCGCGCAGGGCACCGGCATGCACGGAAGCCGTCGGCAGTCGGACCACACGCGCATGGGCTTCGAGAAATTCGTGGCCCTCATGCGACACGCGTACGAGCGGGGCATTCGCTTTTTCGACTTGGCCGACCTTTACGGCACGCACGTGTACTTCCGCGAAGCCTTGCGGTTCATTCCGCGTGACGAAATTGCCATTTTGTCGAAAGTGTGGTGGCGCTACGACGGTCCCACCAAGCCGAAGGCCGAGCCGTGGCGAAAGCGGGTCGCCTTGACCACGGTCGAACGCTTCCTGCACGAAATTGCCACCGACCGGCTCGACATTCTGCTGCTCCACTGCGTCACGACCGACACGTGGGACACGGAGCTGGAGCCGTACATGGAAGCTTTGGACGAGGCGAAGCGGCAAGGCAAGGTCCGAGCGGTCGGCGTTTCGTGTCACAGTTTGCCGGCGTTACAGGTGGCGGCACGTTGTCCGTGGGTCGACGTCATTTTGGCCCGCATTAATCCGGCCGGCGTCAAAATGGACGGCACGCCGGAACAAATTGCCGCCGTGCTGACTCAAGCTCGAAAGAACGGCAAGGCCATTCTGGGCATGAAAATTCTGGGCGAGGGCCAATTGGTCGACCGCAAAGAGGAGTGCCTGAAGTACGCCCAGGAAAACGGCCTGCTGGACGCCATGACCATTGGATTCGAGCGTCCCAAGGAAATTGACGAGTGCTTGCAACTGTTGGCTCGCTACCCGGCCAAGCCGTTGGTCTGACGGGTAAGTGGGTCGGAAAGCCGGCGCAAGCGAGCGGTTGGTCTGCGCGGGACGACCGCTCCCCTTGACGAGCCGCGGCAGCCGGCTGTTCGCACCGCCCTGGAAGCGGGCACTCCAGCGTCCGCTGCACCGTCGAGCGGTGAACCGCGAAGGGGTCTTGCGCGACGTCCCACGCCGTCCACAGACGCGGCCGGTCGCGACACCGCCAGCCAGCGTTTGAGCAGGCGGCACGCTGCCGCTGTCGGACGTGGGCTGCAGACGTTCGGCTCGCCCCGCCGCTCAACCTCGCCAGCTCAGTACTCGAACTGCTCGCCGGTCTCTTGAAACGCGCTCAGCGTCGGCTTCGCCACCTGCCGAACTCGCCGTTCGGCCACCTCTTGCTTGAGCCTTTCAATGGCCTGGCCGACGGGCATGCCGCCCAAGTCGCCGTCAATGCGGTCGCGCACCGACACCGTTTGGCTCGCCTGTTCCCGCTCGCCCACAATCAGCATGTACGGAATCAGCTCCAGCTGCGCGTCGCGAATTTTCGCGTTGACCTTCGCGCTGTGGGTGTCGACGGTGACGCGGAAGCCCGCTTCGGCGAACTGCCGCTGCACTTGGAAAGCGTAGTCGAGGTACTTGTCGCTGACCGGCAGCACGCGGACCTGCTCGGGAGCCAGCCACAGCGGGAAGGCCCCGGCGAAGTGCTCAATGAGCATGCCCACGAACCGCTCCAGCGAGCCGAACGGAGCTCGGTGAATCATGACCGGACGGTGCGGCCGGTTGTCCGGCCCAATGTACTCCAGCTCGAACCGCTCCGGCAGGTTGTAGTCCAGTTGGACCGTGCCGAGCTGCCATTCGCGTCCCAGGCAGTCGCGCACCATGAAGTCGGCCTTCGGGCCGTAAAAGGCCGCCTCGCCTTCAATGGCCTCGAACGGCTTGCCGAAGTCGGACAGCACGCGACGCAAGCTTTCCTCCGCTCGCCGCCAGTTCTCCTCGCTGCCCACGTACTTGTCGCTGTTGGGGTCGCGCAGCGAGAGCTGAATTCGGTACTCTTCCAGGCCGACGCTCTCCAGCACGAACTGCACCAACTCCAGCGTACTTCGGAACTCCTCCTCCACCTGCTCCGGCGTGCAAAACAGGTGAGCGTCGTCTTGCGTCAGACCGCGCACACGCAACAGCCCGGCCAGCTCGCCCGACTGCTCGTACCGGTACACCGTGCCGAACTCGGCCAACCGCACCGGCAAGTCGCGGTAGCTCCGCGGCTGCGACCGGTAAATCTGCACGTGGTGCGGGCAGTTCATGGGCTTAATCAGGTACCGCTCGTGCTGCAGTTCCCACTGCCGAAGCACCTCCACGCGTTTTTGCTTCGGCGCGGCCGGGTCGTAGTCGGGCAAGTCGGCGCCGAGCACCCGAGCGGCTTCGAGCAGCTTTTTCTCGTCGTCCGCGCTCAAACGGTCTTCCTGCAGCCGCTGCAGCCACGCGTCGACCAACTGACCGGCCTCGTGCAGGAAAATGGGGGCGAACTGCGACGCCCGGTAGTACGGGAAATGGCCGCTCGTCTCGTACAGCTCGACGCGACCAATGTGCGGCGTGTAGACGGGCTGGTAGCCGCGTCGGAGCAGCTCTTGCTTAATGAAGTCCTCCAAAATGCCGCGGACGACCGCCCCTTTCGGACACCACAAGGGCAACCCCGGCCCGACCTCTTGGCTAATATGGAACAACCGCAACCGTTTGCCCAGCACGCGGTGGTCGCGTCGTTTGGCCTCTTCGACCTGTTTCAGGTACTCCTCCAAGTCCTTCTTGCTGAACCAAGCCGTTCCGTAGAGACGCTGCAGACGCTTGCCGGACGCGTCGCCCTTCCAGTAGGCCGCGGCGACCGACAACAGCTTGAACGCCTTAATGCGTCCGGCGTCGGGAATGTGTGGCCCGCGGCACAAGTCAATGAACTCGCCCAGCCGGTAAAAGCTCAGCGTCTCGTGGTCGGCCAGCGTGGTCTGAATGTGTTCGACCTTCAGCGGCTGGTTGAGTTCGCGACACAGCTCAATGGCCTTCTCCCGCGGCAGTTCGACCCGCTCGAACGGCTCGGCCGCCGAAATGATTCGACGCATTTCTTCCTCAATGCGAGGGAAGTCCTCTTCGCGAATGGAGCGGTCCAGCTCGAAGTCGTAGTAGAAACCGTGGGCGACTGTCGGACCAAAGGCCAAACGCACATTCGGGAAAAGACGCATGACCGCTCGAGCCATGACGTGAGCCGCCGAGTGGCGCAGCACGGGCAATGCCTCGGGGTCGCGGTCGGTCAACAGTTTCAGTTGGACCGGCTGCGAGTCGGCCAGCTCCGCCAGCGGCCGCGTTGCGTCGACCACTTGGCCGTTGACCAGAGCGGCCAGCGTGGCCTTGGCCAAACGCGAGCCAATCTGTTCGGCAATTTGCAACGGAGTCGTCTGGTCGGGGTACTCTTTGAGCGAGCCGTCGGGAAACTGAACTTTCACCATTGGACTGCGTCCTTTCCGACTTGCAGGGTTGCTCGGACGGCCGCTGCCGGTACGAGGGGCAGCTCCACAGCCGCCGGCTCGTGGGCTTCTTAGCCAGTGAGGGGGAAGGCGTCAACCCGCACAGCCGGCCGGACGGGCGTCGGCGCGAGCGGTCCGGCCCGTCCGAGTGCGGGTGGGCTGGGCGAGCTCGACCCTTTGTCGCGGCGTTTCGGTCGGTGGTCGGCCCGTCCACCGCTTCTGGAAAGGCCTGGGGGCTTGTGCTAAAGTACGGAGCGGGTGACGGCAAAGCGTTGGTAGCAGACGGTTTCCGCACACGGTTCGAACACACAGAGGCGCAGAATGTCTGGCACGATTGAAGAGAAGAAACGCCTGGCCGCGGAGTGCTGGCGGAAGGGCTCCGAGGCGATGTCCAAGGAGAACTGGGACTACGCCATTGACATGTTCTCGAAGGCCGTGCTGTTTGTCCCCGAGAACCTGTTGTACCGCCAGACGCTGCGGGGTGTGGAGTACCGGAAGTACAACAACAACAAGACCGGTGCTCGAATGGCCGGCATGCGGCTCATGACCCTGAAAGGCCGCATCAAGAAAGCCAAAATGCAGAAGGACTGGCAGACGGTTGAACGGCTCGCGGAGGAAGGGCTGCAGCTGAATCCGTGGGACGCTCAGCTCAACGCCGACCTGGCCGAAGCCTGCAAAAACCTGGGCTACCAGGAGGTCGCGGCGTTTGCCTACCAGTGCGCGCTGAAAGAGGACCCGGACAACAAGGCCTACAACGAGGCGTACGCTCGTTTGCTGGAGGAGCGGGGTGAGTACCAGCAGGCCATGAAAATCTGGGCCCACCTCATGAAACTCGACCCGCACAACAGCGAAGCTCGAATGAAGTACAACGAGCTCCAGGCGGCTCACGTGCTCAACCGGGGCGGCTACCAGGAGGCCAAGGACGCTCGCGGCGTAACCGTCGAACAGGCCGTTGCGAAAAAAGTCGGCATGGACAAGTCCGGCCCTGTCGACGGGCCGGGCGTGTCGGTCGAAGCCGACCTGAAACGGGCCATTCGAAAAGAGCCGAACAACCCGGACAACTACGTCAAGCTGGCTCAACACTACCGGGACGAGCGGAAGCTGGACGAAGCCATTGAGCTGCTCCAGAAGGCCGTGGAACTGGCGAAGGACGACCCCGGCGTGAAGGAGCTGCTGGAGGACGTTGAGCTGGAGCGGCTGCGAAAGCAGGTCGAAGACGCGAAAGACAAGGCGGCGGAAACGGGCAACGAGGAGGACCAGAAAAAGGCCGCCGAACTGGCCCGCGAGCTGCTCAGGCGGGAAATCCAAGTCTTTGCCGAACGCGTGGAACGCTACCCGGCCAACCTGAGGCTGAAGTACGAGCTGGCTCAGCGTTACATGAGAGTCAAACAAATTGCCAAAGCCATTCCGCTGCTCCAGCAGTGCGTGAAGGACACGCGAATTGCCGGCGAGGTGCTGGTGTGCCTGGGCGAGTGTTTCCTCGCCGACAAGAAACCTCAACTGGCTCGACGCCAGTTCGAGAAAAGCCTTCAGTACCTGAACGCCCAGGACCACCCGAACCTGTTCAAGCGGGCCCACTACAGTCTGGGACGAATCTGCGAGCAGGCCGGGGAGAAGGCGGCGGCCGAGGACCACTACAGCGAAGTGCTGGCCATTGACTACGAGTACCGCGACGCCTTGCAGCGACTGGAGGCCCTGCAGGCCGAGGACGGTGGACAGTCCGCGGAAGAGGGGTCGGAAGGCTAGCCAGCCGGCGACCGGGTGTGTAAACTCTTGACCTTCCGCAGGTGACCGGTTCGAGGCAGGGCGGGTTCGTGACGACTGGCGGTTGTGGAGTGGCCGAACACGACGCGTTCCCGCGCAGCAGAACCGGGTGGCCTGCCGGCGCTGGAACCGAAAGGTCGAAGCAACGCCCCGGCCTCGGGAAGCGGCCGACGAAGTCAGAACGGGGGACACCGTCGGTAGTTCAGGAACTGGTTCAGGCAGACGAAGAAACGAGACATGCCGAACACTAAGAGCGCCAAGAAAGCACTGCGACAGAACAAGAAACGCCGCGAGCGAAACAAGGCTCAACGTTCCGCTCTGCGGACCTTCGTCAAGAAGGCGCGGTTGGCCATTTTGAACGACGCGCCACCGGAGGAGCGGGACGCGGCCATTCGACTGGCAGTCAAGAAGCTCGACCAGGCGGCCGACAAGCACCTGATTCACCCGAACAAGGCCGCCCGGACCAAGTCGCGGCTCATGAAACTGTTGAACAAGAAACTGGCCGAGAAACAGCAAGCGGAGCAGTCGGCTTAGCCGGTTCTGCCTGCGGCCATTTCCGCCTCCGAAACCCCAGGCCGGCGCCGCGCTGGGCGGTGTCGGCCTTGCTTGTTGCGCCGAACCCCGGCGCCGCTGGCCAGACGCGCGGCTCCACGCGGTACACCCCGGCCGGCCCGCACACGCAGACGGCTTGGCTCGGCCCGTCCGTTTTACGGCGTCGGTCACGGTTGCTCGTCCGCGTCTGCGTTGCCCGGCTGGTCGACGTCCAAGCCCACCTCCGAGCTCGTCTCTTCCAGCAAGCGTTGCGGGTCGAGCGGCTCGACAATCGCGTACTTTCCGTCGAGCCAACGGAAAAGGTCCACCCAGCGGCACCGTTCGCTGCAGAAAGGAAAGTAGCGTGAGTTTCGGGCCGCGTCTGGCTCGAGAGGCTTGTTGCAAATTGGACAGGTCGTCGGGCTCGTCATTTCTTCTCTGAAGCAGCCCGAATGGGCCCGACACGCCAAGGGACTGGTTGGCGTCGCACGAGCCGCCGCTGACCTGAAATTGTTCGCCGTTCCCGGCCAACGCCGACGCGGCTCGTCCAGACCCGTTCCGGCCGAGAGACGGTTGCTCCCGCCGGCACGTCGCCACACTTCGGACGGACCGACCGGCTACGTCAGCGCGGCCCCAGTGTCCGGCGGTCCGACGCGCACAGCCGCCTCGCGCAGCGGGCCGGCACGCCTGGAACCAGCTCGCTCACTCGACGGCTCCGACTCCGAAGCGGCCTCACTTGTCACTCCTCTTCGGCGTCGACTTGTCGGAGCCGCTGGGCTGGCTGTCCGAGCCTCCTTTGGCCGCCTGCTTCTCGGCCTTCTGTCGTTCTTTGTACGACTTGCTCCGGTAGTCCGTCACGTAGAAGCCGGAGCCGCGGAAAATGATTCCGGCGCCGGTGCCAATCAGCCGCTCGGCCGACCGGCTCCCGCACGCCGGGCACTTCCGCACCGGCTTGTCTTTCATGGACTGAAACAGCTCCCACCCGTGGCCGCACTTGCGGCAAACGTAGTCGTAGGTCGGCATGTTTTCTCCACCTGTTGTCTGGTCAAGAGGGTTTCGAGCGGCCTTGGGGCCGCCCGGTCAATTGCCCGACACAACCGTCGTTGCACAACGTTCGGTTCCGTCCGGCACCAGCGTCCGTCGGTTCGTCCGCGACAGCGGCAACTTCCGCGCCAGTTCCGACAATGTTAGCGTTTTCTCGGGCTCGGCGGGACTCGCTCAGTGCCTCCCGACGCCCAGGAAGGGAAAAACGCCGAAAGCGGCACGCCGCGGAGGCGGCCGCCGAGCGTCAGGAGCGACGGGCCGGGGCCACTGACCGTCCTTCGCGACCGGCTGGCCGCTGCGTGTGGCGGCCCGTCCCGACTGTTTCTAGTTGTCCGGCGTGTCCGGCTGCTCCTCGCCGGGGCTCGACTGGCCCGGCTGACCGCTTCCTTGCTCGCCCTCCGCCGGCTCTGGGGCTTTCGCGACAACGACCTTCGTCGGTCGAACGACCCGGTCGTGAACCATGTAGCCCCGCTCGACTTCTTGCACGACCGTCATGGGTGGGTGCTCGTCCGTGGCCACCTGACTGACGGCCTCGTGGTAGTTCGGGTCGAACGTCTTGTTCAGCGCGTCGATTGGCTTGGCGCCGTAGCGGGCCAGAATTTCGAGGAACTGCCGGTGGACCATTCGCAGTCCCTCGGTCAATTGAGTCAGTCGCTGTTCCGGAGAACCAGACGACTCGGCCTCCGCGGCCTCAATGGCCCGTTCCAGGTTGTCCAGGGCGGGCAGGAGGTCGCGAATGAGCTGGAAGGCTTGGTACTTCCGCAGCTCTTCGGCTTCCCGTTCCGTTCGCTTGCGGAAGTTCTCCAGCTCCGCCCTGGCTCGCATCCACCGGTCGTAGTTCGCGTCTCGCTCGGCAATTGCGGCCTCAAGCTGCTCGCGCAACGAGGCCTCCGCCAACTTTTGCGTCGTCTGGTCCTCCGTCTTGCCCGAAGCCGGCTGAGGCTGCTGCGGCTCTTGCTGGGCCGCCTCTTCCGGCGTCGGCTGCTCCGGCCGTGGGTTCTGCTCGGGAACTTCGCGTTCCTTCTCTCTCATGGTTCCGACCACTCCCGTCCTTTTCGTTTGAACTCTGGTCCGCGCGAGGCGAGTTGGTCGACCAACCGCCCCACTCGAACCCGCAGTTGTTTGTTCCCAGTCCGCTCCACACGGTCATGTCCGCCGCGGTCGGCCAGGCTGGCCGCTTCCGTCGGCCGACTTGTTGACTCCCCGGCTCTCTGCGGGCCGCGGTCGGCTGTGGGACCGACCGGCTGCGCAGTCAGGCGAGCCGCCCGGAGCGCTGGCGTCGCCGTGGTTGACGCGGCGTCTTCCCGTGAGACAAGTCTCGCAGGCTCGGCAGCCCGACGACCGTCAGCCCTTGCCGGACTGACCGGTGCCAGCGGTCACAAGCCGCGGGCCGCCCGACCGCGGACGCGCTACTGCGACTCGTGTGCCGAAAACCAGTCTCGCAGTTTCTCGAAAAACGACTTGCGGTGCGGGGTCACGTTCGTCTTTTCGATTTCGGCCAATTCCCGCAACAGCTGTTCTTCTCGCTTGCTCAGTTTCTTGGGCACGTCAATGGTCACTTCGATTAACAAGTCGCCCGGCGGTCCGCCGCGTGGGTCGGGCATTCCGCCGCGACGGATTCGGAACACTTCGCCCGGCTGTGTGCCCGGAGGAATTCGGTAGGGCTGTCGGCCGTTGAGGGTCGGGATTTCGATTTCGGCCCCGAGGGCCGCCTGGGCGTAGGTAATGGGCACTCGGCAGACCAGGTTCTTGCCCTCGCGTCGAAACAGCGGGTGCTCGCGCACTCGCACCTCGACGTAAAGGTCTCCCGGCGGTCCGCCGTGCAACCCCGGCTCGCCCTCACCACGCAGACACAGCTGCATTCCCGTGTCCACGCCAGGGGGAATGCGGACGTCCAATTGCACGCGTCGCGGCACGCGACCACTGCCACGGCACTCCGGGCACGGGTCTCGAATCACCTGCCCCTCGCCGCGGCAAGCCGGACACGTGGTCTGAAGACGGAAGAACCCTTGTGCCTGAACCACCTGTCCGTAGCCGCCGCAGTAGTCGCAGCGAACCGGCGACGAACCGGGCCGCACGCCGGTGCCGCGACACTGGGAGCAAAGGTCCTGCCGTCGAACCTCAATGGTCTTCGTGCAACCGTAGGCCGCCTCGAGCAGGTCGACGGTGACCGACGTCGCCAGGCTGCGTCCGACCTGCGCTCGGCGACGCGACCGCGGACGGCGACCAAAGCCGAACCCCTCGAACAGGTCGCCGAACAGGTCGAAAATGTCCTCAATGTCGGTAAAAGACGGCTCCGCGTAGGCCCCGGACAGTCCCGCGTGTCCGTAACGGTCGTAGCGGGCCCGCTTCTCCGGGTTGCTCAGCACCTCGTACGCCTCGGCGGCCTCCTTGAACTTCTCGACCGCCTCCGGGTCGCCGGGGTTGCGGTCCGGGTGGTACTTCAGCGCCAGTTTCTTGTAGGCCTTCTTGATTTCCTCGGGACTGGCGTCCCGGGACACACCGAGCACCTCGTAGTAGTCCCGTTTTGAGGT
>CAYSAG010000203.1:0-9631 GCA_964428935.1 uncultured Planctomycetaceae bacterium | reverse complement strand
ACTTGGCGAAGCAGTACCGCCAGCGAGGCCTCGCCTACCGGCTGGCTCACGCGGAGGAGCTGGCACGAACGGAGGGGGTCGGGTTGGCGGAGTGGCTTCGAAAGCAGAAGCGGCCGGACCGGGCCGACGAGCTGCTCCGACGCTGGCTGGCCGCTCGCGAAGCCATTCTCCGCCGCGAAGGACCGGACGGACTTCGCCAATTGGCTCTCGAGTACGAGTCGTTGCTGAAGGACTCGAAAAAAACGTTCGAGCTGTTGGTGCAGGCCTACCGGCTGAGCGGCGGAGCAGAGCGGTTTGCCAAGGACTTGGAGGCTCGCGGCTACCGACTGGCCGGCGGTCGGTGGCTCACGCTGAAAGAGTTCGCCAAGACGCCCGAAGGAAAAATCGCTCAAGCCATGCGTGAAGGACGCGTGGTCGAGGGCATGACGCCCAGCCAGGTGCGGCAAACCTTGGGGGCTCCGACTTCCGTCTGGCGAGCCGCCACGAAAGACGCGCTGACGGAAGTGTGGGTCTACGGCGCCAAGTCCGGCGGCTTGGGGGTCGTCTTCGTTCGGTCGGGGCAGCAGTCTCAATTGCAAGTTCGGCAGGTGTACCGGTTGGCGAAGTGAGCCGCTCCGTCGAACAGGCGTGCGGCGGGGGTGGTGCCGCCAGGGTGGAAGGTCGACGCGGGGTGAAGGGGCAACGGGGCGATGTCTGGCGGAGCCGAGGTCGCTGTTCCGTTCTGGGCAGTCGGCAGGGCGAGTCCTGACGCTGGCTGCTCGGCAACTTGCGACCGGGCCGCAACGAGCGGAAGTCGGGGTGTCGGCACCAAGCTCGACGGCTCTCGACCGGTTGCCTTGTCGCCGTCTGTGGGGCGGGCCACGTTTGAGGTTGACGCGAGAAGTCACTAGTCGTCGAGCGGGAACGCGTTTTCGGGCGCGGGACGGGGGATTTGTCTGCGGTTCCTGTGTGCTCTTGCACGAGACAGGCTAAACTGGTGGCTGCTCCAGCCGGTCGCCGCTTCGCGCGGCCCCGCCCGTAGGGGTTGAGAAAGAGCGGACGTTTGTCGAAGTCAGCCAACGAGAGGTAAGACCCATGAAAACGAGCAGGCGTTGGTTGCTGGTCGGAGTAACTGGGGCTCTTGTGGCTTGGGCAGCGGGGCCCGTGCGGGCAGCCGAGTCCGAACGGCCCGACATTGTCATCATTTTGGCCGACGACATGGGTTACTCGGACATTGGCTGCTACGGTGGAGAAATCGACACACCAAACCTGAACCGTTTGGCTGCGAACGGACTGCGGTTCACTCAGTTCTACAACACGGGGCGGTGTTGTCCGACGCGAGCATCGCTGCTCACAGGCTTGCACCCGCACCAAACCGGCATCGGTCACATGACCAACCCGCCCGAACGGCCAAACGGCTTTGACACCGGCCTATTTGGCTACCGAGGCTTCTTGAACCGGCACTGTGTGACGATTGCCGAGGTGTTGAAACAGGCCGGTTACCACACGCTCATGGCCGGCAAGTGGCACGTGGGGTATTTCGGCAAGGAGAAGTGGCCGCTGGCTCGCGGGTTCGAGCGTTACTACGGAATCATTTCCGGCGGGACGAACTACTTTCACCCCACGCCGCCGCGAGGCTTGACGCTGCAAGACCAGCCGGTCGAGCCGGAGGGGCCGAACTACTACATCACCGACGCCTTTACAGACTACGCCATTCGTTTCGTCCGAGAGGCCGCAAAGGACGGGCGTCCGTTTTTCCTCTACCTGGCTTACACCTCACCCCATTGGCCTTTGCAGGCTCCAGCCGACGTCGTGGCCAAGTACCGCGGCAAGTACCTAATCGGCTGGGACCGGCTGCGGCAGCAACGCTACGACCGAATGATTCGAATGGGGTTGGTCGACCCGAAGTGGGAACTGCCGCCGCGGGACTGCCGACCGTGGGACTCGCTCAGCGAGCAGAAAAAACGCGAAATGGACTTCCGCATGTCCATCTACGCGGCTCAAGTCGACCGCATGGACTGGAACATTGGACGGTTGCTGCAGACGCTGCGTGAGCTGGGCCGCCTGGACAACACGTTGCTGCTGTTCCTTTCGGACAATGGCGGCTGCGCGGAAGGAGGCGAACTGGGTGGCGGCTCGCCGAAGGACTTGGGAACCGACCGTGGCTGGGTGCTCTCCTACGGACGCTGCTGGGCTCAAGTTTCCAACACGCCCTTCCGCCGCTACAAACACTTCGTCCACGAAGGCGGCATTTCAACACCCCTGATTGTCCATTGGCCTCGGCGAATCAAGGACCCCGGCAGCTTCCGACGTCAGCCCGGTTACCTGCCCGACATCATGGCCACGTGCGTGGACGTCTCGGGCGCCGAGTACCCGAAGACCTTCCACGGGAATTCCATTCCGCCAATGGAAGGCAAAAGCTTGCTGCCGGCCATTCTGGACAACCGGCCCATTCAGCGCGAGGCCATGTTTTGGGAGCACGAGGGCAACCGGGCCATTCGAATCGGGAATTGGAAACTGGTGGCTCGCGGCCGCAAGGGCAAATGGGAGCTGTACAACCTGGCCGACGACCGGTCCGAAATGCACGACTTGGCCGCCAAGTACCCGGAACGGGTGAAGGAGATGAGCGAGAAGTGGTTGGCGTGGGCCAAGCGCTGCCACGTACTTCCCTACCCACGGCCGAAAAAGCGGCCGGGCAAAAAACCACAGCGACAGCAAAAGGCCGAACCGAAAAAGAGCTGAAAGGCCCTGGTTGCCGACCGTAGTCCGGGGGCGTCGACAGGTCGAACGGGACTGTCGTCCGGGCAGAGCCAAACTGCCCACGCAGTCGGACGAAACCACCGGGCTGGCAAGGTATGCACGAAGACCGACCGCGCCGTCGCCTCGTCGCGGCCTTCGGCTGCTTGCACGTCACCGGCGGTTGCCAGTATGCTTCGGCCTGCACGAGTCGAGCGGCTCGAGCGTCGGAAAGGTCTTGAGCAGCCGACCGGTACTGCAAGGGCGGGCCAGCGGGTTGGCAACGTGTGTCGCGGTCGGTCTTTCTGGGAAGGGCTTTCCAAATGAACGAAGAACGTCCGAAACTGCAGGTCTACCAGACGGGCGAGGTCACTGTGCTGGGCTTCGGGGGGCAGGAGATTCTACAACAACTGGACCTGTCGGAGTGTCGGCAGCAAATTACCGAACTGGTCAAGCAGTGCGGCTGCAAGACGTTGGCCTTCGACCTGAGCGGCGTGCGACTGGTGCCCAGCGGTCTGCTGGGGCTGTTGACTTCTTTGCGAGACTTGGGTGTCGACGTTCAAATCTTCAACCCGTCGGACGACGTCCGCGAAGTGCTGGAAATCACCAAGCTGGACCAGGTCATTAAGGTCCAAGAGGTCGACCTGGATTCGGACGAGTAGGGGGCGGAGCGCGTGACGCCGCTGGCAGTCGCGGACGGCGGGCCCCGTACAGGGCTGGCCGAAACCGGATGTGACGCTGCGGTCGTCGGAAAAACGCGGCGGGTGCCAAGGCCGGTCGGCCCGGGACGGCTGCAGGCCGACTTGGCGGTGGGTGGAGACGCGGGGGCAGCACAGACGGAGCTGCGGGGCAGCGGTTGCTGGCTGCCGGCCTGCTGGCTCCGAAAAGCTGCGGAACTCGGTTCAACGTCGAGGGCCGCGTCAGCTCGCTTCGCTGCCGTTTTCCATTTCAGCGACGGCACGCAGTACGTCGACCACCGAGACAATGCCGACCAGTGTTCCCTCGCGGTCGGTGACCGGCACGCAACCAATCTTGTGCTGAGCGAGCAGGCGGGCGACCTCGGGCAGGGACGCAGACGGCGAGACCGTAATGGGCGACTCGGTCATGACCTCCTCCACCGGCACGCGTCCCGGGACGATTTCGCCGCGGGCCGAGCACGAGGCAATGTAGCGCAGCATGTCCCGTTCGGAGAACACGCCGATTGGACGTCCGAATGTGTCCGTCACGACCAAGTGGCGAATGTTGTGCTCACCCATCAGCCGCGCCGCTCGAATCAACGGCGCCTCCTTGTGCACCGAATGGACCTGAATTTGCATGAGGTCGGCAACGCGGAGCTGACACAGACTTGGACGACCAGTCTCGCAACTGGCAGTTCCCGTCATGGCTTCCCCCAGCCCACTGTTTGACTCGCGACCTTTTCCCCCGACACTCGGTGACTGACCGACGCAATTCGGCCGCTCGCGTCCTGCTCGTCTCCGTCTCGACCGTTTACCTCTTCGCAAGTTCCGTCTCTGGACTTCTCGCCCGCCTCGACCGTCCCGCTGACAGGCCTCCACGGTTCGCCGGCGCCGAGCGGACGCCACGCTTCACCCGGAAGCCGACCACTACCGCCGGTCGGCCGTCACAGGCACGTCGCCGACGCCGCACGCGTGTCGACGCGCACGGACTGAAACGCACCGTCCGCCAGCCCTTCCGGCTCGTCGCCCACGGGCATCCAATGAGACGGCCCGGCGGGCTGCTCGCGGTCGACTGCACCAAATTGGGCCGGACCGGCCGCAGGGTGGTCCACGCGAGCCGAAAACACGACCGCGTGCTCCCAGTACCCGTCGTAAACCTCGCGGACCCGAACAATCATTGCCTCGAACAGCATGGGTCGGTCGCTGTCCGGGTTCAGAGCGATGACCACGTCGTGGCTGCGCAGGCGGGTCGGGTGCACGAAGCACAAGCCGCTTTGCGAAAGGTTCCGAGCCCAGACGTCAATGGCGTCGCTGTAGACGCCGGGCAGGCCGCTGATGTCCGGCACGTAAATGGTGACGACCGTCCGGTAAGGCACACGCCGGTGACGCCTGCGCTCGACCGTCAGCCCGCGAAAGCGAGCTTCCCAACGCTCCAAGCTGTCCAGAACACGCTGTGCGGTCCGCGACTGCTTGGCCGTCATTCGCGTTCTTTTTTTCACCAGCATGGTCGGTTCCCCAGCCTGGGTGTCAGGAGCGGCTGTTGCAGACGGCGCTGAGAACTCCGCCCGGGCGACTGCCGTCGACGGCCGGCCAAAGGGGCGACGACCCGCGTCGTCTGCCGCGTCCGCGCCGCTCGACGCCGACCGCTTCGGCGACTCGCTCGGCGCAGCCTTCCGCCCACCGGCCGTCGCGCCGGTCGGCAGCCGCAAAGCCGCTCCGCGGAAACTTCCGTTCCGCCACGGCCACGTTGCAGCATGGAAACTCTAGGTTGCCCGCCAACGCCGCTCGCCCACGCCCGCTGAGGGGCAAAAAATTTTCCAAGAAGACGAGGCTGTTCTGGCGGAACTGCAGCCCGTCACGACCAAAAGCAACCTGTCGGTTCTTTCGGTTTTGACGACTTGACCGGCCAGCCGGCCGGTCCGACACGACGGCGAACCGGCCGTCTGTCAGAGGCGACGCGTGCCGGTCGCTGAGTGTGAGCAGTCGAACTCGGCGGCCACGCGGCGGACGTCCCGTGGCCGCGTCGAGCGGCGGCCGTACCGAGAGGCTGCGGACCGTCCCGTCCCGTTCGCGGTGTGCTCGCCGACGCCGTCGGCTCGCTTCGCGCCAAGCTTGTTCGCCGATCGACCAAACGGTAGCGTAATGCCGAAGCGCTGCTGGGCAGCTCGAGCCTTTGCGCGAGTTGGAGCGTCCGGGGTGTCTGTTCGGACGTCGCGAAAAAGTGGCTTCGCACCGGCGTGGCAAGCGAAGCGGCGCTGGCGGGCTGAACCGGAACCAGCTTGTGGGCCTCGCGGAAAAGGCAGCAGGAGCTACTTCACGCGAAACTGGCACAGAAAGAACAGAGGAGGACGGACAGGTGCAGCGAGACACGAATCGACAGCGTGAGTGTTCGGGTCGCTCAGGCATTTCCCGTCGGCGGTTCGTTCGGCGCGGCGGGCTGGCCGTGGCCGGGGTGCTGTTGGGCGGCCGGGTGGTGCGTGCCGCGGAGCCGGTCAGTGCCGGACCGCTTCCAACTCGAACGCTCGGCCGCACCGGTGTCGAGGTGCCGACGCTGGCTTTGGGCACGTGGCCGTCGGGAATGTGTCGGGCCGTCAGCGTCGAGGACCTGGTCGAACTGGTCCACACAGCGTTGGACCTGGGGGTGACGTACGTCGACACGGCGCGGAACTACAACAAGGCCGAGGAGGCCATTGGTCGGGCGCTGGGACGGCACCGCAAAGAAGTCTTCCTGACGACGAAAGTTTGGGCGGACACGGCCGAGCAGGCACAACGGTCGTTCGAGACGTCGCTGCGTCTGCTGAAGACCGACCACGTCGACCTGGTCTACCTCCACAGCTTGGGCAACCGGAACGTGGCGACGGCCACGGCCCCCGGCGGGGCACTGGAGTACCTGCTCAAGCAAAAGAAAAAAGGCACGGCTCGGTTCATTGGAGTCTCGGGACACTCACGCCCGGGCGCCTTTCCCGACGTGCTGAAGTCGGGACACGTCGACGTGGTCATGGTGGCCATGAACTTCGTCGACCGGTACGTCTACGGTTTCGAAACGAAAGTGCTGCCGGTGGCGAACCAGCTGAACCTGGGCGTGGCGGCCATGAAGGTTTTCGGAGGCATGCGCGGTGGGTTTGGAGCGGCCGTCAAGCCGAACCCAGGGCCGTACGTGGAACCGAACCGGCTGGAACTGGCGGTCCGCTACGCCTTGGGGCTGCCCGGCGTGGCCACTCTGGTCATTGGTGTGCACACGCCGGACCAGCTCCGACGAAATGTCCAAATGGTCCGCAATTTCCGGCCGCTGGAGCCGGCCGAGAAAGACGAGCTGGAGCGGCTGGGCAAGCAACTGGCGCCGCAGTGGGGACCTCGCCACGGACCGGTCGTGTAGCCGAATGTCTCGCGGCGGACGGGCACGCCCGCTGAGTCGACTGGACCGACAAACGGTCGACCGAGCCGTTCCCTTTTGGACTGTCGAGGTGTAGACTTACCGCCCAGGCACTGGGGCGTGCCCGGACGGTCCTGCCCGGCGGCTGCCGAGTGGCTTGTTGCGCTGCCCGGTCGGTGTGGTGTGGTGGCTGTTCACAGAGGCGTGGCGAAGAGCGAACTGCGGCGCAGCGGCCACGCTGTGCTGGCCCGGGGCACGACCGGGCACGAGGCCAAGTGCGTCCTGTTCAAGCTCGCTGGTTTGACCCACGTCTTTGGCCAAACGGGCGTGTCGGAAAGACCGGTCACGCCGACACGCTCGGTGCGTCTGGTGCCTCGAAAACCGTCGGCAGACGGCGAACGACACGGTCGCGGCGGAACGAGGTTGGTCGGTTGGACCAAAGGCCGTTGGAACGGCCAAACCCGTGTCGGTGTCGTTCGAGTGCTGAGAACCTCAATGCCCAAACGTCGGTCCAAGACGAGCCCGTCGGCTTCTGAACTGCCGAGCGGTCCGCAGCGTCTGCAGAAGGTGCTGGCTGCGGCCGGAATCGGTTCGCGCCGTGAGTGCGAAGAGTACATTCTGGCCGGACGCGTGACGGTGGACGGCCAAGTGGTCGACCAGCTGGGTGTAAAAGTCGACCCGGCCAAGCAGTCGATTGCTGTCGACGGCGAGCCGATTCGGCTGGAGCGAAAAGTCTACTACATGTTGAACAAGCCACCGGGGGTCTTGTGCACGAACCGTGACCCCAGCGGACGGCCTCGGGTCATTGACTTGTTCCCGCCGGACGGGCCGCGGCTGTTCACGGTCGGGCGGCTGGACGAGCACAGTCAGGGGCTGCTCATTGTCACCAACGACGGCGACCTGGCCAACCGCCTCGCTCACCCACGCTACCGCATTCCTCGAACTTACCGCGTGCAGGTGGCCGGCATTCCCACGGGCGACACGCTGAAAAAGCTGAAGCAGGGGCTGTACTTTTCGGACGGCAAGTTCCGGGTCCAGAGCGTGCGGCGGCTGGGAACTCGCGGCAAGAGCTGCTACTTGGAGCTGACGCTGACGACCGGGCGGAACCGGGAAATTCGTCGCCTGCTGGCTCGAGTGGGTCACAAAGTGATGTGGCTGCAGCGTGTGGCCTTCGGGCCACTGCGGCTGGGCCGGCTGCCGGTCGGACACTACCGGCCGCTCAAGCCGAAAGAAGTGCAGGCGTTGAAAGACCTGTGCGCCCGACGCGAGGCAGCCGCGCAGACTCGCCGACGGTCTGGCCGGTCCAAGCCTGGCTCGTCAAAGGGCTCAAAGTAGCGAGCCAGCGGGAGCCCTGTCTGGACCGGCGCTGGAAGTGGCTGCGGCGAGGCGAAACGCTCGTCTGCCCAAAGCCGTGGCTGTCGTGCCGGCCGCCGGCCTTCCGGCTGCCGTGGTCCGGGCTGTCGGGCTCACAGACGGTCGGTGAGTGCTCAGGCTGGCCGCGGTCTGGCCAGCCGCGCGTGCCAGTTGAGCTGGGCTTGCAACGGAGACGGCACCAATGGTGGAACACAGAACGCCGGCGCCGGCCGACGCCGCGCCGGTCTGCGTTCGAGCGACGGTGGTCGACCAGTCGCCCATGGCTCGCGACACGTTCCGACTTCGCCTGCGCTGCCCGGAGGTGGCCGAACGCATTCTGCCGGGACAATTTTTCATGGTTCGAGCTCCAGGAACGGCAGACCCATTGCTGGGGCGACCGTTTGCGTTGTTCGACGTCTTCGAAGAAGACGGTCGTCCGGCAGGCGTGGAGTTCGGCTACTTGGTGGTGGGAAAGCTGACCCGGCTCATGCCTTCGTGGAAGCCCGGCGACCCGGTCGAGGTTTGGGGGCCGCTTGGGAACGGGTTTCCGGTGCCGGAAGGCGGCCACCTGCTGTGCGTGGCCGGAGGAATTGGCCAGACGCCGTTCCTGGCCGTGGCTCGCGAAGCTCTGGGCCTGCGTCGCTACGGTCGACCGGCTCGAGCGGTGAAGCAGCCTGCCGAAAAGGTGACGCTGCTGTACGGAGTTCGCTCGGCGGACCGCTTGGCCGGCGTGACGGACTTCGAACGCGTGGGCGTCGAAGTGCACGTGGCGACCGAAGACGGCTCGGCGGGGTTTCGTGGACTGGTCAGTCAGTTGCTGACGGAACGTCTGCAACAGGGCGAACGTCCCGACCGAATCTACTGCTGCGGGCCGGAGCCAATGATGGCTGCCGCGAGCGAAATTGCTCGGCAGGCGAACCTGCCGTGCTGGGTTTCGCTCGAAACCCCAATGGCTTGCGGCATTGGCGCCTGCTTCAGTTGCGTCGCCCGCATTCGAACCGACCAGGGCGACTGGGACTACCGCCGAGTGTGCGTGGACGGGCCGGTCTTTCCGGCCGACCGGGTGTTGTTTTGACGCGAGCGGCGTCGGGACGAATCGGTGAGGACCGTGGCGCCCGCGTCTGCCGGGCGCGCGAGCTTCCAGACCAGACCGACGAACCTACTTGAGGGTGTCCGGAACCCGGAGGGTCACGCTCCGTCGTGGCCGCGGCTGGTTCGGAATTCGGGGTTTGCAACTCGGAACTTGGCACGCGGGTCGCCGAACGCTTGGGCACGTTTTCTACAGTTTGGCGGCTGGTTTTGAAGTGAAGGGGCCGAAGATCCCGGGTTTTTTGCACGTTGCGAGCCGATCGGCGGCAAAACATGGTGCCAACAAGTGGGTGCGGTATTGCCGAAATGAGCAGGATTTGCTTCACGAGGACAGCTCGGATCGGCAGAGTCATGGTGGTAACCGTGAGGCAGCGTCCACGTAAGGCACGCCAGGCGCCATGTTCTTTCGCCTCAAGAAGACCCG
>CAYSAG010000202.1:0-9635 GCA_964428935.1 uncultured Planctomycetaceae bacterium | reverse complement strand
CGGCGGGCTGTCGGGCGGCGGTGCTTGGTTCCTGGTTCCTGGTGCTTGGTTCGTACTGCTTCGTGGCTTGTGCTTGGTGCTTGGTTGTCAGTTCCAGGCTCCCGGTGTTTCGGACTGGGTGTTCGTTCCTGGTCCGTGGTGCTTTGTGGTTCGTGGGCGGTTCTCGGTGCCTGCTTCTTGCTGCTTCGTGGCTGGTTCTCGGTGCTTCCTGCCCAGTCGTTGGTTCGTCGTTTTCCCCGAACCGGGCGTCCGCCTGGTCCGCCGACGCGACCTCCAGACCCTCGACGCCCGCCTCCAACGCTTCGGCCACGAACTGCAGCAGGCCGTAAGCACCGCCAGGACCAGTGGGAGCTGCCGCAGAGAACCCGCTTCCGCTGGGCGCTCGTCTGAAAAGGCCTGACACGCCGCTTCCGCGCACTCGAGCGGTAGCTCGCGACGGCTGCGGCCCTTGCCGCACCGAAGCTTTACGAGAGGCCGAGCGTCGAGTAGACTTCGTCATGTGGAAACTGCTGGCTACTTCAGGGAACCGACCGCAAGGCGTTGCGCTGGAGCAACGTTCGGCTCGGGACCTTCCATTGGCACGACCGACACCCTTGACGTCCCACCCGAGCCGTGGTAGAAGGTTAAGTGGTGCTGTGTTTGTTAGTAGGAAAACTGGTAGTAACTTTGGTCAAATCAACAACCGAAAGAAGTTTGTAACCCTTTGTCGTTCAAAGACTTGCGCCCCTAGCTCAACTGGATAGAGCGTCGGTCTACGGAACCGAAGGTTGCAGGTTCGAGTCCTGCGGGGCGTGTTTGTCGCTGGTCGGTCCTGACGCAGCCAGCTTGGCTCTTTGTCGGTGTTGCGCAGGACTTTTCTTTTTGCGCCGGGATTCTGGTGTTCGCGTTGCTGGCGGCCGGCTTGTCGAACCAAGCCCGCCCTGCTGGTTTGTTGAGCGAGCCCGCTCGGCCCCCGCCCGTTTGACCCGCGTCGCTCGCACGGCAACCGGGGGACAAAGTCAGGCCCCGCGTGGTGAGAGCGGGGACGGTGTGCTGTTCGAGGGGCGGTGGAGCGTCGTGGTTGTCGGCCAAGTCAGCCGCAGCTCGGGGCATGCGGATCGCTGGCCGCTCCGCGGGAAGAACCAAGCTGCTGCAGTCAGCCGGAGGAGGCGCTCGCGCACCCGGACCTTTTTCCGGTGGCAGTGGAGCTCACACCGGCCGAGGAGCTGCGGCGGGGCCGGCACGGCAGGCCCGCTTCTCAGCAAGAGACGCCCTTAAGCCGCACGGCCTGCTGCTTCTGAAGGGCCACGGTCCAGCGACTTGTCAGCGAGCAGAGCTCGAATCTCCGGACGGGACAAGAACTTTCGAATGCGGCGTTGTCCGCGTTGGACTGTTCGTCTGTTGGCTCCCAGCTCCGGACGCAGCACCAGCGTTGCGTGGTTCAGGTGGACGACGCGGCGCAGCATTTCTTCGACGGGCAGCAACTTGGCGACGTAGCCGTGTCGTTCCAGTTCGAGGTGCACGTTTTGGCCCGCCGTGTTGGCGTCGTTGTCGTCGTAGCGTAGTTGCAGCCGCTCCAGGACGTCTCGGCGGTACAGAGCGCAGTGACTGCGAATGTACGGGCGGGGGACGCCGGCGCGTGGCTCCAGCCGCAGCGCTTGACGAACAGCCCGCTCGGCCCGTTTCAGCCACCTTTCCCAAACCGACGGCAGCTCGAGTTTGTACGTGCCCACTGCGGCGACCAGCGGACCGGACAGAATCTGTTCGACCAGCCACGACAGCCAGTCCTCGCGCACCGGCACGGTGTCGGTGTGAGCGGCGAGGACGAACGGGGCTCGCGCGGCCCGGAAGCCGACGTCGACCGCCTGCTTGTGAGCTCTTGGGCCAGTGCCCGCTTCGGGGCCTCGTTCAATCAGTCGAATCCACTCCACACGCCGCAGGTACTCCAGCGAGCGGTCGTCGTTCGAGCCGTTGTCTACGACAATGACTTCGTACGGCACGTCCCGTGTGAAGAAGCGAATGGCTCGCAAGCAGAGGCGAGCGAGCTCGGGCGTCTGGTAGTGCGGAATGACAATGGAAACGAACGGGTCGCTTGGCACAGTGAGCTCCTTCCGGAACAGGTGTCGTCTCGCGCGGTTGCTGCAGCCGACCGCCTCCGTGGCGGAGAGGAGGAAAGCCCGTCAGACTCGGCGGCGGGCGGAGTGTAGCATGTGCGGCAGAGTGGTGGGCAAGAGCAGTTCGGTGGCCGTGGGTGCCTCGGTGCCTCGACACAGCCGCAAGGCCGGGGACCGGGGCGTACGCGCGCGTGCGCGAAACGGGGCGTCCGCAGTTGACGGTCGGTTCCGGCCGGTGGATAATACGCGGCTTGCCGCCGAAGGGCACCTTGTCGTTTCCGAATGCGGGAAAGGGACGGTCGATGCTGAAGAAGTCTGAACTGGAAGAGTTCCGCAAGCGGCTGCTCGAACTCCGAGCTCGTCTGCGCGGAGACATCGAGTACCTGACCGAGTCGGCGCTGGACCGGGGCGAGACGGGCAGCGACACGCGAAGCCCGACGCACATTGCCGAGCTGGGCACGGACAACTACGAGCAGGACTTCGCTCTGCGGTTCGTCGAGAACGAGCAAGAGACGCTGGCCGAAATCGACGCAGCGTTGCAACGAATCGAAGACGGCACGTACGGGCTGTGCGAAATGTGCTTGGAGGCCGGAAAGCCGAAGTCCAAGGCGGCCATTGCAAAGGCTCGGCTGCGAGCGATCCCGTTCGCTCGGAACTGCGTCGAATGCGAGCGGAAGCGGGAAGAGCAAATGTGATGAAGCGGGTCCCGTGGAACCGTCCAGTCGTTTTTTTTGCCGTCGCCCTGCTCGGCCTGACCACTGACCTCGCGACAAAAGCCGCTGTTTTCAGCTCGCTGGGCTACCCGGGGCGGTCCAGTCAGTGGGTTCAGACCTTCTTCGGCGGGTGGGTGACGTTTCGCTTCTTTACGTCTTTCAACCGCGGCGCCCTGTGGGGCATTGGCCAGGGCTACACGTGGTTGTTCGCCGTTCTCAGTTTGGCGGCGCTGGTTGGCGTTTTGGTTTGGCTGTTCGTTTTTCGCGCAGCCCGCAGCTGGTGGCTGACGTTTTCGCTGGCTCTGATTGCGGCCGGCACGCTGGGCAACCTTTACGACCGGCTGGGGCTTCCGAATTGCGTGGACCCGATTACGGGCCAGCGAATCTACGCTGTGCGAGACTTCTTGCTGTTTACGTTCGGCGGCTGGCCCTGGCCGGTGTTCAACTTCGCCGACGTGTTCCTGGTGACCGGAGCCGGTCTGCTGGCTTTGCATTCGTTCCGCTGGGGCGAGGAACCGGAGGCGAAAGCAGAAAGGGACACCGGCGAAGGTCGCGCGGACTCCACGGGACGAGCCGGGGCGACCGTCGACCAAGCACGTTCACAGGTTCGACCGACGGCCGACACGGACCCTGCCACACCCCAGAAGAGCGGGAAAGGCGGTGAGGCGGAACCGCCGTCGGAAGCGGCCGTGGCCTAGCGCGAGCACGTGGTCGCTTGGGGAAAGCGCCGTCGGAGCAGTGGACGCTGCTGTTTTTTTCGCGATGCGAGCGGACGTGCTGCCCTCGCCGGCGAGCGGCTCACCAAGCGGCGCGGCAACTTGTTTTTCGAGTCAGCGTTCTGTTGGAATCTAGGTGCGGAACGCTTACAATCCCGGCTGGCTTTCCCCCGTCTGATTGAGAACGCAGGAGGCTTTATGTTCGCAGATGGCTGACAGGGTGCGCAGGAACGTGTGGCTGACCATGCGGGCTCGATGGTCAGTGCAGTGGCAGGGCCCGGCAATCGAGGATTGTCCGGAGTTGATCGGTTGCGCACCGAAGGCTTCCTGTGGGGATTGGCCGAGCGTCTTGTGGATTCGGCCGGGCACGACGCTTTCGACTCGAGGTCACGAAGCGGCGGGGGCGTGTTCGGGCTCGTTGGGTGAGCGCCCAGGTCGTTTTTCGCTCGGCTGGCTCGCTTTGACTTTTCTCGCCTCGCGTGCTGCAGAGCGGCGTGCGCCCCAAAGGCCCGAACGTCTGCTGTGGCGAGCAACCAGACGCGGCAACGGGACCGCGGTTGGCTTTCTGCTTCAAGTACTCTGGGACGCCAGACGGTTCTTGCGGCTTCGCCGGCTGTACCACATTACGTGTTGATTCGGCCAGCGGGAATCTGTGGCAACGCGAGCGGCCGGACGAACGGGACGGTCGCCCGTGGAGCTGCAGACCGACAACGGCTGCGGCCGGGCAAGCGGCGGTTGAAAGCATGTCCCGGCGAACTGTTTGCTCGAGGTCTTGTTGACGGAGGACCCAACAGTTGCAGAAGGGCAAGCATTTGCTGATTGACTGTCGGGATGTGCCCCGCGAGGTCTGTTTGAACGACGAGGCCATGCTGGAGGCGATGGCTCGCGCAGCCAGACGGGCCGGGGCAACGGTCATTTCGCAGGTGCGTTACCGGTTCGGGCACAACTCGCCCGCCGGTTTCACCGCGGTGGTCGTGTTGGACGAAAGCCACTGCTCGGCGCACACCTACGCCGATTTGGGCTTGGTGGCGTTGGACATCTTCACCTGCGGACGTACGGACCCGGCCGACGTCCTGAAGTACTTGCAGCGGGAAATCGACCTGGGCACCGTGTCGATCCGCGAAGTACCGCGGTTCGTGTTGCCCGAAGACCGCGAGGCCGACTGGGTTCAGGCAGTCGCGGCCGACGGTTGACTGCCCGCTCGGCTCGGCAAAGGCCGACGGTTTCGAAAGACTGAGGGACCGGACGGTTGGAGCGTCGCGCGGGGCGGTTCGAGCCAGCGGCCGGTCCGGGCCGGCGCCCGTTGCGCGTGCCAAGGCGTTCGCGGTGCGCGCCGCAGACCGACTCAGAGCCTTGTGGCGTGAGGAACGTGGCCGGCGTCAGGAACGACGCGAAGTCAGCCAGAGAAGTCCGGGGAAGGAAAAGAGCACGTTTTGTGGGGGCCGCTGGCACGTCGTGTCAAACGTGGACCGCTCGGAGCAGACGTCGCCCGTCTCTTGGAAGTGTCCGGGAAAATGCTGATGAGTTCCCAGACGGCCTGAAGAACCAGTCGGTCGGGTCAGGTCAGGGCACCGAGTGAGGAGAGCAATGCAGGACCGGGAGTACCACGACGGAAGACAAGACGGACTGACTCCGCTCGAAAGCATCGACCTCAGCCGGGTCCACAGCTTTGCCGACCTGCTGCGGGCGATGGCGAAGAGCGCCTTTTCGGGTCGCCAGCTCGGCGAGGCTTTCGAAATCGTCCTCGAAATGACTCGCGACCCCGACTGCTTGGTCGTGCTGACGCTCTCCGGTGCCATGACCGTCGCCAAGCAGGGCCGCATCATTTGCGAAATGGTCGACCGCGGGCTGGTTCACGTCATTGTTTCCACCGGCGCGCTGGTCGCTCATGGGTTGACCGAGTCGGTCGGACTGATTCACTACCGCTACGACCCCAGTTTGCCTGACGAAACTTTGTTCCGGTGGGGGTACAACCGGATTTACGACACGTTGGAAATGGAGGCCAACCTGGACGACATTGAGCGGCTGGTGCGGTCGGTGCTGGATGAAGAGGAACCGGAGGGCGGCGTGTGGAGCTCGGCGAGCCTTTGTCGAGCCATTGGCAAACGGCTGAAGGAGCTGGACCGGGGGCCGGGCATTCTGCGGAGCGCCTACGAAAAAAACGTCCCGGTTTTCATTCCGGCTTTGACCGACAGCGAGCTGGGTCTGGACTTCGCCACTTGGGCCATGCAGCGACACGTCGAAAAGGGAGGCCGGGAAGAGGACGTTTTCGACGTCGTTCCGCCCTTCAACCCGTTTCTCGACCTGCAACATTTCTCCAAGCTGATTAAGGCGGCCAAGCGAACGGGAATCATTACGCTAGGGGGTGGCGTTCCCAGAAACTGGGCTCAGCAGGTCGCTCCGTACGTCGACCTGGTGGCCAAGCGGTTCGGCAAGCGGGAGCCCGTGCCGAAGTACCGGTACGGAGTGCGAATTTGTCCGGAGCCGGTTCACTGGGGCGGGCTGTCCGGCTGCACGTACTCCGAGGGAGTCAGTTGGGGCAAGTTCGTCTCGCCCAACGAAGGCGGCCGGTTTGCCGAAGTGTACGCCGACGCCACGGTCGCCTTTCCGCTGCTAATGAAGGCGGTCTTCGAGGAACTGGACCGCGACGAAAGCGCCGGGACGTGAAGGGCGGGAAGCGGGTCGACTTCGTCCACCTCGGTTTCTGTGTGCCAAGCCGCCGGCCGGACGAACATCTAGGCACAGCAGCGGTCTGTTACGTTCCGGCTTCCATTCCGACGACCGTCCCGGAATGCACGGCTCGCTCACCCCAGTCCGTTTGAAGTCTCAACGCCCCGTCGGAACGAATTCCCAGGCACCGTCCGGTCACCTGTCGGTTGCCCTGCTGAACCGTGACGATCCGTCCGGTCAGACAGCAGTAGCGGGCCCACCAGGCGGGCAGTTTTTCCGCGTCGGCTGCCGCTCGGCCCAGCGCCCGTTCCAGTCGCTGAAGCAGCTCGACCAGCACGTCCAACAAGTCCCACGTTCGTCCCGTCTGGTCGACCAAGCTGGTTGCGAGCGGCTGCAGGTCCAGCGGAGCCGCCTGGAGCGAGTTGTTGACGTTCACTCCGATTCCAATCAGCACGGCTGGAAACGCGGCCGTCACCTGTTCCACCAACACGCCGCTCACTTTTTTCCCGTTGAGCCACACGTCGTTCGGCCACTTGACCTGAACACGCTGGTTCGGCTTCAAATGCTGCAACGTGTCGGCCACGACCAAGCCGGTGAGCGGTCCCAGAGTTTCGACGCGGTTTTCGGGAAGAGCCAACTGCCGCCGGTCCAAGACCAGCGTGAAGGTCAACGCTCCCTCGCCGGACCACCACCGGTGCCGTCCGCGTCCTCGTCCGGCCGTCTGCACGCGGGCCCACACCAAGGCGGGCAGCGAGCGTGTCGGGTCGATCCGGCCGTCCCGACACGCCCGCGCCGCTTCGTCGCTGGTGGAGTCCAGCAGCGGGTAGTCGAACACTTCGCGGACAAACGTTTCCCGCGGGATTCGCGACTGGGCGTCGTCGTGCTCCACGGCGCCGAACCTCCTTCTGCAGGCGGACCGGACTTCGGGTCGGCGTCGCCGCTCGGCCCGTCCGGCTTCGGTCGGCGGCACGCGTTCGCTGGCCGCCTCGCGAAGTCAGCGTTCTGCCTCGCCCCTGTCATTCCTTGCCGGCTTCCAGCACCGAGAAGAAAGCCTTTTGAGGAATGTTCACTTCACCGAGCATTTTCATGCGTTTCTTTCCTTCCCGCTGCTTGGCCAGCAGTTTGCGTTTGCGTGTAATGTCGCCGCCGTAGCACTTTGCCGTGACGTTTTTCCGCAGCGCGGCAATGGTCTCCCGAGCAATGACGCGGGAACCAATGGCCGCTTGCAGGGGAATCTCGAACTGGTGACGGGAAATCTCTTCTTTCAGCCGCTTGACCAACGCTCGGCCTCGCCGCTCCGCCTGCGACCTGTGGACGATTGTGGAAAGGGCGTCGACCCGCTTTCCCTTCACCAGAATGTCCAGCCGGACCAGGTCGGCTGGCCGGAACCCAATGACTTCGTAGTCCATGGTGCCGTAGCCGCGCGTCACGCTTTTCAGTTTGTCGTACAAGTCGTAAATGATTTCGGCCAACGGCAGTTCGTAGACCAGTTGCACGCGTTGCGGCCCCAGGTACTCGGTGCTCTTGTAAACGCCCCGTCGGTCCTCACACAACTGCATGATTGGACCGATGCACTCGGCCGGAATGATGAACGTCACGCGGGCGACCGGTTCGCGGAACTCCTCGATTTGCCCAGCGTCGGGCACGTCCTGCGGGTTGTCGATTGTCAGAACCTGCCCGTTGCGCAGCTTGATTTCGTACGTGACGTTGGGTGCGGTCTGAATCAGGTCGATGCCCGCTTCCCGTTCCAGCCGCTGCTGAATGATTTCCATGTGCAGCAGTCCCAGGAAACCGCAGCGGAAGCCGAAGCCCAGCGCGTCGCTGTTTTCGGGCTGGAAGGTGAAACTGGAGTCGTTCAGGCTCAGCTTCTGCAGCTCCTCGCGCAGCTTTTCGTAGTCGGTGTCTTCGGTCGGGTACATGCCGCAAAAGACCATCTGACGCGGCCGCCGGTAGCCGGGCAGTGGTTGGTCGGGCAAGTGCCGCGGGTCGGCAACCGTGTCGCCAATGTGGACCTGGCCCAGCTCTTTGACGCCCGTCAGAATGTAGCCGACTTGTCCGGCTACCAGTCGGTCGCACGGAGTCATGCGTGGTCGAAACTGCCCCAGCTCGACCACCTCGTGCCGCGTGCCTGCCTTCAAGAACGTAATGGGCTGACCGCGGACAATCTCGCCGTCCACGACTCGAACGTAGGCAACCACGCCACGGAACTCGTCGTACTTGCCGTCGAAAACCAAGGCCCGCAGAGGTCGGTCGGTGTCTCCTTTGGGCGGTGGAATCCGCTCCACAATCGCCCGCAGCACTTCGTCCACGCCCGTGCCTTGTTTGGCGCTGACGAGCAAAGTTTCTTCGCGAGGCAACCCCAGCACCGTCTCGATTTCGTCCAGCACCTCGTCGACCCGCGTCACCGGCAGGTCAATCTTGTTGATGACCGGAATGATGGCCAAGTCGGCCTCGATTGCCGCGTAGGCGTTGGCGACGGTTTGAGCTTGCACGCCTTGGAAGGCGTCGACCAGTAACAAGGCTCCTTCACAAGCGGCCAGACTGCGCGACACCTCGTAGTGGAAATCCACGTGCCCCGGCGTGTCAATCAAGTTCAGCTCGTACTGCTGGCCTTCGTACTGGTACTTCAGGGCGACCGTGCGGGCCTTGACCGTAATTCCGCGTTCCCGCTCCACGTCCAAGTCGTCCAAAATCTGCTCGCGGAATTCCCGTTCGCTGATTGCCCCGGTCTTGAGCAACAGCTGGTCGGCCAGCGTGCTCTTGCCGTGGTCAATGTGTGCAATGATTGAAAAGTTGCGAATTCGTTGTGGGTTCATGCTCTTCTGCACTGTCGGCACCGGTTGAACGTTCCGCGGCGAAGCAAAAACTCGATCGGGTGTGGACCGACTCGACTGCACCCCTGCCGGTGGGCTCGCCCGCTCTTCCAGGTTGGGCCAAGCCCGACCGCTGGCCGAGGCGAGGCAGCTGGTCGACCGCACGAGCCGCCGCCAGTGGGGACCTGGAAAGTCGAGCGGGGAATCTTAGTCGGTTGCCGGTTGTCGGTCGAGGGTCGAGTGGCCCCAGGATTGTCTCTCTATTTCGCACGATAGGAGGACTTTATTCACGGCCTACGAGGTTGTACTCCGGCAGCCTGGAGCGTATCGCTTTCTGCTTGAGGAGTAGCCAGAAGGTCTGTACATACACACATTTGAGTGCCCCGACGCTCCGGGACCTTACAAGGACTACCTTTGCTTAGATCTCACGACCGCTATGCGCCAATGCCGTCTCGAATACGGCGTCGAAGAGGACCAATGGCGCGAGGTTCCGAACGAGAACAGGCACGGCCCACGTTAGCATTCGGCTTCGGAGGCGACGGCTTGGAGCGTCGGCACTGGTGCCCGTAGCGCAACGGCGCACGAGTGGGTGGGCGCTGTCGGCGTTTCGAGAGACTGCACGAACCCACC
>CAYSAG010000201.1:0-9666 GCA_964428935.1 uncultured Planctomycetaceae bacterium | reverse complement strand
GTCCAGAACGACTTTGCGCGGGTCGCCCGACTCGCCGCGCAGCGTCACTCGGTCCGTGCGAATTTGCAAGTAACGGGGCATGCGGTAAGTGCCGTCGGCCAAAAGAATCGTGTCACCGGGACGGGCGTGGGCCACCGCGTCGAACAGTTGCCGAACGTTCTTGACGCGAACCACCCGACCCTGAACGCGAAGCGGTGGTGCTTTCGGAACCCAGCTCGGACTGGGCACGAGGGTCCGCTCCGCTGCCGCTGTCCAGGCGGGCGGCGAGAGCAAACCCCAAAGGGCAAGGGCTGCTGCAAGGCAGCCAGCGAATCGGACGTTCCGCGTTGCAAGAAGGCGTGCGTCGGCGTCCATTGACGGTTCCTCTGTGTGTGCCGAAGTGTGTGTGCCGAAGTTTGGAGACAGGCCACGCGCGGACGAGCCGCCGGTCGGCCCAGCGGCTCGCTTCCCACACGGCCTTCGTCGACCGCAGGCCGCTCAGCTCGGCGAGTAGCCGTTGGCTCTGTGGCTTTGCGGTCGCGTCCGCGTGCTCAGCGCCGCGGCACTGCGACCGCGGGCCGGAGGCTGCAAGACCGAAGGCACCCGCCGTCGAAACAGGGACTGGCGCTCGTCGCCTCGCCCCCGGGCCCTTCGCGCACCGAGGCCCTCACCGTTGTTTCGCCTCACTGCCGGCCAAGTCGTAGCTCAACATGGGCACCTGGTAGTAACCCATGGCTGCGTGAGCGACGTCGATTCGGTAGACCGGGTCGCGCATGAGACACACGTGCCGGCTGCGAGCTGGAATGGTCGTGACGTAGATTCGCATTTCACCCGGCAGGGTCGTAATGATTTCCTCACGCCAGTCGCCTACCACGTCGGCTACGGCCACCACCGTCCCCTGCAAACGCGGTTCAAGGGCTTGACCGCCGTAGTTGACAATTCGTCGGCCCAGAATCAGCTCGCGCTGCGGGTCGGCGTCCCAGTGGACGGTCAGCGCGCCGAACCCGCCAATGTTCTCTTTGCTAATGACCTGACCTTTGCACGACCACAGTCGAGACCAGGCGTAGCGCTTCAGCACGTCGGTGTCTGCACTGTAGCACTCGCAGCCGGGGTACCGAGCGTCGATGTCGCTGCACAGACCGTGGCTGTGGACGTGACGCGTCGGCCCCTGGTAGCCCCAAAGAATCTTGCCGGTCGCGGCGTCGACCAGGCACATTCCGTTGGCCTTCTTTTGCCGGGTTTCAATGCCGTAGTAAATTTCCAAACCTGGCCGGTCTGGGTCGATTTCGCCCACGTAGCTGTGGTCTGGGTGGCCGAGGCCGGTCGACCACAACGCCTGCCCGTTGTCGTCAATGACGGCCGACCCAATGATGACCTCGGCTCGACCGTCTCCGTCCACGTCGGCGCTGTGCATCCAGTGAGCTCCCTGGCCCCAGTACTTGCGGTCCAGCTTGCTGTTGTCCCAACGCCACACCTGGCGCAGTCGGCCGTTTTCGAACCGGTACGCAATGACCACAATCAAGCTGTACGTGCCCCGTTCGACAATCAGGTGCGGGTGCTTGCCGTCCAAGTAGGCGATGCCGAGCTGGTTGCGTGAAGCCCGGTTGTAGCCACGCTGGCCGTGCAAGTCGTAGTAGGGCTTGCGTGGCGGCCAGTCGACTTGAGCGAGCTTCTTGCCGGTTTGGCCGTCGAGAATCGTCAGGTACTCCGGTCCGGTCTGCACGCGGCCGTCTGGACCACGCGGGTCGCCTTCGCCGGTCTTGACCGCCACCTCGGCCCGTCCGTCGCCGTCCAAGTCGTAGACGACGTACGGCGAGTACCAAATGCCCCGCTCAATGGCCCACCCCAGGTCGTACCGCCACAGGAACCGACCGTCGCTGGTGTAGGCTTCCAGCTTGTACGTGTCCGGACTGGGTTTCCAGTACTTTTCGTACGGGTCGATGTTCGCGTTCGGCTGCTTGATCACAAAGTCGTAGCGTCCGTCGCCGTCCAGGTCGGCGATTCCGACTTTCTGGAACGTGTAAGGACCTTGCAGCTTGATGGAGAGGTAGGGCGGAGCGGCCTTTCCGGGAACTGCCGACACGGCCTCCGACGCCTCACCTTCGCGCCCGCCTTGGACAGGCCGAACGAACCAACGACAAGGCTGACCGCGTGGGGCCGACCGGTCGACGAAGTCCGTGGTGCGGCGGACGGGCTGTTCCGTCAACCGCACCGGCCGCTGTCGTCCTACCGACCGGTAAACGTGAAACGCCACGTCGGCCGGGTCGGAGTCCAAAAGACGCCAGCTCAAGTAAACGCTCCCGTCCGCCAGCGGCCGCGCCACCAACCCTCGACCAAGCGGCTCCTGAATCGAAATCGCCGCCTGGTCGCCTGCCCGGGCAAAGCAAGCCGACAGCAGCAAGACGGCCACAAAAGCAAGCTTCGGTGGGGCGCACACAGGCCGGGCTGAGTGAAAATGGCGACGAGCGACAGTGCGCTGAGTCATGGCCGGTCCCTCCCGAGTCGTACAGTGGCCTGCAAACAAACTTCGCCGTTGATTCGACCGCCGCGTCTCCGCTCGGACTCGCCAGAACGCCGGCTTCGAAAGCCGGTTTGAGCGGCTTCCAGCCGGTCTGACGCCCGTGGACTTCGCACGACTCTGACGGCCGAACGGCAAGGTCCGAGAACCGCACGCGGTCCAGCGTACCATGGGCGGGGAAGGTCGTCGAGCGTCTCGAGCAACAGGACGGCTGCGGCAAAGCAGGGACGTCGCTTTCCCGGCGCTGCGGCGCCGCGTGCTCGGCGAAAGGCACCAAAGCGACCGGCGAGCCCCAGACGCAATGCCCCGGTCAGCGCGACGTCATTGCAGACACGCGCCTGTTCTCGCCGCGACGTCCCGCACCAGCACAGACCGGAACCACACGCACGGTGGCTGGCGTGCTGCCAGCAGGACAACAAAAGAAACCGGGCCGGCCGCGCGGACGGCTCGGCCCAGGACTGGTCTTGGTTACGCGTGCAGGTCAGCGCCGGCAGCTCTCGCCAAGAGCCAACCAGTTCGGCGTGGTGGCTCGTGACGGTGCCAACCGGCGCCGCTGCTGGACTCGCTGCTGCCACCGGGAGGCCTACAGCGTCCACCCTTTCCGGTACGGCGGCTTGATGATGACCTCCAGGTCGGGCACGTTCTTGGCGACCATTTTCTCGGCATCCCACTCGACCCGTTCCGTCGGCCCCGGCTCCGTGGTCGTCCAAATGGCCAAGTTGCCCAACAGAATGGTTTCGGTCAGGCCGCTGGCGTAGTCCGGGAAGTTCGACTTGGCAGGAATGCCGTCGGTGATGGCCCGAGCGAACTCGGTGAAGTGCCCGGGCGACTTTTCGAATTCGACTTTCGGGGCTTCGATCTCTTTGCCCTTCGACTCGAGAATGATGTTCGTGCGACCTTTCAGGTAGTCGCGGCGGCCGGCACCGTAGTCACCCGGCGACAGGAAGATGCCTTTCTCGCCGATGAACAGCGAGCCGGTTTTCGGCATTTCCCAGCCGGACGGCAGCAGCTCGGGATCCGGCATGTTCCCGCCGTCGTACCACCACATGACCACCGCCGGTCGGCTGTCGGTGGCCGGGAACTCGTACTTGATCTTCGACGAGTTCGGGTAGCTGTCGCGGTTGTGGCCGGAGTGCCACGCTTGAACGGCAACGGGGTTCTTCAAGTCCAGAGCCATGTACGGCAGGTTGACGGTGTGGCAGGCCATGTCGCCCAGCGCACCGGTGCCGAAGTCCCACCAACCACGCCACTTGAAGGGGTGGTAGCCCGGAGCGTACGGTCGCTCCGGCGCGGGGCCAAGCCAGATGTCCCAGTGCAGGTTGGGCGGACACGGGGCCGGCTTGGGACGCGGAATGCCTTGCGGCCAAATGGGCCGATTGGTCCAAACATGGACTTCCTTCACAGCTCCAATGACGCCCGCCTGGAGCAGCGCCGCTCCTAGACGTAGCTCGTCCGTGGCTGTGCCCTGGTTGCCCATTTGGGTCTGAACTTTGTTCTCGCGAGCCAGCTTGGCCAGCATGCGGGCTTCGTAGATGCTGTGCGTGAGCGGCTTCTGCGTGAAACAGTGCTTGCCCAACTTCATGGCCAACGCCGACGCCGCGGCGTGGTGGTGGTCCGGCGTGCTCACCGTGACGGCGTCGATCTTGTCGGCCATTTCGTCGAACATTTTGCGGTAGTCGTTGTACTTTTTCGCCTTGGCGAACTGGGGGTACTTGGCCGCCTTGTTCAGGGTCTTGTCGTCGACGTCACAAATGGCCACCACGTCCCCGTGACGGGCTGCGTCGGCCGAGTCGCTCCGACCCTTGCCACCCACGCCAATGCACGCAAACCGAATCCGCTCGTTGGGCGACTTCGGCGCCGACCAGACCTGCGTCTGACCGCTCACCCACCAAGCCGTGCCCAGCGCCACAGCCGACTGCTGGATGAATTGTCGACGAGTTGACTTGCGACTCATTGTGTCAGCCTCCAACTGCAAGAACCGCTTGAAACCCAAAAACTCAAAATCGCGGAACCCTTTCGCCCCCGCGATCGACAAGCAAGAATCTGCAGTCTAACAAACCCTCTTTTCGGTTACCAACCAACCGTCGCAGCAGTCTCGCACTCGACCCGGCGGCAGCGACAACCCAACCACCACGTCGCGACAGTCGGTCGGCCGCGCCGCAAGCAGGCCTTGACGGAACGCTCCGGGGCCAGCCGAGGCAGCTCAAACCGACGGTCCCGCCCAGCCTGCCTCGCCGCTCACCCCAGCAACGCAGCACGCTCTTCCCCTGTGACAGCGGCTGCGTTGCAAGAGAAGGCCCTCGGCACGCAGCCCGCTTTTCACGCTTCGCGCCGTTCGTTAAAGTGCCCTGCGGCGGTTGCTTGGACAAACTTCATCAGCGGCACGCCGGAACCTGCCGAATTCACCAACAAAGACACACTCACAACGCACTGCGGTTCGTGCAGCAACACAGGGAGACGCAAACCAATGAAGAAGCTCGTGACTGTCGTGCTGGTGGCCTTTGGCGCGTGGGTCGTGGGTGGCTGTGGCGGACAGGAAGTGCAGCAACTGAAGAGCCAAGTGGAAAAACTGCAGCAAGACCTGTCGGCCGCTCGCGCCCAAGTGGTGCAGCTCAGTCAAGCCAACAAGCGCCTGCAGGAGGAAAACGACCGGCTGCAGGTGTTGCTCGAGCAGCAAGCCGTCGAGCTAGTGAAGAAAATCGGCGGGACCTTGGGCTTCGACCAAGAAGGGCACGTCGTGCGTGTCGACCTGACGGACCGCGTCTTCACCGACGACGACGTGGCCAAGCTCCGCAGCCTGAAGTACCTCCGGGACCTGCGTCTGTGGGGAGCCAAGATTACGAACAAGGCATTGGAGTACCTGCTGGAGCTGCCCAACCTGACTGTGCTGGGTCTGGAGAACACCAGCATCGACGACAACGGGCTGGCGGTCATCAAGAAAATGAAGCAACTTCGCGTGCTGAACCTGCGCCGCTGCTCGAAGCTGACCGACCAGGGACTGGTGCACTTGACGGAACTGCCCAAACTGGAGCAGCTCCTGCTGCTCTACACGAACATCAGCGACGCCGGCGTGCAGCACGTCGCGAAAATCAAGACGCTGCGGCTGGTCGACCTGCGAGGCTGTTACTCGGTCAGCGACAAGTCGCTGGAGTATCTGTCGACGCTGCCAGAGCTGAAGGCCATCAAGGTTCGAAGCCCCCAGGTCGGCGACAAGGGGCTGCAGGCCATTGGCAAGCTGAAAAAACTGACCGTGCTGATCCTGGAGGACACGGGCATCACCGACGACGGCATGAAGGCCTTGGCCGGTCTGACCGAGCTCCAGGAAGTCAGCTTGCTGCGGGCGGGCATTTCCGACGTCGGCCTGGCCAACCTGAAAAACGCCACGAAGCTCCGGTCGCTCACCCTGCGCGACACCGTGGTCGACGGCACGGGGCTGAAGCACTTGCTGGGAGCGAAGGGGTTGCAGGAACTGGTCCTGAGCGAGACGGCGGTCGGCGACGAGGCGCTGAAGTACATCGGGCAGTTCACCGAGCTGCGGAAGCTGGACCTCTGGAGCACGGGGGTCACCGACGCCGGGGTGAAAGAACTGGCTGGGCTGAAAAAACTGGAGTGGCTCAGTTTGCAGGCCACGTTCGTCACCGACGAGGGGCTGAAGCATTTGTCCGGTCTGACGAACCTCAAGTACCTGAACCTAGCGGAAACACAGGTCGGCGACGCGGGACTGGAAGCTTTGAGCAAGCTGACGAATCTGGAGCAACTGGACCTGAGCTACACACAGGTGTCGCCGGACGGGGTCGAGAAGCTGAAAAAGCAGTTGCCGAAGCTGCAAGTGAACGGCTGAAACGCCTCCCGGTCCAGCTTCTCGCTCTCCGGCGGGCTCGCCTTTGCAGCGACAAGGCTCACCGGCAAAGGGGCCGCCGACTACGCCGTTCCCAGTCGAGTAACTGACGCCCACGAACGGTAGAGCGGGTCTGGTGCGTGAGCGAGCCGCGTCGTTTTCAACTGTCCAGACGCGCTGCTCCACGAGTTGAAAAGCACTCCGGGACCACGGGAGGCGCGCCGACGGAACGGCCCAAAGACTCGGACGCCGCCCGCTCCGCTTCGGACACGCGAGGTGCCTGCGTCCGCAACCGGCTTGGCTCCGAGCGGTCCGAGGACCGGCACGAAGTAGGGGTCAGCCGACACGAGCTGCGTTGCCTGAAGTTACGCCGAACGCTACTCGATCTGGTGGCCTCTTGATGTGGCTCAAGGTCGCATGTGGCGTTTGTGGGAGGAATCTTGACATGCTGAGACGATGGTATCTGGTTTTGGTGTGGGTGTGGTTTGCCAATTCGGCGGCCGGGGCGACGTTCGTGGTGGCTCCCAACGGCGACGATCGGAATCCGGGGACGCGGGAGCGGCCCTTGGCGACGCTTGTTGCCGCGCGGGACGCCGCGCGCAAAGCCGGCGAGGGACCGCACCGGATCGTGGTGATGCCGGGCGAATACTTCTTGACCGAGACCCTCGTGCTGGACGCACGCGACAGCGGGCTGACGATCGAGGCGGACCCGAGCGGGAAAGCGATTCTGTACGGCGGCACGATCCTGACCGGCTGGCGCCGCGACGGCCAGCGGTTCTGGGCCGCGGAGGTACCGGGCGTGAAAGAGCGCAAACGCGACTTCCGCGCCCTGGTGGTCGACGGCCGCCTGGCACCGCGGGCGCGTTTGCCCGAAACCGGGACCTTCACTCACAAGAGCTCGTTCAACGTGCGCAACCTGACCTCGACCGGCGGCCAATTCCAGCGCCCGCCGACCAAGGAAGAGCTCACCACCATGCGCTACGATCCCAAAGACATCCCGCCGACACTCGACATCAACAACGCCGAAGTCCGCGTCTATCACATGTGGAACGCATCGCTGGTCGGAGTGGCTCGCAACGACACCCAGCGCCATGTGCTGATTTTCTCCCATCGCACAACCAGCCCGCCGGGTGCGTTCGGCGTGAAAAAATACGTGATTTTCAACACGCGAGAAGGAATGACCCGGCCCGGCCAATGGTACTTGGACCGCACGGCCGGACGCGTCGTGTATTGGCCACTGCCCGGAGAAGACATGACCAAGGCGAAAGTGATTGTGCCGGTCCTTCAGACAATCATCCGCATCGCGGGGACCCGCGGCGCAACAGTCGAACGAATCACGCTTCGAGGCCTGTCGCTGCAAGCCACTACCACGCCGCTCGAGCCGGCCGGGTGGTGCGCCGCGGCCTTCGAAGGCGCCCTCGCGCTGGATTGGGCCCGGAGCTGTGTGCTCGAAGGCCTCGAAATCACAAACGTCGGCGGGGTCGGAATCAAGGCCGAACACGTCCAGGACTGCGAAATCGTGAAGTGCCATATTCATCACGTAGGGGCCTGCGGCGCGAAGGTCGCCGGGGCAAACACACGCGTGGCATACAACCACTTCCACGACATCGGCCTGTACTACCCGGGAGCCGTTGCGCTTTACGGCGTCACCCGGCTGCGTGAAGGACAAGAAGGCCTGCACCTGTTTCGCAACGAAATCCACGACGTCAGCTACAGCGGGATCGTCTGCGGTACGGACAAGAACCTGATCGAGCAAAACCTCATCTACCGAGTGATGCGCCAGATGCACGACGGAGCGGCCATCTACTGCAGCCGGGCCCGCAACACGATCATTCGCGGAAACGTGGTACGCGACGTCGTCGCCGTCGGAAAAGGCTACGGAGCGTCGGCCTATTACCTGGACGAGCAATCGGAGAATTGCATCGTTGAACACAACGTGGCCATCGGAGTGCCACGGCCGACCCACAACCACCTGGCTCGCCACAACGTAATCCGAAATAACGTGTTCATCGTCGACGGCGACATGGAACTGACGTTCCACAGGTCGGCCGACTACACGTTCGAAGGAAACATCCTTTATGCCACCGGCAAAGTGACCATCAAGCCGCCCAACGCAATCCAGGTCTGGAAGGACAACATTCTCTTTCGCGACGGACTCGGCAAGGACGGCCAGCCACGGGGCTTCACCATCGACGACGCCATGCCGCCCGTCAAACCACCGGCACGCAGGCTCTGGCCCGTCGTCGCCACACGCACCGAGCAGCCACCGACGATCGACGGTGTGATCAACTTGGACGAGTGGCCCGGCAGAGACTATCCGGTGAACCAGACCGCGTCGCGCTGGCCCGCATGCGGCCCGCCGGTGATCGCCAGAGCCTGTTACGACGACCGGTTTCTGTACGTGTCGCTGCTGGTCGTGGTGCGCGACCCGAACAAACTGCGACAGGGGACGACTTGGGGCCAGGACGACGGAGTCGAAGTCTGCATCGCCGGAAAAACGCCCGAAGGCAAACCGGTCACGTTTGTGCTTCGCGGCTACGCCAACGGAAGGGCACAGAGCGTCACCGTGGCCGGTGCTCCGCCCGACGCCGCTCGGCGGCTCGGCCAAGCCGTTCGCTTTGCTGCCAAACGCTGGAAACACGGCTGGGGCGCCGAGTGGGCCATTCCGTTCAATGCGCTCGGGCTAGACCCCACGCCCGGCACGAAAGTCCCATTCAACTTGGGCGCGTTCCGCAGTGAGCGTGCCGAGTGGCACTGTTGGGCCGGTACACTCGGCGAAAACTGGCAACTCGACCAAGCCGGCGTGCTCCGGTTGCAATGAACCTCGAAAAGGACTGCTGACCGTCACATGGCGATGCCGCGCGAGTGTCGGGAATCAGTCGATGTCGTTTGCCATGCACACGCACGTCAGACAACGGACAACGCGAACTCGGCCGGACGAAAGACTCGTTCCACCAACACCGTCGGTCGCCGAAAGGCCCAATATGGAACAAAAACCCGAACACGCTTTTCACGTCGTCGAACAAGAATGGAGCCAATCGTTCACTCTTCGTGTTCCGCCTTCGCCGACCCACCAAACACAGAAGCTCCTGCTTCAGCCGCTCGCCCGGCTGCCCCGGCTCCCTCGCCGGCACCTCGCCCCGCAGCCAACCGTCCCGCCACCGGAGCCCCTCTTGCAACAGCCGTTTCACCCCGCGCGCAAACCGAGCGGCTCCGGGTGGCAACACCGCAATCAACTCCCGGCACCGGAGGGCCACGCTCCGTCGTGGCCGCCCACCGGAGGGCCACGCTCTGTCGTGGCCGCCCCCGGAGGGCCACGCTCCGTCGTGGC
>CAYSAG010000200.1:0-9679 GCA_964428935.1 uncultured Planctomycetaceae bacterium | reverse complement strand
TCGCCTGCGCCTATTTCACGTTCAAGCTCGCCGGGGTTTTCGGATAGGCTCTAAGACGGACGCTGCCCAGAGTTTGCGAGATGAAGGACCAGTCACGATCTCTCCACGCTCGTGGCGGACATGTCCACCAAACGCTGAAAGCGACGGGCCATGCCCTTTTTCGCCCCGTGGACCTGTAGTGCTCTGAGAATACCGGCACGGAATTAGAAGCGAGTGAGCACGGTGACAACAATACATACCAACAGCCAGACTCCGACCGGCAGCCACGCGAGCAAGTAGGGCCCGGCTGGCTGCCTCAGGAGTCGCGAGAAGAACAGCACCAACCAATGAGCCATCAACGCCGCGGCCCAAGCAACCAAGCCAATGAAGCAAAGCGGGGCCACAACGATGGCGACTAGGCACCCGACAAGCCATCCGCCCGCAGCATGCGGCAGTGCGCCGATCTCCCTTCGCTCTCGTTCTCGAAAGCTTTGTGCGACATCCCTCACGACCGCGATAGCGTCCTCAGGCGCGATTCGGAAAAACTCCCTGTTGCTGGTCACACGGGCGGCAGCAAGCCGCCGGTGTACCTCCTGCTCCGCCTCTCGCCAGTATTGTTGGAGTTTCTCTGCATGGGCCACCTTGAACGAAGTCGGCACCGCCGTGTGCCCCGACAGTTCGCGGGCTCGCCGTTCGGGGTCTTCGGAAGACCCGATTTTTACCAGACCGGGCGTGGCGTCATTGACTAGTACGTACACGTATCCCGGCATTGAATCTGCCCCAACGCGGCCTCGCGGGGCTCGGCCGCAGCCAAGGAGACCCTCTGACACGGAAGTGCCGTACGAAAAACGGCGTTCATCCGTCACAACGGACGTCAAAAACTCGGCAGAACAGGACGCCTCAGGAGGACGAACGGCATGACGTTCGCTCCACGCTTCTTCCAACGCTTCTCGTCCCTCATTGTAGCCGTTCTGTCGTGCTTTGACCGCGTCCTTTTCCGCGGGTACCCACCGATCCGCAGCGGCGAGCAACTGAGCTGCTGTGTGGACCGGGTGCTCCGGATTCTCTACCTCCCGGGGCGGTCGTGCCGGAAGCTTTCGCTACGAGTCGGTGCCTGGCGCCCGGCCCCGGCGCGTTCGTCGACGCTCAGGATGGCTCGACGGCGAGCTGGGCGAGTTGCGGTCCGGGCTGGCGGGGTCGTCGGGTTTCGCTTGCAACGGCACGTCGACGACGAAACACTGAGCGAAAGCGTCGCGAAACTTTGAGCGAAGACGGCCAGAGTTTGCGTTTCCTGTTGGCGCTCCGGGCTGTGTGGAGGACGGGTCGATGCGCAAGCGAGCTGTGAGCACGTCGAGGAACGCGTGGGTGTGGTTTGTGGTGTTTGCCCTGGGACTGCTCGCGCCGGGCAGTCTGCTGGCGGGGCAGCGGTCGGCAACGGTGCGCTTGGACCGGCCGCTGGGTAACCGGGGGACGCTGGCGTTTCTGCTCAAAACCACGAAAGGGTGGGCCAATGGGTTTGGGGCGAAAAAAGAAACGGTGCCGGTTCTGCAAGCGGACGGGCTGGCCCGAGCCGAGATTCGGCAGAGCCGTTCGTCGGTGGCGCTGATTTGGCGCTGGCAGGGCGGTCCGACGTTTCAGTGTCAGGTGCCCGAGTGGCCGGGTCCGGAGACGTGGTCCGTGCAGGTCACCTGGGACGCTCGCGCGGGTCGTTACGACGTCTTTGTCAACGGCCTGCCGCTCACCACACCCGGAACGCACTACGACCCCTGGCGTGTGACTCCCACCGACCGGCTGACTGTGTTTCCTGGCTCGGCGGCGGTGGTGGAGCAGCCTCGAGTGACGAACACGTACCTGTCGGCCGAGGCTGCAAGAAGGAACACGCCCGACCGGCTGCGGGGCCGGCACGCTCGCCTGTTCGGACAGGCTCCCATGCCGCCGCCTTTGGACCTTTCCGGCCGCCTGGGAAAACAGTTGGCCGACGTGCCGCTCGACTCACCCGACGACGTCCAGGACTGGGTCATGGAAGGTCCGGGGCGCACGGCGTTCAAAGACGGCTGGATGCGAATGTGGTCGGCGCGTCCCGACGCCAGCGGAAAGGTGAACGGTCACATTGTGTTTTGGTGTCCCCAGAATTTTCCCGACCGGTTTGTCTGCGAGTGGGACGTGCAGATTCTGTCGGACTACGGGCTGACCATCGTCTTTTTCGCGGCCAAAGGAGCCGAGGGGCAAGACATTTTCGACCCGAGTTTGCCGCCGCGTGACGGCACCTTCGCCCACTACATTCGCGGAGCCATCAACAGCTACCACATTTCGTACTACGCGAACACACCGAACTTACCCGGCCGGACCATGTCCAACCTTCGCAAGAACAACCAGTTCTACCTGCTGGCGACCGGGCCGGTGGCCATTCCCGCCAACTCGAAGGCGGTCCACCACATGCGTTTGGTCAAGGACGGGGCTCACATTCAACTTTGCGTGGACGGGCGCGTTTCGGTCGACTACACCGATCCGGGCACGGAGCGTTACGGTCCCGTTTACCGGGACGGCAAGATCGGGCTGCGACAAATGCAGTGGACTGCAGCGCGCTACCGGAACTTTCGGGTTTGGGAACTGCGCAAGTAGGAGTCCGCCGTCGAGAGGTCGAGCGGAGCTCGGACGGGCAGACGCGGGCCTCGCCGGCGCAGCGCGGACGGGCAGGCGCAAGGCCCTACGGTCCGGTCGGGCAGGCACAAGGCCTGCCCCTACGGTTTGGACGGCGTGCCGCGTCTCGAATTCCGAACCCGAATTCCCAGCCGGAGCCCCAGGGGCTTGGCTTGAACCACACCGAACGGGCCTTGACTGGGGCAACGGAAATATCGTACTTTCCGCGGCGTACTTTCCGCGGCCGTTAGCGGGGCAGCAGGGATGCTGCGCCGGCAGCGAACCTCTCTGTCGACTCTCGTCAGCGGTGGCCGCTCGTTCGACGAGCAGCCGAGCCGCTTCTTCAGCCCGTCGAAATCCAGCATCGAGACTTCAGTTGCATGGACGGTGAGCTGCGAACAGTGGCTTGGTCGGGCGCTGGTCTGCCAAGGTGGGCGGACAAGCCGGGCAGCTTCCAGAACACGGGTCAGGCGACAGTGCGTCCGAGCGGTTGGCGAGCGTGGTTCTTGCTCGTCCTTGGGTGGGCCTTGCTGTCCGTCGCGGGTTGTGCGACGACGGGGGCCATGTACCGGGCGTCGGAGTTGCCGCCGGAGTTGCAGGCCCCGCCGGTCGAGAATCCGCAGACGGTCGACCTGTCCAAGCTGGCACTGACCCCGCCCAGCTCCGAGCGAATTGACCGCGGCGACGTCATCGAAGTGACGATCACGGCTGGCTTGGGCAAAGAAGACACCTTTACCTTTCCTGTGCGAATCGACGACGAAGGCCGGGCCGACATTCCGTTCGTCGGCCGGATTCCCCTGGCTGGGCTGGAGCTGGAGGACGCCGAGTCGGCCATTGCCGCGGCGTGCATTCGTCAGCAGTTGTACCGCGACCCGCACGTGACCGTCACCATGAAGCAGCAACGAATGAACCGGGTCATGGTGATTGGTGCGGTGAAGGAGCCCGGCATTTACTCGCTGCCGCGTGCCTCGAGCGACTTGCTGGGCGCCATTGTGGCGGCGGGCGGCTTGGCCGAGGACGCTGGAACCGAGGTGGAGATTCGTCAGCCCCAGCGCACCACTCCGCCCGCCCCGGTTGCCGGCTCGTCGACGGAAGGCCAGACGGTTCCCGCCGGCTACTCCGCTCCGTCCAGCCCGCCCGCTCGGGTCATCCGCGTCGACCTGGTCGCGGCGGCCAAAGCCGGCGAGGGCGGTTACTACGTGGACGACGGCGCGGTGGTCATGGTCGAGCGGCGGGATCCACAGCCCATCCATGTGCTGGGACTGGTCAACAAGCCGGGCCGCTACGACTTTCCCGTGGCGGAGGAACTGCGTTTGCTGGACGCCATTGCGTTGGCCGGTGGAGCTGCCTCGCCCGTGGCCGACAAGGTCTTCATCATTCGTCGGCTGCCGAATTCGTCGGAGCCGGTGCTCATCCGCGCCAGCATTCGAAAAGCCAAGCGCGACGGTCGCGAAAACCTGCGGCTGATGCCCGGCGACGTCGTCAGCGTGGAGCAGACGCCGAGCACGATTCTGCTGGACGCCATTCGAATCATCCGGTTCGGCATCGGAGCCTCGTTGACCGGCACGGTCTTGTAGCAGGGGACGTTGCACCGAGAAGGAACTCGATTCATGCCGCGAGACGAAGACAGCGGACGCTACACCGGCGAAACCGCCTTGCCGGCCGCCAGCATGCTGGCCGCCTTGATGAGGTTCCTGTACGCCGTCCGCGTCCGGAAAAACGTTGTGGTGGCGTCCGTGCTGGTCAGCTGCACGTTGGCCGCCGTCTACTACGTTACCGCTCCCCGACTGTACGACTCCAGCGCCCAACTGCTGGTGCTCAAGTCCAGCCAGAACCCGCTCGACGACAGCAGCACCATGCAGCAGGGCGTGCTGGACTACATGCCGACCTACCGGAAGATTCTGACCAGCGACAAAGTGCTCGCCGCCGCCATCCAACACCTTCCGAAACAACACCGTGTCGACCTGCAAGGCGTTCCGAAAGAGAAGTGGATCGAGACCATTCGCGAGAACACGGTCGTCACCTCGCCCACCTGGACCAACTTGATCAACATCCGTTACCGCTCACGCGACCCGTATGCGGCCGCGGCCGTCGTCGAAGCCATCGTCAACGCGTACCTGCAGTTCATGGACAAGACGCACAAGAACAACGCCATGGAACTGCTGAACCGGCTGACGGCCGAAAAGACCCGGCTGGAAGCGGAACTGCACGCCAAACAGGAAGAGCTGCTGCAACTGCGCACCCAGTCGGAAGCTCTGGTCTCGCCGGACGGCACGAGCCGCGTTCCCGCTCTGGAGCGCGTCTTCGAACTGAACAAGGACCTGACGGAAGCTCGCGAAGAGGTCATCCAGGCGAAGGCGTTCCTGGAGTCGGTCCAGCGAGCCATCCAAAACGGTGACGACATCGAAGCGTTGGCCTTGCAGGAAGTGGAAACGATCGGCCGCGAGTTCCTGATGCAAGAGTTGGGCCTGGGACGCCAAGACGCCTACATGTTGGCTCAAGCCCAAATCCAACTGAACGAAGACCGGGCCAAGCTGCGCAACCTGCTGGCGCTGTACGGCGAACGGCACCCGAAGGTGACCGAGTTGGCCGAAAAAATCCGCACGGCCGAAGAATGGTTGGCGACCCGACAACTGGCCATCAGCCAGAACCTACGGCGAATCCGGAACAGCGAGCTGAAGCCGCGTCTGCTGCGAATCGCTCAGCAGAAACTGGAACACGCCATTGCGCGGGAGCGGGAAATCGAGGCTCAGCTGGAACGAGAAAAGGCAGCCGCTCTGCCGCTGGCCAACCTGCAGGCTCGAATCGAATTCGTCAAAGACACGCTCGACCGCCTCCGCAAAGACTACGACACCATCCTCGACCGCATCAACCGCTTGGACTTGGGCAAAGACCAAAGCCTGCTGACCGAAATCGTCAGCCCGCCACGCGTCTCGACCGAGCAGGTCTGGCCCAAGCTGGTCATTGTCGCTTTGATTGCCCTGACGCTGGGACTCAGCGGCGGACTGGCGGCCGTCTACGTGCTCGATCTGCTGGACGACCGATTCCGCTCGCCCGAAGACCTGCGTGTCCAGCTGGGTGCCCCCGTCCTGGCCATGATCGGCGAAATGGAACCGACCGATGGAACCGGAATCGACGCCATTCACTGTTTCGCTCGGCCCAACAGCATTGAAACCGAGCCCTTCCGGACTCTGAGGACGGCACTCAGCTTCTCCGAAGACGAGGCGCGGCGAATCGTCGTCACCAGCACCGAACCGGGCGACGGAAAGACGACCGTGCTGACCAATCTGGCGGTGGCCTTCGCCCAGTCCGGAAAGCGAACGCTGGTCATCGACGCCGACATGCGTCGCCCTGGCTGCACCACGTTGCTCGACTTGAAGGGCCCGCGCGGCCTGTCGCAGGTGCTGCGGGACGACCGCCCGATCGAACAAAGCGTCGCCGAACAGCTCACGACTCAGCTGGTCGAAGGACTGGACGTCCTGCCCAGTGGGCCGCGGCCGATCAACCCGGCCGAGCTGTTGGCCAGCGACCGGTTCTCTGAACTGCTGGCTTGGGCCGAGACGATCTACGACCAAATTCTGGTCGACGCCCCGCCCGTGCTCGCCGTCAGCGACCCCACCATCATTGGCCGCCTGGTCGACGGTGTCCTGCTGGTGGTCCGTCCGGACAAGAACCGCCGACGACTGGTGGCCCGCGTCGCCGACACGTTCACCACCCTCGACATCAAGTTGCTCGGTATTGTTGTCAACCACGTCAAGCGCGAGTCGGGCGGCGAGTACTACGGTTACGGGTACGGCTATGGCTACGGGTACGGCTACGGCTACGGGTACGGCTACGGACAGGAGGACGACAGCGACCAAGACTCGCTAGACGAATCGGAACAGATTCCACTGTCTGAACGGGCTCCGGCTGTGGCTTCGTCTGCTCACAGCAAGGCGGCGTAGCCGCGAGCCGCGCCGTTTCAGCCGACAACGAGCACTCGACACGGGGCCGATTCCCGGTTCGCATCGGCTCGGCACGCGCGTGAGTCGGGCACGGACACCACCGACTCCGCGGCAACGCGCGGCGCAGCAGGCACGTTCCGTGTCGGGGGAGTCGGTCGGTTCGGAGCGGGCGCAGCGAGTCTGCGGTTGTCAGCGAACGCCGCCAACCACTAGTCGACGCCAGAGCAACGGACATGACGACGTTTCCACCCACCCAAGCCGGTTTCCAGCAGTCCGACCGGAGCCGCACCGGCCTGCATTCTTGGCTGGACGCGTGCATCGACGGCGGCCTGATGGTCTCGGTGTTTGTTGTGCCGTTCGTTTTCGGCGGTCGGTCGAGCATCGGACAGCTCATCCTAACCGGAGCGGCCTTCGGAATGGCTGCCGCCTGGTTGCTGCGGCAACTGCTGTCGAACCGCCCGCTGTGGAACTGGACCGGCCTGGAAATCCCCATTCTGCTGCTGACGGTTTGGGTGACGCTGCAATTGGTCCATTGGCCGCCGGAGTGGGTCGGCTGGGTGTCGCCCAAGGTAAACGAACTCTTGCCGGCTTGGGGAGCGTCGTCGACGGCGTCGCTGTTGCCTCACCGCTGGGACCGCCTCACCCTCGCTCCGGCCCTCACCCGCTCCGCTCTCGCCACGCTCGTGTCGGTTGCCTTGGTTGCCCTGGTCGCCGTCCAACGCATTCAGACCCGCGACGACGCTTTCAAGCTGCTTCGGTGGATTGCCCTGTCGGCCGTTTTGATGGCCGCGCTGGGAATCCTGCAGTTCTCCACCAACAACGGCAAGTTCTTCTGGCTGATCGAACACCCTTACTCCACCACGGCCGACCGAATGAAGGGCGCTTTCACCAACAAGAACCACTTTGCCCACTTCCTGGTGCTGGCCGTGGGACCGCTGGTCTGGTGGGGACTGTCTCTGCTGGGACGGCACGGCCAGCGGAGGGAAGCGTTCCAGTTCGGCACCAGCCAACAATCGGCCGCTCACCGCTTCACCGCCGTCGTCGTGGGACTGGCGCTGGTCATTGCCGCCGTCTGTTTTTCCATGTCTCGAGGCGGCGTGGTCGCCCTGACTGTGGCCCTGGTCTTCTTGCTGGTGGCTTTGGAACGAAAAGGCGTCGCGTCGGGCAAGCTGCTGGCCCTGCTGGCCGGCTCGGGCGTTCTCTGCCTGCTCCTTCTGTCCATGTTCGGCACGAAGAAATTCGTCGAACGACTCGACAACTGGCAGTCCGACGACCGGCTGAAGATTTGGAAGACCAACATCGACATGGCCGCCGACTTCCCCATTACCGGAATTGGTTTGGCCAGCCACCGCGACGTCTATCCTGCCTACCTGGACCAGCCCTTCGACAACCGCGAATTCACGCACACCGAAAACTGCTACCTGCAGGTGACCACCGAACTCGGCTTCCCCGGACTGGCCGTGGTTCTGGCCGGAATCATGATGTGCGTGTACTGGGTGCTGGCTGGGCTGCGGCTGAGCGAGTCGCGGGAGGGAACGCTGGCCTTGGCTGCAGTGGGCGCCAGCCTGATGGCCCATTTGACCCACGCAGCCGTGGACTTCGTCTGGTACGTTCCGGGCTGCATGGTCGTGGTTGCGGTGCTGGTGGCGTGCGCCGCCAGACTGTACCAGTTCGCCCGGGCCGAGTCGGCGGCCGTCGATTCGTTCGGTCCCGACCTCGCTCCCGGCGCCTACCGGGCACCTCGCTGGGCCGTGTCGGCGCTGCTGTTGGTGCTGCTGGCGGGAGCGGCTTGGGCGGTGCGGGTAAAACTGCCACCGGCCTTGGCCGAACCGGATTGGCTGGCGTACCTGAGGATGATTCACGACGATCGGTCCACTCCCGACTCGACCGACGTCGGGTCCGGGGCCAGCCGTGACGAGCTGCAGGCGTTTCGACGAAAGCTGCTCACACTCCGCCGGGTCGTGCTGCTCGACCCCTCCAACGCCCGCGCCCAACTCCGAATGGCCGCCGGCTACTTGGCCTGGTTCGACTTGGCTCAGCAGCACTCCAGCACCCCCATGGACCTGCTGCAAATTCGCGACGCCGCCTGGAATGGCGGTTTTGCCGACTCGCAACAACTGTCGGAATGGCTGAACCGGGTCCTGGGCTCCAACCGCCGCTACTTGGACCGAGCGTTGCAGTGCGCGCGACAAGCCGTCAAAGAGGAACCACTGCTGGCCAGCGGCTACGTCCACTTGGCGCGGCTGTCGTTCTTGCACGGCGGAAGTCCGGAAAGCCGCAGCCTGCTGCTCAGCCAAGCTCAAACTGCCCGTCCCTTCGAACCGCATGTGCTGTTCGAACTAGGACGCGAAGCGTGGCTGGCCGGTCGCTTCCCAGAGGCCATCAAGTTGTGGCGAAACGCCTTCCACCGAAGCCGCTTCTACCAGCAACGCATTCTGGACCTGCTGGTCGGCGCAGTCCCCGCTCGCTTGCTCATTCAGACCTTCCAGCCCGACCTCGTCGCACTGAAGTCGCTGCGCGAGCGCTACGCGAGGGCCGGAAGCCCCGACGACCGGCGCGCCGTGCTCACGGCTCTCGCTCAGGCTTTGGTGCAAGAAGCGCGCAGTCCCGAGACCCGCCAACCGGTGGCGCACTGGCTGGAGGCGGCTACGGTGTGGGAAGGGCTGGGCGAGGCCGAACGGACGCAAGAGTGCTACGTCGAGGCTCTTCGAGCCGCGCCGAACTCCTTCCACGTCCACCGACTCTACGGCGCGTGGCTGTTCCGCCAACAGAGGTACGCCGAGGCGGCCGAGCATCTGCAGCAAGCTCTGCGTCTGCGTCCACAGGACCAAAAGGTACGGCTGCTGGCCGAACGAGCCAACCGACTGAAGCTGCAAACCGCGGGCCTTCCTCCCAGCTGGCGCTGACCGCCGTAGCTGGCCAAGTAAACCTCCCTTCACTCGCCGCTCCAAACCGCCTGCTCGGCCACCCGACGCCTCGACGCCGCTCAAAACCCGCTCCATTTTGGCTTGACGCACTGCCCCCAGCGGGTAAACTTTTTGCGCGCTTCGGACGATTAGCTCAGTTTGGTTAGAGCGCCACGTTGACATCGTGGAGGTCGCAGGTTCGAGTCCTGC
>CAYSAG010000199.1:0-9697 GCA_964428935.1 uncultured Planctomycetaceae bacterium | reverse complement strand
CAAACCGCCGACGTCGACCAGACGCTGACGGACACGCAAGTCATTGGCCAGGGCGTGGACCAGTTGGTGAACGTGGAGCAGGCGGTGCTGACGGGCGGTCCGAGCGGCAATGTGTTGGACGCGTCGGGCTTCACGCTGGGGCCGGTGACGTTGGACGGAGCGGCCGGTGACGACACGCTGATTGGCAGTGCGGCCGACGACTCGCTGGTCGGCGGTCCGGGCCAGGACCAGGTTCGTCAGGCCGTCGACGCCGACCAGACGCTGGCCGACACGCTGCTGACCGGTCAGGGTCAGGACACGCTGGCGGGCGTCGAGTCGGCGTGGTTGACGGGCGGCCCGAGCGGCAACGTGCTGGACGCGTCGGCCTTCACGCTGGGACCGGTGACGCTGGACGGAGCGGCCGGTGACGACACGCTGATTGGCAGCGCGGCCGACGACTCGCTGGTCGGCGGTCCGGGCCAGGACCAGGTTCGTCAGGCCGTCGACGCCGACCAGACGCTGACCGACACCTTGCTGACCGGCCAGGGACAGGACACGCTGGCGGGCGTTGAGTCGGCGTGGTTGACGGGCGGTCCCAGCGGGAACGTGCTGGACGCGTCGGCCTTCACGCTGGGCCTGGTGACGCTGGAAGGCGTGGCGGGTCCGAACACGCTGGTCGGCTCGGCCGGACCGGACTGCCTGGTGGGTGGCACAGGAGCGGACTCGATTCTGGGCCAGGGCGGCGACGACCAGGTGTTTGGCGGCGAGGGAGCGGACACGGTGGACGGCGGAGCCGGCCACGACTACGTGCAAGGTCAGGGCGGTCCGGATTGGCTGCTGGGCGGCGACGGGGACGACACGCTGCTGGGCGGCTCGGGCGACGACACGCTCAGCGGCCAGGCGGGCGACGACTCGCTGGACGGCGGAACGGGCTGGGACCAGTTGACCGAGTCGGCCGACGTGGACTTCACGCTGACCAACACGCAGTTGGTGGGCAGCAGCGTGGACCAGTTGGCCGGTTTGGAGTCGGCGTGGCTGACGGGTGGTCCGAGCGACAACGTGCTGGACGCTGGGTCGTTCGGCGGTCCGGTGACGCTGTCTGGCTTGGAAGGTTCGGACACGCTGGTCGGCGGGTTCTTCAACGACCTGTTGGACGGTGGTCTGGGCGACGACCAGCTGTTCGGCAACGTGGGGGACGACACGCTGCTGGGCGGCGCGGGTTCGGACTACCTGAAGGGCCAGTCGGGCCGCGACTCGGTGGTCGGTGGCTCGGGTGACGACACGGTCAAGGGCAACCAGAACCGCGACACGCTGTCGGGCGGTGCGGGCAACGACGTGCTGGACGGCGGCGAGGCGGTGGACGACTTGGTGGAGCAGGTGAGTGGTCGGGTGAGCTTCACCGAGTCGAGCATGAGCGGCGTGGGGGAGGACGCGTTGGTGTCGTTGGAGCGGGCGTCGCTGGTGGGGAGTGCGGGCGACGACTCGCTGGACGCTCGGGGTTACCCGTGGTTGTCGGTGACGCTGCTGGGCGGCTCGGGCGGCGACAACACGCTGGTGGGCACGGAGGGGAACGACTTCTTGGTGGGCGGCTTGGGCCGCGACTGGTTGGTCGGCCTGGGCGGCCGGGACATTCTGCTGGGCAGCGGCGGGAAGGACACGCTGCAGGGCGGTCCGGGCGACGACTTCCTGAAGGGTCAGGGCGGCAGCGGCGACCGAGTGGACGGCGGGCCGGGTCGGGACCGGTTGGTGTTCACCAGCCGGGACGGCTCGGACGTGTTCGAGCAGGCGGAGCGGACGGACCGGGTGGTGGTGATTGGTTCGGACAGCTCGGACACGGTGACGGTGACGCAGAGCGGCGGACGGCTGCAGGTGCAGGTGGGGACGTCGGTTCTGCGGTTTGCCGGGGACGTGCAGTCGGTGGTGCAGGTGTGGGGACTGGGCGGCGACGACGTGTTGAGCGTTCAGAACCTGTTGGGTCTGGCGTCGCCGCCGGCTCGGATTGACCTGTTCGGCCACGACGGGAACGACCGGTTGTCGTCGGCTTGGATCATTACGGACCGGGTTCGGACGCGGCTGTTCGGCGGTGCGGGGAACGACACGCTGAGCGGCGGTGTGAGCCGGGACCTGCTGGTGGGTGAGTCGGGCAACGACAGTTTGTCGGGCGGTTCGGGGTCGGACACACTGGTCGGTGGCGACGGCGACGACACGCTGGAGGGCGGCGGGACGCCGGGCGGCGACTGGCTGGCGGGCGGTTCGGGCCGAGACAGTCTGGTGGGCAGTCCGGGCGACGACACGTTGGAGGGCGGTCCGGGGGCGGACACGCTGCTAGGTGAAGGCGGTGCGGACGTGCTCCGCGGCGGCGACGGAAACGACTCGATTCGCGGCGGGGACGGGAACGACTCGCTGATTGGCGGGGTCGGGGACGACACGCTGGAGGCTGGCAGCGGTTGGAACGGCCTGAACGGCGGCGAGGGGAACGACCTGGTGCTGGGCGGCAGCAGCCGCGACACGCTGTTGGGCGGAGCGGGCAACGACACGTTGCTGGGCGGTCCGGGAGACGACGCGCTGCTGGGCGAGGACGGCGACGACTTGCTGAACGGTCAAACCGGCCGCGACACGCTCAACGGCGGCACCGGCACCGACACGCTCATTAACACCGACGGCGACGTCATTGACGAGCTGTTCACCTTACCCAACGACGTCCTGTCGGCGCTGGACGCGGTGTAATGGGTCGTCCCGGCACGAGCGGGTCGCCGTCCCGGCACGGGCGGGTTGCCGTCCCGGCACGAGCGGCTCGACCTCCCGGCACGCGGCTGGGCCGGTGTGCCGTCGACCGTCTGACCGTGCGGCGGTTGAAGCGTCCGGAAGAAACAACGCGTCCGGAAGAGAAGGGACCGTCGTGGCAAACCGCGACGCTCAGTCGTTGCGTTCCACGACGGAGCGTCTCGAACGTCTTTTTCGGTGCGTGGGGTTGAGGAGCGTCCCGGCGTCGTCGAGCCGCTCACAGCAGCCTCGTGCACTTCGGGCCAATGACCAGCAGCGGGTTCGGCAGCGTCCGTTGAATCAGCTCGAACTTGCTGCCGAAGAAGAACTCGCGCACGGGCGAGCTGTCGGCCGCGCCGACGACGGCCAGGGCCGAGGGCGGTACGTCCCAAAGGTTCTCTTCCATGGCTCGCCCGTTCCAAACCACCCAGCGTCCGCCCAGTCGGTTCAGCCACTCCAGGACGCCCGTTTGCTCCAGCCGTTCCCGGTAATTCACCTCATGGTGCTCGTCCCGCTGCGTGAAAATGGTGACGGGCACGTCCACCTGCTCGGCCAAGCTGAGAGCTTGCTTGACCGCTCGCAAAGCCAAGTCCGAGCCGCCGAAGAAGCCGACCACTTGGTCCCACCGTCGCTCGCACAGGCTGGGAATGAAGACGGGGAAAGTGGCCAGTTGAATGAGGGAACGGACTTTGCGGCCCAAGCGTCCGAGCCCAATGCGGTGCAGCGACTCGCTAATGACGCGCGGACAGGCCAGCACGTCCCAGTCACCAGGAAGCTGGTCCAGGCCGGCCGACGTGAACTTCTCGGGCACGACCTTGTGCCACAAGACGCTCGACTTCGAAAGAATTTCCGTTGCTCGCTGCTCAGCCGTTTCCCGGAACTTCGTGTAGGTGACGTCGAGGTCCAGCGTCAGCACGCCGGTTTCCAACATGAGCAAACACTGCGTGTGCTCCGGGAAGTGCACGTGCAGCTCCAGCTCGGGAACCTTCTGGCACAGGTAGACTGACTGCAACAGGTTTTCTCGGCCCAGCGGGTTGTTGCGGAAAATGTGCAGCAGTTTGCGAGACATTGGGGGGCCTCCCGTCGCACGACGCGCCGGCCTTCCTGGGCCGGTGCCGGTTTGAACTTCGGCCGTGGTCCGTCCCCGCTTTAGTTGTTGTTACGTTTGTGCGAGCGGACGCGTTGGAAGGGCGCGGACGTGTTCGGACCGGCGAGCCGTGCGATTGTAGAGCCGTTCGGTTCGCTCTACAATTCGCCTTCGTGGGGTCACGCGACGGAAGCTGTTCGCCGGCGAGGAGGTTACGTCTGCGGACAGTCCGGACCGCTCTGCTGAGGCTTGTTGTGAATGGCTGCGGCACCGGCTCTTGCAACCGGACGCAACGGGGACGGGGCGCCCACAGCCGGGTGAACGGGTCCAGAACGACGGACCAACAGGCTCTTTGAGCCGCAGCGTCAGCCCTGTGTTGTGCCCACGCAGGTCTTCTCCAGCGTGCGACGCCTGCGCACAGGCAGCGGGGGCTTGTCGGGTCGGGCCGCGTCTTGAGCGGGGGGCGTGACCGCCAGCGAACGCGGCAGGACGCAAACGCGGACCGAACGGCCGGACCGAAAGAATGCCGGGCCGAACGAATTGCGACGCGGAAAAACGCCGGGGAAGTTCGGGCCGGCCAGCGCGAAGGAGCGACTGGAGGTCTGGCGTTGTGCGGAGGTTGCGTTCGCGAGTGTGTCGTTGGCTAGAGGCGGCTCGAAGCGGACAGTCCTCGAAAACGAACAGGTCGTCGGAAAACGAGAAGGCGTTTCGAGAACTCCGGAGAGGGCGGGTTGATCGGTTTTCGGACAGCGCGGTTTGCTGGCCACACGCCGGCGGGACTGCTGCGAGCTTTGCTCGGGCCGTGGGGGCGACCAATCGCGCTGGCGGCGCTGTGCGGCTTGCTGGCCGGGCTGGGCGCTGCGGCAATGGAGTGGGGCATTGAGGAAGGTTTCGACTGGCTGGCCGGCCGACACGTCCACGCGGACCGACCGGAACTGTTCGAGTTCCGCTGGGCGGTGCTGTTGCTTCCGGCTTTGGGCTGCCTGGTGTCCGGGCTTCTGTTTGTGTGGCTGGCTCCCAAAGCGGTTGGGCATGGCACCAGTGTTTTGACGCGGGCTTTTCACCACGGCCACGGTCAAATGCCGCTGTGGCCGGCGGTGGTGGGGGCCGTCGGGTGTGTGGTGGTCATTGCTTGCGGCGGCTCGGCCGGGCCAGAAGGTCCCATTGCGGCATTGGGCGCGGCCATTGGGTCGACGGTGGGGGCGAGCTTTGGCGTCTCGCCGCGCGAGCGGCGTGTGCTGTTGGTGGCTGGCTGTGCTGCGGGTGTGGGAGCCATTTTTCGTTGTCCGCTGGGCGGCGCTCTGTTTGCCGTCAGCATTCTGTACAGCGAGCCGGACTACGAGACGGAGGCGATTGTTCCGTCTTTTGTGGCCTCGGTCGTCGGCTACTCCACTTTCATGGCCCTCCTGGGCTACGGTCACTTTCTGCTCAAAGACGCCGACAAGCTGGTCTTTTCGTCGCCGCTGGAGCTGCTGCCCTACGCCGTGCTGGGCCCTTTGTGCGGTGGCGTGAGCATTCTGTTCTACTTCTGCTTCGACTTGGTGGAACGCCGACTGGTGCCGCGGCTTCGGTTGCCGCGTTGGGCAGGAGCCGGACTGGGCGGTCTGGCCACGGGTGTTCTGGCGTGCGTCGTGCCCGCCGTCATGGACAACCGCTACCACTTCATTCAGGGGGCCATGGACGGGCGCCTGTTCCAGTGGCGACCGGACGGAACGTGGTGGGACTGGGCCTTTCTTTTCGCGCTGGTCGTTGCGGCGAAGGCTTTGGCCACCAGCTGCACGGTGGGCAGCGGAGCGGCCGGTGGCGTGCTGGGACCGAGCGTCTTTCTGGGCGGCGCCAGCGGCGCGTTGGTGGGCGCGGTCTGTGAAGCCCTCTTTCCGGGAACCTTTCCCGAAACTCTGCGTCAGGCTCTGATTCCCGTCGGAATGGGCGGCGTGCTGGCGGCCAGCATGCGCGTCCCTTTGGCGGCCATTGTCATGGTCATTGAAATGACCGGCAGCTACGGACTGATTGTGCCGCTAATGGTCGTGTGCATTTCGTCGTACGTCGTCGGTCGACGCTGGGGACTGAACCCGGAACAAGTTCCGACCGCGGCGGACTCGCCGGTCCACGCCGCCGACGCCATTGTGCACTTGCTGGAGTCGTGGCGTGTGGACGACGTGGCCGACCGTCACTGGCCTTACGTGGTCGGCCCGGCGGCGACACTCAAAGAAATCGTCGAGAAAATCGAGCCCGGCTCGCAGCCGACTTTTGCGGTCGTCGACAACGGTCGCCTGTGCGGAGTCATTTCGCTGCCCGACCTCCGCCGACACCTGAACGACGGCGACCTGGCCAACATGGTCCTGGCCGTGGACATCATGACCGAAGACACACCGGTGTTGGTCCCGGAGAGCGAGTTGTACCACGCGCTGGAACTGTTCCGGTTGCACAACGCCAGCGCTTTGCCGGTGGTGCGAGACAAGCAGTCGCGGCGGTGGGTGGGCATGCTCACTCGCCGCCGAGTCTTCGAGGCCGTCGCCGAGCGAATTGACCGCGCTCGACGACTCGTCTTGGAGGAGTACCAAGGCCTGGTGCCAATCGACCAGGAAGCTCAGCTCGACAGTCTGCTTCGAGCGTTGGCGCCCAAACCGGCCGCTCGGGCCGAGCGTTGGATGGTCCCCCTGTCGGCTCTGGGCAAGTCGATTCGCGAGTGCGACTTCCGCAAGCGGTTCGGTGCCATTGTGGTGGCCATCGAAATGCCGGACGGGACCTTGGAAATTCCGCCCGACCTGGACCGGCCGCTGGAGGCAACGTACCGGCTGATTGTCATTCGCGGCAACGGACCGGAGCCGCCGTCCGACAGGAAGTCCGGACGGACGGCCGACCGGGGGTCGCCCGTTTCTTGACCGGTGGCTTGCGTCGGCGTCGTCTTTTCGCTACTCCAGAAGTTGTGTTTTGTGGCGGCGAGCCTTGCGCGCTGGCACGCTTGAGTCGGTCGAGCGGCCCACCTGCGAGGCCGGGCCGGCTGGAACGTCGGCTTGAAGAAGGCAAAGGAGCGGAAGAATGCAAGACGGAATCAACGTGGGGACGGTCGTCGCCGTGTGGCGGTACCCGGTCAAGTCGATGCTGGGCGAGGAGCTGAATGCGGTCCGTGTGACGGAGCGGGGTTTGGTCGGCGACCGCGTCTACGCGCTGCTCGACCGCCAGACCGGCAAGGTGGTCAGCGCGAAGAACCCGAAGAAATGGCCGAGGCTGTTCGAGTTTCGCGCGGCGTTTGTCGAGCCGCCCGAAGCGTGCGGGCCAGTGCCGCCCGTGCGAATCACGCTGCCGGACGGGACGACCGTGCTCAGCTCGTCGGAGCACGTCGACCAGGTTCTGTCGCAGACGCTGGGGCGGGAGGTCACGCTGGAGTCACTGCCGCCGCGAGAGCCGAAGTTGGAGGAGTACTGGCCGGACGTGGAAGGTCTGGACCACCGCGACACGGTCACGGACGAGCCTCTTCCGCCGGGCTCGTTCTTCGACGGCGCTGCCGTGCACGTGCTCACCACCGCCACGCTGGACCGGCTGCGAGCGGCTTACCCGGACGGACGATTCGAAGTCCGGCGGTTTCGGCCGAACCTGGTGATTCGACCCGAGTCGGACAAGGCAGACTTTGTCGAGAACGACTGGGTGGGCCGAACGCTGGCCATCGGCGGAGAGGTGCGTCTCAAAATTGACCGGCCGTGCCCGCGCTGTGTCATGACCACGCTGGCGCAAAGCGACCTTCCTCCCGACACAGGCATTCTGCGCACCGCCGCCCAAACCAACCAAGGCCACGTGGGAGTCTACGCAACGGTCACGCAAGGCGGCGTGGTTCGTCGCGGAGACACGGTCCGGCTGGTGGACTAGAGCCGTCGGGAAAAGGCTCGGGTCGGGCGAAGGCAGAAAAGAACCGGCCGGTCGAGTGGTGTCGCTTGCAGCAGGTGGTGAGGGCGTGTCGTGAGCGACGCCGCTGGGCGGGTCAGCTCGCCGACGGCCCTTGCCGGTGGTCGTCGGCCGGTGCGTCGTCGGGGGGAACGGGCAGTTCGTCGGCCGGAAACACGTCGCCGATTTCCCCGTTCGGCTGCTTCCTCAGTCGCAACCAATAGACGACCAGTGCCACCGCGGCCGCGGCCAGCAACACCCCCGTCACAATCAACTCGTACTGCTTCACCCGCTCGACCAACGTCTCCAAGGCCACGCCAATGCTGTAGCCCACCAGCGGGAAAAGGACTGACCAGACGACTGCGCCGCTGCCGTTGAGCAGCACGAACCGAGAGGTCTTCACACCGGCCGCACCGAGAGCCAGGGGCGTCGCGGTGCGCAGGCCGTAAAGGAAACGGGAGCCAAAAATGTACGTGTTCTGCAACCGCCCCAAAAGACGCCACGCTCGGTGAACCGCCTTTCGTACCGTCGGCCAGCGACGCAAGACGGCCGGTCCGTAAACCCGACCAATCTGAAACAGCGTTTGGTCGGCCAGGAACGTTCCGGTGAAGGAGATCAGAATCACCCACCACAAGTCCAAGTAACCCCGCCGGGCGAAAAAACCGGCCACAATGACAATCGTTTCGCCCTCGAGCAGCGTTCCGAGGAAAAGAATGTAGTACCCGTAGTGGCGGATGAGTTCTTCCCAGTTCATGGTGCGTCGAGTTGTCAGCTGGAAGGACAACGCCGACCGGACAGCCGGTCCCCCCGCGCCGCGGTCCGTGCCTCGTCGTCGCCTGTGTGGCTGACGGTCCGTCGTAGAGGTACCGCTCCACTCGACCCAACACCTGTCGCCGGCTGGACGGCACGACCGTCTTCTTGACCGGTTCCTTTTTGCGCCGCTCGGCTGCTAACATGCCGTCGGTGTGTGGAACGGGGCCAGCCGCGTCGCCCCGCTCCGGTCGGCCTGTCAACGTGCCAAAAAGTGGCGTCATTATGACGAGTCGACGACGTCGTCGCGAGTGGTTGCTCGACGGACGAAGTGGCTGACGGAGAAGAGCCCATCAAACGCAGCCACAGGTTGCCGCGACGGAGCAGTGGCTGGCCCGAGTCCGAAGACTGCTCGTTCTGGAACAAACCAAATGGCCGCACAAGGACCGCCGACGCCGCAACCGGAGCAAAGCCTTAGGGGACAGGTCGTTGCCGTGGTTCCCGCCGCTGGCCGCAGTCGCCGCATGAGACGACCAAAGCTGCTCCTGCCGTGGACCGGCAAGCCGCTGATCGAGCACCTTGTGGAGTCGCTGCTGGCGGCCGGGGTGGAGCATGTGTTCGTGGTGGTGCGGCCGGACGACCGAGCCCTCCGCGCGGTGCTGGACCGTCTGACGGTTTGGGTCGTCGTTCCCGAGTCGGCTCCGACCGACATGCGGCACAGCGTCGAACTGGCGTTGCGAGCCGTCGGGCAAACGGTGTCGCTCGGTCCGGACGACCCGTGGCTGCTCACACCGGCCGACCATCCGCGTCTGGAGGCACGCACGGTGCGGCGGCTGCTCGAGCATTGGCGGCCGAGCGGCGCGGACGTGCTCGTGCCGACTTTCCGCGGTCGACGCGGACACCCGACCTTGTTTCGTTGGACACTGGCGGAACGGGTCGAGCGGATTCCGAGCGGGTACGGGTTGAACTGGCTGTTGACGCAGCCGGACGTGCGAGTGGTCGAGCTGGAAGTCGACGACCGGTCGGTGCTGGAAAACGTCGACACCCCCGAGGACTACGAACGGCTGGGCGGCCTCGGCTGAGATGAGGCGACTCGCGGTGCCGTTCGTCCCTTCGCCGTCCGCCAGTGCGAATTTTCTTGCTCATTTGTTGCGGCGCTGGATAATGGAACGCGGTCAAGCATCCAGCAAGAGCAGGTTGCCGTACCAGGTCGGCGCGGAGCGGGAGGGGGTCGTG
>CAYSAG010000198.1:0-9799 GCA_964428935.1 uncultured Planctomycetaceae bacterium | reverse complement strand
CGCGCCGGTGGGACGCGGTCCGTCGCGTCCGCGTCACGCGTCCCGCGGCGCTCGCATTTGCAGGCAACCCCCAGACCGACTACCAGCTTGCGTTCCGGCCGCCGACAAAGCAAGCGAGGCCTGCACAAAGCAGGCGACGGCCTGCCGAGGGAACGCCGGACGGGCCCGCGCCGAGGGGCGACGCGCGAAAGGGGCGAGTGACGGCCGTCCACTTCTCGTGCAGAACCGTATTGCCTTCAGCGGTGTCAAATCCTACATTTCCCCATGAACGGCGCGTCCGTGAGCGGCGCTGGGTTGTCGTTGCCCGGAACGGCCACTTCCTCGGCAGTCCCCCCTACCCTGTTCCGGCTGAAAACACTGGCAGTCCTCAGGCACCGGTGGCAGGCGCGAACGTGTGGACTGCTTGCGCTGGCCAGGTTCGCAGAAGGCAAAAGACCCGTGGCACTGACCGAAATCGACCGCAATTTGCTGAACCGCTGCTTGGCCCGGGAACCGGGAGCGTGGAAGGACTTCGTGGACCGGTTCATCGGTCTGTTCTTGCACGTCATTAACCACACGGCTCATTGTCGCAACGTGCAACTGTCGCAGGACGACGTCGACGACCTGTGCGCCGAAATTTTCCTGACGCTGTTGGAGAACGACTTCGCTGTCCTGCGAAGGTTCCGCGAAAAAAGCTCGCTGGCGACCTACCTGACGGTGGTGGCTCGGCGAGTGGTCGTGCGGGAGCTGACGAAGCGGCAGTCTCAGGACGTGCGAGAGCGCTTCGCTGCCCAAGTGGCTGCTCTGCAGAAAAACACGCCGGACAACGGCAACGGACTGGAAAGCCGCGAGGCGGTCGAGCGAGTGCTGAAGGAGCTGCCCAAGAGGGAAGCCGAGGTTCTGCGCCAGCACCACTTGGAAGGGAAGTCCTACGAGGAAATCAGCCGCAGTCTGGGCATGCCGCAAAACTCCGTGGGCCCCACGCTGACCCGGGCCCGCGAACACGCTCGACGACGTCTGCAGCAGAAGCAGCCCGAAGTGTGACCCGCGACCGACGCTTCTCAACGTCCCTCAGCTGCGGCGCTGTCCAATGCCGAGCGTTTCTTCGGTGACCGGTGACCTCAGCGGGCTTCGTGCGGCTCGCAACGCCGACAAGTGACCCCGAAGAAACTCCAGCTCTTCCTCCGTGTCGACCGTGTACCAGGGCTCGAGTAGTGCCAGGCGAGCTCGAAGGTGGTCCAGCTTCTCGGCGCTTTGCCGCAGGGCCGTCGGCCCGCCCCAGGCCACGCCCTCGAAAATCGGCCAGCACCGGCCTCGCATTCCCACCAGGTACCAACCGCCACTGACGGCCGGTCCCACGACGCAGTCGTGTTCTTTCAGCAGCTCGAACGCCTGCCACACCCGCTCCTCCGGCAAAGTCGGACAGTCGGACGAGACCAGAACGACCAGGTCGTGCGGTCCGTGAATGAACTCGTTGAAAAACATTTGCATTCGCAGTCCCAAAGTGGCGGGGGGCTGAGCCCACAGGACGTAGTCGTCCAAACAAAGCACCTCGAAGTAACGTTCCACCAACACTTCGTTCGGGGCGAAGCCGAGCACACGGCGGTCGGCCGTGGTTCGGAACCGCTCGACCAAATCGAACACGAACGCCTCGTAGATTTCGGCCGCCCGCTCCTTGCCCAACGTCTTGGCCAGTCGGACCTTCACCAGCCCGGGACGCGGGTGCCGGACGAAAAGTCCCAACGTGCGGAAGAATTCCAACGGACTCATTCACCGCTCTCCCGTCGAGCCGCCTGGCGCCCGGGCGAACCGCTGGTGCGGTCGGAGCCGGACGACGCGGGCCGGCTGCTCGCTGCCGGCGGCGTGCCCTCAATCAGTCGACGCAGCAGCCTTTCGTCGACCCGTCCGCGGAAACGCACCTTCCCGTCCAGCTCGACCACCGGCACGCACTCGCCGAACCGGTCCGCCAGCTCGGGGTTCGAGTCCACGTCCACCTCTTCGATTGGCGGCAAGTACGGAGCGTACTTCAGCAGCACGGCCAAGGCGTCGTCGCACAGCGGACAGTTCCGGCGTGTGTAGACGACCGCTCGGTCAAACCGACGGCCGGGAACGGTCGGCCTCCAGTTGCGACGTCGGGGGGCCGCGCGTTTCAGCAACGCGGCACCGCCGACAACCAGCGTCAGCGCCAAGGCCGGCCAAAGCCACCAGTTTCCGTACCAGAAAGCCGGCATGGAAAACGGAAGGCCGCTTGTTCGGTCCACAACAACCAGCACGGTCAAGGCTGCTCCGGTGTAGAGTAACAACGTGCCCAGGGCGACGTCGGGCCGAGGTTCGCGAACGCGCGGCCCAGAGGGAGGCAGAGGACCCGAGGGGATGAGGGCGGAACGCGAGCGTTCGCTGCAGCGCGGCGGCTGGCAGTCGGTCGACGCGACAGGCTTGTGCGGTCGGTCAGCAACCATTTCGATTCGGACTCGGGCCGCGTTTCCACACACCCACTTCGAAAACTTCACGACACACAACCAACTAGCCAGCGTTTCGTTTTGCGTCTTCGAACGCTGCCGCTCGGTGCCCGGCCGGTCGACGCACGCTTGCTGCCTGTTCGGCCACGCGTTGGCTTGTTGTGTCACCGCTCTGTCATTGCGGTCCCATGGTCAGACAACGCCGCCGAAAGACGGGCGGACGAACCAGCCGACCGACTCACTCACTCGCTTGTCTGGCGTTGCTTGAGCCGAGCCCGGAGGCGCTCTGAGCCAACTCAGCGTTGGCCATTCCGTCCGCTTCGCCTTAACGGGGCTCGCTCAGTCGAACGTCGACGCTGGCTCGGTGAGCGGTCAGGCCTTCCTTGTCGGCTAGGAAACGCACGGCGTCGGCTTCGGCCTGCAGCGCCGGACGGTTGTACCAAATGACGGACGACTGCTTCAGAAAGTCGTTGACGCAAAGACCGTGAGCGAAACGAGCGGTGCCGCCCGTTGGGAGGACGTGCGACGGCCCGGCCACGTAGTCGCCCAAGGCGACCGGTGTGTAGTGGCCCAAGAAAATGGCTCCCGCGTTCTGCACCCGCTCCAACAGCCGTTCGGGTTGGTCAGCCGAAATGTGTAGGTGCTCGGGAGCCAGCAGGTCGGTCAGCCGGACGGCCTCGTCTTCGTCGCGGGCCAGAATGAGCGCGCCGTAGTCTTCCAGACTTTGTCGGGCCAGCTCACACCGGCTGAGCCGTTCCAATTGCCGCTCCAGCTCGACCTGCACGGCGTCCAGCAGCGGCTCGTGCCACGTAATCAACACGCCCGAGCCGGGGCTGTGTTCGGCCTGGGAAATCAGGTCGCTGGCGACGAAGTCGGCGCGAGCCGTCTGGTCGGCCAACACGACCACCTCGCTCGGCCCGGCAATGCTGTCAATGTCCACCTCGCCGAACACGTACCGCTTCGCCAAAGCAACAAACAAGTTGCCCGGCCCGACAATCTTGTCGACGGGCTCAATGCCTTCCACGCCGTAGGCCAAAGCGGCCACGGCCTGAGCTCCGCCGACACGGTAAACCTCGTCGACCCCCAGTTCGTGGCACACGGCCAGCAGGTCGGTGTTGTAGCCGCCGAACTGGGTTGGAGGAACGACGACGGCAATCTCGGCGACGCCGGCCGCCTGGGCGGGAACGACGGTCATGAGGACCGTCGACGGGTAGGCGGCCGCTCCCCCCGGCACGCACACGCCAACGCGCCGGAGCGGCAAGTACCGCTGTCGCAGCTCAACCCGAGCCGCTCCGTCCTGCCGCACCAGCGACACCGTCTGACACAAAATGCGCCGCTGGAACTCCAAAATGTTGTCCCGCACGTGGCGGACGACCTGCAGCAGCTTAGGGTCGGCCGAGGCGTGCGCCGCCTGCAACTCTTCGGCCGTCACACGCAGCGTCTGCGGTGTCAGCTCGCGGCCGTCCAGCTTTTTCGTGTACTCCAAGAGAGCGGCCAAGCCACGCTGACGCACGTCGTCGCAAATCCGCTCGACCACCTGTTGCGGCGAAAGCGGCTGGCCGAACAGTTCCATTGTCCGGCGACGGCTGGCTTCCGAAACAATGTCGCCGCGCGGGCTGAGCTTTTCGCGCAGCCGAGCCAGTGCGGCTGCCGCGTCGTCGCGACGGCAGTCGATTCGGTCGATTCGGAGCCGCTGTTCCGAGGCTGCCATTTTTCCCCCTGTTTGTCGCGTCGTTGTCTTCTTGACTGGTGTCGTCTCGGTTCTCTGTTTCTGCAGCCGGGGCGCGGCGGGACGTCGAGGACACGTCGGTGCCGCTCGTCGCCCGGCTACAGGCCCGCGGCAGTTTACCAACCCGAAGCGCCAACTGCGAAGCCAACGGAGCCGAAGGACAGACCGCCCGGCCGCCGTGCCGAGAAACTTCTTCCCGTCAACTCGTGAATGCGAACACCAGAGCGGAGCGCCGACCGACGCACCTTCAGCCACGACCCTCGACCCTCACCCCTCACCCCTTCCCCCTTAACCGCCACCCTTCCGTTGAGCCTTTGTCGTCGCAGAAGCTAAAGTGGCGCCGAGACTGGGCGCACGACCGAAGGCAAGAGCAATTGGACGCCAGGAGACCGCGACAATGGCTGGACGACTGATTGACATGCGGAGCGACACGGTGACGAAGCCGACGCAGGAAATGCGTCGAGCCATGGCCGAGGCCGAAGTGGGCGACGACATGGTCGGCGAGGACCCCACGGTCAACCGGCTGGAGGCCATGGTCGCCGAGCTGCTTCAGAAGGAAGCGGCCGTTTTCGCGTGTTCCGGTACGCAGTCGAATCAAATGGCCGTCAAGACGCACTGTCAGCCGGGTGACGAGCTGCTGGCGGAGGAGACGTCGCACGTGGTCAACTTCGAGGCGGGCGGGCCGGCGGCGCTGAGCGGGGTCATGTGGCGTCCGATTCGCGGCCGCGGCGGACTGTTCGACGTCGAGGATTTGGTCGGCAAGGTGCGAGCCGACAACCAGCACTTGTGCCGGACTCGGCTGCTCTGCATTGAAAACACGACGAACGCCGGCGGGGGTCGAGCGTGGCCGCTGGAACAGGTCCACCGCGTCTGCCAGTGGGCTCACGAGAACGGTCTCAAAGTGCACATGGACGGGGCTCGGCTGTTCAACGCGGTGGTGGCCCGGGGCTACTCTCCGGCCGAGGTGACTCGCTACTGCGACACGGTCTCGATTTGCTTCTCGAAAGGCTTGGGTTGTCCCATGGGCTCCATTCTGGTCGGCTCGGCCGAGGACATTGCTCGAGCCCGGCGCGTGCGGAAGCTGTTGGGCGGAGCACTCCGGCAGGCCGGCATTGTGGCCGCGGCGGCCATTTACGCGCTGGAACACCACGTGGAGCGGCTCCGGGAAGACCACGACAACGCCAAGGCCTTCGCTCAGGAGATTGCTCAAATCGATGGCATTCGCGTCGACGTCGACGCGGTGGAGACGAACATGGTGTTTTTCGAGGTGGCGCCCGAGCTGGGTTACGCCAGCCAACTGTCGGCGAAGCTACGGACGAAGGGCGTGCTGATTGGAGCCGTCGGGCCGCAGCGGCTCCGAGCGTGCACGCATTTGGACGTCACGCGCGAGGACGTGCTGACCGCAGCGGCCGCCATTCGCGAAAGCGTTGCCGAAGGGTTCTCCGACCTTCCGGGCTCCCCAACCGGCCCCTTCGCCAAGGCGTGAGCCGAAAACCAACCGGAAGACGGGCTCGAGTTCTTTTGGGGCATTCTGCGGCGTCTGCTGAAGCGGTGCGGCAGCTCAGACCGATGCCCTTGCCACTGCCCGGTGCGCTGCGCGACTTGTCCAAGGCCGGCCGCGTCTATTTGACCTTGTCTTTGGACGCAGCCCACTGTTTCGCCATCCGCGTCATTGCTTCTGCGTAGTCCGGCCAGTCGTGCAGTGTTTCGGGATCGAAGTCCGCGCCGTTCGGCCACACCAGAGTGTGAGTTTCGGGATCGATTCGGACTTGATTGAACAACAGTTCGTCTTGCAAAGGACCGTACATGGGGCCTTCTAACACGGGCCGAAAATCGATGACCTGCTCGACGCCGTCGTCAAACCGAACCCGCAGCGTGTGGGGCCGAACGATTTCGACCTGAACGACACGATAAATCCGATGTCTCATGCTTTGGCCCTTTCTACCGGAGCGGAGCAATCTTGTGCGGTGGCTGACCGGCTTGCAACCGCTCCCAGTTGGCCAAGATTGTCGCGGAATTGGAGGGCCGCGCTCCGTCGCGGCCGCTGACGGTTCGTGTCTCAAGGCCAACCCAAGAGGACGCGTCCGAGCGCTCCAACACTCGCGAATTCCTGGAGAAACGCAGATGATTCCCCGGACACCCTCAGTTGGCCCGGAGCTCGGCTTGGTGGAGCTCAGCCCACGCCTCGACCAGCCGCTGTTGCCTTCGTGGCAGGTCGCCCCCCAGCAGTTCAATGGGATCGATGCCGTACACCGCCGCGTAGTCCTGGTAGTAAGCGTGGAAATGCGGCCGATGGTGTGGAACGCCCGGCTCTGCGTACATTCGAATAATGATGCCGAAGAAGCGAGCGACCTCGGGCACTGTTTCCCTTTCCAACTGAGACTTGGTGGCGAGCGGCTGCGGCCTTGCGCCGCCGGCCCCGGCCTTCAAGCGACCGCCAACTCCGCGCTGTTTTGGTCAAGCGTCTGCACGCGCCGCACCGCGCTCACCGAAAAACGCCACACTGTCGCTTGGGGCCGACCAGAATTATACCCTGTTTTCGGCGTCTGCCGGGTCGCGCTTTGTCGCGACCACGGCTTGCCGAGAACGTCGGTCGGGTTGAGGCTTGCGGGGTGGTCGTTCTCGACAGGCTTTGCAGACGTGGTCCGAGCCCGCAGCAGACTGTGTTTCTGTCGCCGTCGGCTACGGGCTGAGCCCGGTGGTTGGGACGAGGCCACGCTGGCGGGCCGAAACTTGCTAGACGTGAGGGGTAGCCATGAACGCGTTCGTTTGCTGGGTTGCAATGGTGGTGCTTGGAAGCGGCGGGTACGTTCACACCGACGGGTTCGACTACCCGGACGGAACCGAGGGGGAGCCGGTTTGGTACGCGGAGTCGGTCGCGTGGGAAGTGCGAGACCAGCAAATGGTTTTCGACGCCGCGCAGCATTCGTTCTTGCGGCTGGAGCAGGCTCCCCACGGGCGGCAAGTCACGGTCGAGGCCACTGTCACGTTGCAGCGACGTCGCGGCCTCGATTGGTGTGTCGCGGGCATCGCCGTGTGCCGGGACGGCCGCAACTACTGGCATCTGGCTTTAGTCGAGTCCCCGACCAAGGACGGCCAGCGCCATTTCGTGGAGCTTTCCGAAATGCTGGACGGCCGCTGGCTGGCTCACACCGCTCCCGACACTCGCCTGACCCCGCTCGCATTCCAGGGCACCGGCTTCGACTGGCAATACGGGCGGCCGTACCGGCTGAAGTTGACGTTGACCGGCGACCGAATTGACGGGTTTGTTTTCGACGCCGACGGCGGGCAAAAGGCACACGTTGCCTTCCGTCTGGACGGTCCGGCGGTCACGGCGGGTCAGCCGGCGCTGCATTGCGGCGGCTTCTCAGCCCGGTTTGACGACGTGGGGGTCAAAGTGTCTCAGCTGGTGCCGACGCCCACGGCGCCGGCCCGTTCGTACCCGGCGTACGCCGTCCCCGGCTTCGCCGGCATTATGGCAAAGCCGACCGGCTTCTTCTACACCAAACGGATTGACGGGCGTTGGTGGTTGATTGACCCGAAGGGCCGAGGGTTCTACGTCGTCGGAACGGACCACGTGCGCTACCAGGGTCACTGGTGTCAGAAGCTCGGTTACGCGCCCTACGGCCGCAACGTGCAGAAGAAGTACGGCAGCGAAGAGAAGTGGGCGCAAGCGACCGCTCGGCGGCTGGCCGACTGGGGCTTCAACACGCTGACGGTCGGACACTCCGTCAGCCTGCGCTACCGGCGGTTTGCTCACATCGAGTTCTTGTCGTTCGGTTCGACCTTTGCCGGCATGGACGACCTGTGTCCGAAGACCACCTGGACCGGTTTTCCCAATGTCTTCAGCCCAAAGTGGCCGCGTCACTGCGACAAGCTGGCTCGCAGCCGCTGCCGGCCGGTCCGCGACGACCCCTGGCTCGTCGGCTACTTCCTCGACAACGAACTGGAATGGTTCGGCAAGAACCACCGGCCCTGGGGGCTGTTTGACGAGGCGTGGAAAAAGCCGGCCGGGCACTCGGCAAAACGCGCGTGGGTCGAATTCTTGAAGGAGCGGCTGACGGACGTGGGCGAGTTCGAAAGGCACTGGGGCGTGCGTGTGGCGGACTGGGAGGCGTTGGCCGAGCACACCAAGCCGGCACCGCCGCGCACCGAACGGGCTCAGCAAATCGCTCGCGACTGGGTTCGGTTGGTGGCCCGGCGCTACTTCCAGACGTGTCGCGAGGCGGTTCGTCGGTACGACCCAAACCACTTGATTCTTGGCTGCCGGTTTGCCGGTACGGCTCCGGACATCTGGGACATTGCCGGCCGCTACTGCGACGTCGTTTCGTTCAACACCTACCCGCGCATTGACGTCGACGCCGGAGTGCCCTCGTCGTTCATCGAGCAGGTGCGCGAGTTCCACCGACGAGCGAACAAGCCGCTGATGGTCACCGAATGGAGCTTTCCGGCTTTGGACAGCGGGTTGCCGTGTCGACACGGAGCGGGCATGCGGGTCGACACACAGGAGCAACGGGCTCGCTGCTTCACGCACTTCCAGACCGTGCTGTTCTCGCTGCCGTTTCTTGTGGGCTCCGACTTTTTCATGTGGGTCGACGAACCGGCGTTGGGCATTTCCGAAACGTTTCCGGAAGACACAAACTACGGGCTGGTGAACGAACGGGACGAGCCGTACCGGGAACTGACGGAGGCGGCACGGCGGGTGAATCGGCGCGTTTACGAGCTGCACCGCGCGGGGCGACTTCCAAAGTGGTCTCCGCCGCCGTTGAGGCCCTGGCTGGTGAGCCTGCCCGACCGCTGGACCGCCCCCCTGCCCCAGCGGCTCACGCTGACCACCGGTCCGCTGCGACTGGAAGGACCGGTTGGCGGCCGAGCGTGGCGTCTGTGGAACGGGAGCACGTTGCTGGGCGAGTTGTTTCCGTTAATCCACGAGCAACTGCCCGACGACGCCTGGGTCGAACCGGACTCGGCACGCATTGTCGACGTCCGGCAAAGCGCCTCGGTCACGGTGGTTGAAATGGAGTTCGCGAAACAGCCGGCAGCGGCCAGTCAGGTCGTCGGTCCGCGCGGCTACCGGACTCGGTTCCGGTTCTGGATTCCACGTCGGTCGTCTGGTTGGATTGCCAGTCAATGCCTGTGGGTGCAGAACACCGACCGGCAGCCGTGGCGTCTCGGGTCGGTTTTTCACTTCCTCCGGCCGTCCATTGGCGGCGCCCCGGCCAACGACGCACCGCTCCAGCCGAACGTGCCCAACTACTACCGCCGGGGCGGCGTTTGGGCCGACCGGCAAGTCGGGCTCGGCATCGGTTGCTGGTACCAAGCCGACACCGGATTCCAGTGCTCTTACTGGGTCGACCCTCCCGGGAGCTTTCACGCCGACTTGCGTCGACGGGTCGACCGACGACTGTTGCCCGGCCAACGCCACGAGCAAGCCGACGCGCCGCCTGCGTTCTTTTTCGTCGTGGAAAACCCGACGCTGTCCGGCTGGTCGCAGGCCGTCCAGCGGCTCAAGGCGGAAGCGTTGGCGCGACCGTGACCAAATCAATCTCCTAGTCTTTCGACCCTCCCAGGCACAGAAGCGAACCGTCGCGGAGGGAGAGGAAGAGGCTGCCGCGGGCGGCAATGAGGCCGT
>CAYSAG010000197.1:0-9817 GCA_964428935.1 uncultured Planctomycetaceae bacterium | reverse complement strand
CGAGACGGAGCCGCCTTTCGGTCCCTTCCGGTTTGTGGCTGGCCGGCCGCCGCGCTCGGACGACGAAATTGTGTTGAACCAATGGCTGGCCGAAGACTTGGCCGTGCAAGTGGGCCAGACGGTGCGGCTGACTTACTACGTCGTGGGCTCGCACCGCGAGCTGTCTGAGCGCGAGCAGCGGTTCCAGGTGTGCGGCGTGGTCGCGCTGGACGGCACCGTGGCGGAAGACCCGGTCCTGACGCCAGAGGTTCGAGGAATTACGGACGCCGACGACGTGGCTCACTGGCAGCAGCCCTTCCCAATGAAACTGGACCGAATTACGGACCGCGACGAAGAGTACTGGGACCGCTACCGCGCGACGCCCAAGGCGTTCGTCCGCCTTCAAACGGCCCAGCGGCTTTGGGGCAACCGCTACGGGCAAGTGACTTCGGTTCGAGTGGCTCCGCCGGCGGGCCAGAAGTTGGAGCAGTTCCAACAGGAGCTTCGACAGAAAGTCGCTCGCGCCGTGCAGCCGGAACGCTTGGGCTTGGCGTTCCGAGCGGTCAAGTACGAAGGGTTGGAGGCGGCCAGCGGCACCACGGACTTCGCCGGCCTGTTCTTCGGCTTCAGCTTCTTCGTCATTCTGGCGGCATTGATTCTGATTGGACTGCTGTTTCGGCTGACGGTGGAGCGGCGGACGGCTCAGGTCGGGTTGCTGCTGGCCGTCGGCCTGACGGCTCGACAAGTGCGTCGGCTCTTCCTACTGGAAGGGTCTGCGGTCGTCGTGCTGGGGGCGCTGTTGGGACAAGTGGCGGCGGTGGGCTACGCGGCGGTCCTGGTTCACGGTCTGAAGACGTGGTGGTTCGAAGCCATTCGGACGCGGTTCCTGCTGCTGCACGTGGAGCCGACGAGCGTGCTGACCGGCTTGGCCGTGTCGGTCGTGTCCGCGTTGGCGGCTGTGTGGTGGAGCTTTCGTGGGTTGCGACGGCTGTCCGTGCGGGAGCTGCTGGCGGGGGTGTCGGACGTGGCGCTGACGGCCGCCGCTCAGCAACGGCGGGCTCGTCGAGCCGGCCAAGTGGCGACGGCCGCAGTGGCGGTGTCCGCCGTCCTGGTGGCGGCGTCGCTGCTGGGACTGGTGCCAGCCACCGAAGCCTTCGGCGGTTTGTCGTGGCGAGTGGTGGCGTTTTTCGTCGTCGGCCTGTGTTTGCTGACGGCGTGTCTGGCGGGTCTTTCTGCCTGGCTCGACTCCGACCGCGTCTTTGCCGTCCGAGGACGCGGCTTGGCAGGACTGGCCCGGCTGGCTCTGCGCAACGCGGGCCGCAACCGACGCCGCAGCGTGCTGTCGACGGGTTTGGTCGCCACCGCGACGTTCGTCATTGTGGCCGTTGCGGCCGGACGGCGAAACCCGGCCGTGGAACAGCCGGAACTGCACTCCGGCAACGGCGGTTTCCTGTTCGTGGCCGAATCGGCCGTGCCGGTCCTGCACAACTTGAACACGCCCGAAGGCCGCGAGAAGCTCGACCTGACTTTTCCCGCCGGCTCGCCCGAAGGGCGGCTGCTCGAGAAAATGCTGGCCGTGTCGTTCCGCGTCAAGCCGGGCGAGGACGCCAGCTGCTTGAACCTGTTCCGACCGCGAAGGCCGACCATTCTGGGGGTCCCGCGCGAGCTGGTCGAACGGGACGGGTTTGCCTTCGCCGACACACGGGCCGAGAACCCATGGAAGCTGCTGGAACAGCCTCAGAACGACGGAACCATTCCTGCCCTGGGCGACATGAACACGCTGCTCTACAGCCTGCACAAGGGCATTGGCGACACGCTGCTGGTCGAAGACGACCGCGGCCGGCCGGTCAAGCTGAAAATCCTCGGCCAGTTGAACGGAAGCGTTTTCCAAGGCGTGTTGTTGATTTCCGAGCAAAACTTTCTGAAGCTCTTCCCGGACGTGGCCGGCTACCGGTACTTCTTGATTGGCGACCGACGTTTCCAGTCGTCCGGGTCGACCGACACAGCGGCCGCTTTGTCGGACGAAGAGGCCGACCGACTGCAAGTGCTGTTGGAGACGCGGCTGGCTCCGTACGGCTTCGACGTCGAGCGGGTGGCCGACCGTCTGGCCGAATTCTTGAGCGTGCAGAACACGTACCTGTCGACCTTCCTCGTACTGGGCGGTCTGGGCTTGCTGCTGGGCACGTTCGGCCTGTCGGCGGTTCTGCTGCGAAACGTGTTGGAGCGACGAGCCGAGCTGGCCCTGCTGCGGGCCGTCGGCTTTCGACGCGGCCAATTGGCCTGGCTGGTCCTTTGGGAAAACACCGCCCTGCTGGCGTGGGGCCTGTTGGGCGGAACGGTCTCTGCGCTGGCGGCCATGACTCCTCACCTGACGAGCATTGGGGCGGACGTGGACTGGAAGACGCTGTTTGCTACGTTGCTGGCCGTCTTGGTGGTCGGGCTGCTGTCGGCTTTGTTGGCCGTGCGCGAGGCGACGTCGTCGGAGTTGCTGGCGTCGTTGCGTCGCGAGTAGCAAGAAGGCGGGCGCCGGCGCAGACCCGCCGTACCGCACCGCGCCGCTCCTCGCCTGCCACGCTCTGGACTCTTATTGACAACTGGCAAGACGAGCGTTAGCTTAGCGCGTACGTCATTTTGCCTGTTTTTCTGAGTCGCCTGTGGTTGCCGCAGTTTTCCGCTCAGCCGAGGCAAAGGCCGGCGTCGGGAGTGCTGACCGTTGGGAAAACGGGCGGCGGAGCGGCGTGCTTGCCGAGAGGGAATCCCGGGAGCGTCGGTGGCTGGCGTGAGTGCGTCCTTTGAGCTCCGGTGAGGAACCAGCCCGAGTTGCCGCTCGAGGCCGTCGGCAGGAATGAACTTTTTTCGCGGACGGTTCGGCGAGCGTTCCCACTCGCCCAGCGTTCTTGTGGCGGAAGCGTCGTGGGAGAGACGGCGGACGTCCAAGGTTGGCGGAAAGTTTCGCTTTTCTGAAGACGGCGTCGGCGCTTCCCGGCCCGTGAAGCCAGTGGACGGCACGGGTCTTTTGGCCGGAACGGCTTGTGAGGGCATTTCGGTCGGGGGCTGAAAAGGCTCCGCGAGTCGAGGCGACTGCTCGTCGCCCGGCCGGGACGCAGACGGGTTGCCGGCAGTCCAGCGGTGGCTGGCGGGGCCGAGCTTGACGGATTCGCGGACGCCGGGTATTTGTGGAGTCGTCGCGAAAAAACTCGGTGTGGGAGAGGGAAAATGTTGCGAGCGGAGCTAAAGGCGGTCGGCGGCAAACAGGACGGGCAAGTCATTCCGCTGAACACGAGCAAGTTCTTGATTGGCCGCGAGCACGACTGTCACCTCCGTCCGAAAGACGAGTCGGTCAGCCGTCACCACTGTGCCCTGCTCCTTGACGACTACTCGGTTCGCGTCCGCGACCTTGGCAGCACCAACGGCACGTACGTCAACGGCGAGCGAATTCACGGACAAGTCGTGCTGAAGAGCGGCGACCGAATTCAAGTGGGCGACTTGACGTTCGAAGTGGTCATTCACGAGCAGGTGCAAGCGCCCCAGCAACCGGCTGCCCAAACGGAGGCTCCTGCCACACCTCCGACCGCCCAGCCGGCCGCTCCGCCGCAGCCTCCGCCGACCGCGGTGCCCGCCCCAGACCAGGCGACTCAAGAGACCGTCAACCTGTCCGGCGACACGACGGTCATTTTCGCCCCACAAACGGGACAGCCAGCGGGACAACCGGCCGCGCCGACGGGCGTCGAGTCTCCAACGCCACCACCGCCCACGGCGGCTCCGCAACAGCCGGTCGCTCCGCAACAGCCGGTCGCTCCGCAACAACCCGCCGCACCGCAACAGGCCGTCGGGCCCCAGCAGCCCGTGGGCCCGCAACCGGCCGTGCCGCCCGGAGCCGCCCCGCAACCTCAAGCCGCCGTCCCGCAACCGGCCGCTGGGGTAGTCCCACCAGGGACGGCACCGGTCCAACCCACGCAGCCCATTCAGCCGGTCATTGACCCGCAACTTCTGCAGCAACTGCTCCAGCAGCAATTGCAGCAGGTCGCTCAGCAAGGTGCCGCTCCCGTCCAGCCGACCCCGACCAAGAAAGTCGTCGTCGACCTGCCTCCGGTCCGGCTGCCCGACCCGTCCGAAACCGGAGTGAAAGAAGAGCCGCCGAAAAAGAAGGAAGAAAAAGAGCCGGCCGAGAGCAAGGGCGACGAAGAGAAACAGCCCGACCCCACGCAAGTGGCCGCGGAAATCATTCGGAAGTACATGCGGCGTCGGGGCTGAGCCGGTCGGTGTCGGTGCCCGTTCGGGTGTCGCGTGGAGTCGTGTCTGCTGGCGCCGAGCGAAGCTTCGTCGGCAAGCCGGACGCTCGCTTCTTAGCTGGAGCTCTTGCAGACAGCGCCTTCGCGTCGCGACCACGGCGACGCCGCGAAGTGCGTTGCTTCCGGCAGCGAACAGGACGGCGGTCAGGCAGCGGGTTTGCGCCGGCGCGGGCCTCGGCCGGCTTTTTCGGAGCCGTCCGAAACGGCGCGGACCAGCGGTTCGGGTCGGCGCGTCGCGGTGGGCGGACTCCACAGGTCGAGCTCGACAAAAGCGACCGACCTGCACTGTAACCGACCTGCACTGTACTGGCTGTGCTGCTCGCGGGCCGGCCGTTGCAGGACCAACAGGAGCAGCGGCACACTTTTTTTCGGCCCGGCAAGGGTCGGAGCTCCGGGACGAGAAGACGAGCGTCCCGCTGAGCGGCCGCGTCGCAGCAACCGTCTGTCGGAGCAACGTCCCGTGGTTCGCACAAGCGTCACCTTGCGCGGACCCACGAGGCCACCGCGCCCGTCGGTAAGAGGACCGGCGGTCCGAACGACAGGCCGGCCAGGAGGTAGTTCAAGGCATGTCCCGCAAGCAACGAACGACGAAAAGTCGACCGAGTGGACCAAGCCGCGGCGGCCGTCGTGCCGGCGCGGCCTGGGTCGCGGTGTGTCTGGCCGTCGGCGCTTTGGCACTGTGGTTGGTTGGCCGACGGGCCGAGCTGGACACCGAGCGACGCGGGCGGTCGGCCCGACCAGTCTTCGTTGCGCCGGAGTCTTTGCTGTCGTCGGTGGTCGCCCGGGCTGAGGCGGCCGAACCGCGGCCGCGTCTGCGAGCGGACCGCGCCTACGACTACCTACTGCAGGTCTGTCGGCTCGGCCCTCGCCCCAGCGACTCACCGGGCATGACTCGCCAACAGATTCTCTTGGCCGACCACTTCACCAGACTCGGAGCCCGCGTGGACTTTCAACCGTTCACGGCGACTCACCCACTGACCCGCGCACCGGCCCGGCTGCAGAACCTGATTGTCACCTGGTTCCCCGAAACCACTCAGCGAATCCTGGTCTGCTGCCACTACGACACACGCCCGTACCCCGACCGTGACCGGCTGAACCCGCGTGGTCGGTTCATTGGAGCCAACGACGGCGGCAGCGGAGTGGCGTTGCTGATGGAACTGGGCCACCACATTCGACAGGCGGTCGGTCAGCGGGGATTCGGGGTCGACTTCGTGTTTTTTGACGGCGAGGAGTTTGTCTTGTCCGAGAACGACCCGTACTTTCTGGGGTCCACTTTCTTTGCCAACCAGTACAAGCAGTCGCCGCCGTCGCACCGCTACTCGTGCGGCGTTCTGCTGGACATGGTCGGAGACCGGCAGTTGAACTTGTACATGGAACGCAACAGCGTTCGCTACGCCCGCGACCTGACTCGCAGCATTTGGAACACGGCCGCTCGGCTCGGCGTGCGTGAATTCATTCCGCAGACGAAATGGGAAATCCGAGACGACCACATTCCGCTCAACGAAACGGCCGGCATTCCGACGACGGACATCATTGACTTCGACTACCCGTACTGGCACACGACCCAGGACTTGCCGACGGCGTGTTCCGGCCAGAGCCTTGTCAAAGTCGGCCGCGTTGTGCTCGAATGGATCGCGCAGCTTCCGCCGGTGGAACGAAAGTGACCGCTCGCCGCTGCCGGCCGGTTGGCAAACGTCTGCGGCGGAGGTTTGTCGGTCGAGGGGAGCTGGGCTGGTTTGCGGCGGGCGTTTCGAGCCGCGGCTGCCGGAGCGGACCGGTCGTCGTTGGGACGTCCCAGCGTTTCACGGCGTGTTCCATTTTTCGCGAGGCACCAATGGCTAACGACTGGTGGGTGACGCTGGCAGTGGGTGCGGCCTTGGTCGTGGCCGGCCTTTGCATGATGGCCGCTCATGCTCGGGCGTGGCAGCGGCAACAGGCCGACCAACGGCTCGACGAGCTGGACCGCCGGCATTACCGAGCTCGCTACCGCCGCCGACTGCAAACTTCAGGCATGATTGCTCTGCTCGGCGTGCTTCTGCCGCTCGGAGACGCTCCCTTCTTCTGGCGGCAGGGCGTTCAGGTTGCCACCGTCTTTTGGTTGGTCGTGTTGGCCGTCACGTTGTGGATTGTCGTGCTGGCCGTGGCCGACCTGGTGGCCACGCGCACGCACGCTCGCGCCGCGCTGGCGAGGCTTCGCAGCAAGCAACGCGCTTTGGAATCTCGAGCCGCCGAACTTCGAAAACGGTCCAACGGGCGAGCTTCTGCTCACTGAGAGCTGCGAGCGCCCGGACGTTCTTGCCAGACGCCCTTCCACCGCCAGCTCCGCCTCGCTGCCTGCCGCACGTTCGGACCGGCGCTGCCAAGGCGCGGGCGGCTTCGTTAGAATCCCTCCGGCTGGGAGCCGCAGCGTGGAGGCCGGACGGCGTTGACGAACCGGCCACCGACCTCAAGGTTCGTGTCGCAGCGGCCGCGCGAGCTGTTCGACTACCCAGCTCCGTCGAGAAACCACAGCCACAAAGACCGGTCCCCGCGCTGAATTGCCCGACGACAAAATGAGTCTGGTGCTGACCGAACGGGAAACCTTTGCTGACGCGTAGTTCCATGAACTTCCCCGACGTTGCCTTTCAGCGGTGCATTCTGGCGGACTGTCGAGCCACCTATGGTGTCGACGAGGTGCTGGTCTGCTGCCCGTCGTGCGGCGGCCTGCTGGACGTCGACTACCAGTGGGACCGCGTGCCGGTCCCGGAGTCGTTGCGTTTCTTCGAAAGCCGTTGGGGGAACCGGCGCAACCCGCTGGACTTCAGCGGCGTGTGGCGGTTCCGGGAGCTGCTTCCGTTTGCTCCCCCCGAGGCTGTCGTCACCATTGGTGAGGGCCAGACGCAACTGCGGCAGTCCGACGTGGTCGCACGGTACGTCGGCCTGCGCCCCGGGCGGCTCTTCCTGCAGTACGAAGGGCTCAACCCGTCCGGCAGTTTCAAAGACAACGGCATGACCGGTGCTTCGACGCATGCTCGAATGGTGGCGGCCAAGGTCGCTGCCTGCGCGTCGACCGGCAACACCAGCGCGTCGCTGGCCATTTTCGCCAGCGCGACGGGACTGTTCCGAGTGGTGGTGTTCGTCGGCAGCGGCAAGATTGCGTTCGGAAAGCTGTCGCAAGCCCTGGACTACGGCGCTGTCACCGTGCAGGTTCTGGGGGACTTCGACGACGCCCTGCGTCGAGTCCGCGAGGTTTGTTCACAAAGAAAAATCTACCTGTGCAACAGCCTGAACCCGTTTCGGTTGGAGGGCCAGAAGTCGACGGTTTACCGAGTGTTGGAGGCGTTGAACTGGGAGCCGCCGGACTGGATTGTCGTTCCGGGCGGCAACCTCGGAAACTCCAGCGCGTTCGGCAAAGCCCTGGCGGAGCTCAAGCACCTGGGACTGATGGACCGTTTGCCTCGCTTGGCCGTCATTAACGCTACTGGAGCTAACACGCTGTACCGACTGTACGAACAGGAGAAAGTCCGCTGGAACGGCGGCCGGCCCGACCTGGCTCGAATCGAGTCTTTTTTCCGGCGAATGGACGAAGCCGACGAACGGGCTTGCACGCTGGCGTCGGCCATTGAAATCAACCGTCCCGTGAATCTGCTGAAGTGCCTGCGAGCGTTGGAGGTTTGCGACGGCGTCGTTCGGGAAGTGTCCGACCAAGAGATTCTGGACGCCAAGGCGCGCGTGGGAGCGGGCGGGTTCGGCTGCGAGCCGGCCAGTGCGGCCAGCGTGGCCGGGGCGAAAAAGCTTTGTGAAGAGGGAATCATTGGCCGCGACGAACGGGTCGTCTGCGTGTTGACGGGCCACCAGCTGAAAGACCCGAACGTCACGGTGGCCTACCACTCTTCGGACACCGAGCACGTCGACGAGGTGTTAAGGCGTCGAGGCGTTGAACGGGCGGCGTACGCCAACCGGCCGGTCGTCGTGGAAAACAACCTCGAAAAAATCATGGACGTCCTGGACCGCCTTGTGTAAAGTTAAAAGGGTCCGTTCGAGAGTTCCTTTCTTGGCCTCCATTCAGGCGTGCAAGGCGAGGCGGCGTCATGTTTACTCCGTTTGAGGAACTGGAGTACTTGGCCGAATATTTGCCCGAAGAGGGCGAATCGGTCATTGTTTCTCGACGACACGGCGAGCTGGTCTGCGAGCCGTTTGTTCGCGAAGACGTCACGAGCCGGCGGTTGCTGGACGACCCGGTACTGACCGGACGGCTCATTCAGGCCAACGAGCGGCTGAGGTCGGTCAGCGTTTTTCCCGTCGTCGCCAGCGCGTTTGTCACGTACTTGGCCGCGGTGGTGTTGGCCGAGGTGGTCGGCGTGGGGTGGAGCGGCTGGTACTGGTACTTGGGGCTGGTCGGTGCGGGTCTGGTCGGAACCGCCGCCTGGGTTCGCCGCCGCCGCTGCCGTCTGTTCCGTTCGCTCATTCGCCCCATGCTCACCTGGCAACTGAAACGGCACCACGCCGACGCCTACGCTTTGCTGGCCGAAGTGCGCGGGCAACCGGAACTCCGGGCGCTGGCCGACGAGCTGTGGCGGTGGGTCGAGGAATGAGCGGCTAAATGCTCAAGGCTCGGCCGCCGTGACACCAGCGTCTCTCGGCTGCCGCCAGTCCCGTTCGGGCCGAAAGGTGCAGACCAGTCCGTACGGTGCCGGCAGCGAGACTCGAAAGGCTGCTCCCTTCGAACCGCTCGCGTCGCTGGCGGCAAACCGCCCGGCAGCTCGCCGAGCCCGTCCCGTTCACGGCAAGAAGCCACGCTCACGCAGCTCTTGGATGTTCCCCGGAGCGCTCGCCCAGACCCGCTCGGCCGCGTACTTGATCAGTGCCACGCCGGCCCACCGCTCCGGGGCCGTCAGAATGGCCACGCGGTCCTCGTCCTGTTCGTCTAACTGGCGACTAAGCTTCTCGACGGCCTCCTGGACGCTGTCCGTCACGATTTGTTCGGGACCGCACTGGTTGAGCAGCTTCAGGTTGTTGAACGCGGCCGTCCTTTTCAACAAGAACTCGACCACCTGCTCGTCTTCCGCCGACTCGAAAAAATTCTGCAGTTCCGGCGGAGCAGACTCGGGCGTAATGATCAGCGGTCGCGTAATGCGAATCTCTCCCTTCCGAATGGCCACCAAACGGTTCCCCCGTTCCCGCTCCAAAACCAAATAGTACGGCAGAACGGTCTCGCCGAATGTGAACAGCGTGTAGGGAATCGAGCGGGCAATCTGAACCGACTCCCACGCCTCGCGAAATTGTCGCTCTTCTTCGAAGTCTTCAAAAAGCATGGCTGTCGGTGGCCCAAATGGCGTTCCACTCCAACCAGTTGCTCAGCCCAAAACAAAACCCAGCCGTCCGGGACGAAAACAGCCGTGTTCTGAAAGTATAGGTCACGACGGTGTTGGCTGAAAGGTGAAGCCCGGAGGTAATTGTTTACCGCCATGGGACGAAGTGATGTCGGCTGATCGGGCGGAAGTGAATAGATTTCGCCCGTCATGGGCACGGAGGTCGGGCGGACAAGACGGGATCAGCCGGGCGAA
>CAYSAG010000196.1:0-9868 GCA_964428935.1 uncultured Planctomycetaceae bacterium | reverse complement strand
CCACTAGGCAGCCGCTCGGCCTCGGCTGGCTGCGACGCTGCCTGTGGCTGTTGCCCGTGTTGCTGGCGGGCTGGTGTTTCTGGAAGGCGGCGCCGGAGTCGGTGCCTGACGAGCTGCTCGGCCGGACGGGGCCGGACGCGGCCGTGGCGTCGGTGTCGGGTTCCGCCGAGCCGACCGCGGCCGCCGCCGGGAACGTGACGCTCCCGCAAAGCGGGGCCCCGCCTCGTCGCGTTGTGGCCGGTCTCCCGACCGAGCCACCACGGGTGACCCAAGGTCTGCCGCTGCATTCGGGCACAGGACTCGGAGCGCGACCTACTCACCCGACCAATCTGTGAAATCCGCGTCGGTCAGCGCGTGCTGGCTCACAATCCGGAGCTGACGGACGCCGAGCGTGAAGCGCTGGCCCAAGCCTCCGAACCGGACCCGGCCACATGGCGGCGTCTCACATTGCGCATGACCAAACTTGACGGCAGCGAGCTGCGGATCGAGCTGCTCCGTCCGCTGAAGTGGCTGAAAGCGGCCGGCGTGGCCGTGGACGCCGACTTGGCCGACCGCACGACCCACGAAGCCGTCTCCGTCGACACCACGATCGAACTGAAGCTCCCCGAGCTTGGCGCTTCCGGGCCGGCGACGCTGCTCACCCTCGGCCCCTGCCCGCCCATCGAACCGGGCCCCGGCTGCGTCGTCACCGGCACGCTCGAGCACCAGGCCGCCGAGGTTGTCACGGTGACGGTGTCGCCGCCGACGGGCAGAGCGACCAGATCGGAGTGACGTCGAGCCCCCGTTCGGGAACCCAGAGCGGGACGAGGTCGACCTGTCTGGAGACTCTGCCTCTCACCGGTTCGTGCAGCTGAACGCGATGCTCGGCTCGCCCCACCCGCCATGGATGATCGCGGTCCGTCGACGTGCGCCTGCTTCGCTCCATTTGCCGTCGGGGCTCGCCCGGAAGGGCGCTGAAGACTCGGCGTCGGGCCGAAGCGACTTGTGGACCGGAAGTGCGATCCGTCCGTCCGCGTTTCGTCGGCGGGCTGGCGCAGCGTTCGGCCGTGCGGAAGGCGGCCGGTGGGCGAGAACGGGTCTTGTTCCGGCGACGGCTCGCGAGTCGGACCCGCGGCCGGCAGTCAAGAGCTCGAGCTCGTCGCGGGTCGGCCGTCACACGCCGGCCGTCTCGGTCACCGACTGGTCCGGCACGGCCTTGAACGCAGTGTCGAAGAACTGGCACAGGCGGCGGTCGTACTCTTCGCCGGCCACCTCGCGAGCCCGGTTGTGCTTGGCTCCCGGGACGACCCACAGAGCCTCGTCGCCGTGTCCGGTTTTGGCGAGCAATTCGCGAGCAATTTCCGGCAGCACGTAACTGTCGTCGGCCCCCGAAATCAGCAGCACGGGCCGGTTTCGCAGACGCCACAGAAGCCGTCTCATGCTGGGGTACCGACAGCGGCGTCGGAACTGACTGACCCAGCAAGCCAGCCGCATGGTCAGCTTCACGTGCCAGTTCGGAATCCACGAAAGAATTCGCGGGTCGGCGTAGAGCGTGAACCAACGCTGGCTGTGGTGCCAGACGACGTCTTCCATGGCAAAGGCACCTTCGCAGGCGACGGCCAGCACGCGCGGCTCGACGGCCGCGGCCACCAGCGCGGCCCCACCACCTCGACTGATTCCGAACAGCCCCAACGGCAGGGTCCGCAACCGCTCGTCCCGTTCCGCGAAGCGAATGGCCGCCCGCACGTCTTGCACCTCGTACCAGGTCAACCAGTGCAGCGGCCGGTAGCCCGGCAGGCTGTCGCTCTGTCCGTGGTTGCGGAAGTCGAAGGCCAGAACGTCGAAGCCCGCGTCCCAGAGGCCTCGAGCGTACCAGAGGGCCGACCAGTGAGCCGCACCGAGCTCGTGACAGAAAACAATCAGCCCTCGCGGCGGGAAGTCGTCGTGCTGGTAGAGGCGTCCGCGCAGCGTCAGGCCGTCGCTGGTTTCGAAGCAGACCGGCCGTCCCTCTTCGGTCGCCGGACAAGCCGCGGGCTGAAAAGGCGGGGCCGCGTCAATCATGGACAGAACAATTCGGACGGCCCACCAATTGGCGGCCACCTCCGCCAACACAAACAGCCCCAAAATGGCTGCGACCCACCCAATCACAACCCCACCCCGCCGTCACGCTGGTTCACGCTGGCTGAACTTTCCCGGGTTCACACTGACTGGCCTTCACTGGCTGGATTGGTCGTCTCACACGACCACCGCATTCCGCCCCTCGCCGCGCAGCGTGCTCAGCCCGCTCACCCGGACTTTTTTCAACGGCGAATTTCCGACGTCGGTCTTGCACGCTCGGCGGTTGCGACAGAACTTTGCCCAGCTTGACCGACCCGCCGCGCGGCCCGGGCTTGGGCACTCCTTCGTCCGACCGCAGACAACGACGTGTGGTCGTGCGACAGAGGCCAGTTCGGTCCGAGTGCCGGCGTCCCAGTTGCGACGCCGGCCGTCAGGCTCGGAACTCGGAAAGAACCAACGACACGTTTTGTCCACCGAAGCCCAAACTGTTGGAAAGGGCGTTCCGGACCCGAGCCTCGCGCGGCTGGTTCGGGACGTAGTCCAAGTCGCAGTCCGGGTCGGGGGTTTCGTAGTTGGTCGTCGGCGGCAGCAGTCCGTCCCGAATGGCCAACAGACAGACAATGGCTTCCGTCGCGCCGGCTGCGGCAATCAAGTGTCCCATCATGCTCTTGGTGCTCGACACCGGCGTCTTGTACGCGTCCGCACCCAGAGCCTGCTTGATGGCCATGGTTTCGACTTTGTCGTTGACGGCCGTGCTGGTTCCGTGAGCGTTAATGTAGTCGATTTGGTCGGTGTTCAGGCCGGCGTCTTGCAGCGCCCGTCTCATGCACGCGGCCGCACCTCGGCCTTCCGGGTGAATGTCGGTAATGCGGTAGGCGTCGCTGGTGGAGCCGTAACCGGTGATTTCACCGTAAATGTGAGCTCCTCGGGCCTTCGCGTGCTCCAGCTCTTCCAGAATCAGCACGGCCGCCCCTTCGGACAACACAAAGCCGTCGCGGTCCCGGTCGAACGGCCGAGACGCTCGCTGCGGGTCGTCGTTTCGAGTCGACAGAGCCGTCAGCAGGTTGAACCCCGTCACGCCGAACGGGTGAATCATGCTGTGAGCTCCGCCGGAAATCATGACGTCGGCGTCGCCACGGCGAATCAGTTCCGTCGCCTCGCCCAGAGCCTGAGCGGACGCCGCACACGCGGTCAGAATGTTGACGTTCGGCCCCTGGGCGTTGAACAGACCGGCCAGGTGAGCGGCCGCCGCATTCGGCTCCTGTTCCAACTCACGCGGCCCACTCATCCGCTCCACGCTCAGCTCGGCAAACCGAGCCATGTCGACCCCGTCCTCGCCCATGCATTCGGCCATGATGTTCATGAACAGCAGGAAGTCCTGCTGACCTTCGCCGGCGCCCAGGTAGACGCCGATTCGAGTGGGGTCGACCGAGGCGTCCTGAATGCCCGAATCTTGAACAGCTTGAGCGGCGGCAGCAATGGCGTAGCGAACGTGTCGAGCGCAGCAGTCGTAGCGGCCCGGGTCGTCCACGTAGCGGCTCAGGTCGAAGTTCTTGACCTCGCCGGCGAACTTCGTCGGGAAGTTGGAGGCGTCGAAGTGAGTGATGTAGTCGATGCCGCTTCGCATTTCTCGCAAAGCGGTCCACATTTCGTCGACCGAATTTCCGACGGGCGTCACACACCCAATGCCCGTCACGACAACGCGTCTTCTCATGGCTCCACGTCCATTCGCGTTTTCCGGCCACACCGGCCGTCCCCGTTTGCTCAGCCTGACCAAAAAGACTGCACGGAGCAGACCCGCCGCACTGCAGGCCGGCACCGACCAACAGGTCCGCTTGCCGACCTGTCCGACTCGAGGCGAGCCGGCTCCCGATGACCAGCGCGCTTTCCTGGCACGCACCTGCAAGCAACCGACGGCGGACGCCGACAGACAACCACTCGCTCACCGTCCGCAAAAAACAAAACGCAGCCTGACCAACTGGCCGGTGTTTCTCTTTCGCGATTTGCGGCCGTCCCCAGCCAACGGCCGCACAAGGTTCCGGCCCGCTGAGGCGTCGACCGGACAAGGCTCGGACCAATCGACCCGTCTGGTGGCCGAGGCCTTTCCGCTCGCCCAGCCGCCTTCTCTGTCTCACACTGAGCAGCGGAGGGCCCGAGCCCGTGAGCCGTTTTTTCGCTGGTGCACAGTGTACCCAGCGGCCGGGGTTCGTCAACCAACGCCAGACCAAACGGCAGGTCTGGCCGGAGCGGGGCGCGTCGCTGCCGGCTAGGGGGTGCTTGGTTGGAGCCTTCGGACCGCCGAGGACCGTGTCGACGGCAGGAGCCGCCGCAACTGACTTCGTCTCGGCACCCCGACGGCGGACGCGGGTCGACCCCGTACGCGGCGCGGCCCGTTTACGCCTTGGTCGTGGCCACTCGTTGAAGAACGTGCGAGGGGCTGCTAGAGTGTGTGGCCGTTTTGCTTTGCGAATCTGGAGCCGCTCGGGGCAGGCGGCGGTGTTCAACGCAGCGCAACGACCAAGCGACAAGGAAAGGAGCACCGAATGGGAACGAAGAAAACGGGCAAGGGGCGTCGGAAAATCGGTCGCAAGAAGCGACGCATGCGCAGCAAGATTCGCCACCGCAAAGACTGAGAACGTGTTTCAAAGCCAGACTCGACGGAAGCCCGGAGGGCCACGCTCCGTCGTGGCCGTCTTCCGTGAGGCGAGCGCCAAGCACGACGAACGACGTAGCGCAAGCCCGGCTTGGTTTTGGAACAGGTTCTCAACCAGTTCGGCCGCTTGCGAGCTCGGCCGTGTTGGCTTTCAAAGGGGAAGGCCGGGCTGGCCGAGGCGGGTGTGTCCCTGCGCCAGAGGCTGTCTTGGTCCAGCTCACTCAGCCCACGGGACAAGACGCGCAGTGCGGCGCAGCGGGTCGGCGCTGGCACGGCCGGCGAGCGGTTTGCTGGGCCAACCGCTGCGGCGGCTTCGACCAGTGTCCTTTCCTCCAGGAGGCACTCGTGCACGCCGAGCCGCCGGTTGGGGTGGGTGCCTTTGGCCCAAGCGGCGTTTGTGTCGGCAACACGAACACGCTGCGACGCGGGCTGGCGCGAGTGTCAGGCTTTCGAGCGGCGGTCGGGTGTCGAAAAGCCTCTCTGCGCAGCGGCTCGCTCATTTCCGCGAGCTCGCCGCTGATTTTCCTTTCGACCGGCCTCGGTGGCGTCCACGTCCTCGCTTACGCGGTTTGACGCCGAACTGGTCCGCCAGCTCTTTCCACTGTCGAGCCATTTGCTCGAGCCGCTCCGGCTGGCTGTCGGCCAAATTGTGCAGCTCGGTGCGGTCTTCGGCCATGTTGTAAAGTTCCCACGGCCGGAAATTCTTGTTGACCAGCTTCCAGTCGCCGATGCGCAGCGCGTTGTGCTCGCCGTAGAACGTGAAGAACAAGTAGTCGTGCGGCGGGCGTTGCTTGCCTTCGAAAATCGGCCGCAGGCTCAAGCCTCGAGGAGGTCCGACCGGCTGCCCGTGGTACGTGGTCGGGTACTCGACGCCAGCCAGGTCCAGGCACGTGGCCATGATGTCGACCAGGTGTCCCACTTGGTTGGTGACGCGTCCTGGGTTGCGAATGCCTTTGGGCCAGTAAGCAATGAGCGGTGTCGAAATGCCGCCCTCGTGCTGGTTTCGCTTGTACTCGCGGAAGGGCGTGTTGCACACGTGAGCCCAGCCTTTGTCGTAGGTCCAGTACGACTCGGGTTGCCACGGCATGAGGTGCTTGGACAGCGTTTCGGGCTTTGTGCGTTGGAACGGGCAGGCACCGTTGTCGCTGAGGAAGAGAATGAGCGTGTTGTCGAGCACGCCGAGCGAGTCGAGGGCCTGGACCAGTCGGCCGACGCAGCGGTCCAAGTGGTCAATCATGCCGGCGTAGGTGGCCATGACGAGGTCTTGGCGGTCTTTCTGTTGGTCGGTCAGCGAGTCCCAAGCGGGGACGTCGTCCGGACGCGGCGGCAGCTCGAACGTCCGCGGCAGCAATTTCAGTTCCTTCTGACGCTCGTAGCGCCGTTGGCGAATGACGTCCCAGCCGACCCGGTAGCGGCCGCGGTACTTCTCGACGTCTTCTTTTGGGGCCTGCAGCGGGTAGTGGGGGGCGTTGTAAGCCACGTAAAGGAAGAACGGTTTGGACGGGTCTCGTTGCTTCAAGAACCGAATGGCCCAGTCCGTGTTGGCGTCGGTGGTGTAGAAGCCTTCGCGAGGCACCTGGTAAGGTTGGCCGTCCAGACGGAATGTGTCGTCGCCCCAGAAGTAGTTCGTCGCGCCGCTCAGGTGTCCGAAGTAGTGGTCGAATCCCCGCTCCGTCGGCGATTTCGACAGGTGCCACTTGCCGGTCATGAGCGTGGTGTAGCCGGCCAGCTTCAACGCCTCGGCAATGGTCACGCAATTCCGCAACTGACCCACTCCCACTTCCGGGTGGTAGCGGCCGCTCATTAACGTGGCCCGCGTCGTCTCGCACTTCGCGCAGTTGTAGAACTGAGTGAACTTCAGGCCGTGAGCGGCCAGACGGTCCAGGTTCGGGGTTTCGATTTCGCTGCCGTAGCAGCCCAGGTCGGAGAAACCCAGGTCGTCGGCCAGAATGACGACAATGTTCGGACGCGGGTCGGGCGAAGCCTCGCGAGCCACCGTCCGCTGGGCAGACAAGCCGAACAGCACCAACGACGCGCTCAGCACCCCAAACAGCGTCGACAACCGTGGTCGTTTCATCGACTGTTCCTTTCCTGGTTCGCAGTGTGGTCGGTCAACGGAGGAGAACGCGGTCGAGTCGGGTGGGAGCAGCGTCGAGCGCGAGCGGGGACGGCCGTGTGGGCAACGGCCGAGGCAGGCCGGTCCGGCCGGGCCCGCGGGACGCGGACCGATTCGTTGTGCCCAATGTCGCGCGGGACTAATCTTCGCACAGAACGGACGAAGTTTCCAGCAAGTGTCCGACGGGTGTCGAAGGGAAGTGGAACCGGCTAGCCAGTCGTTGGTGGCAAGGCTTGGCATGAGGCTGGTCGCCGCTGTCGCTGGCGGACGGCGAGCTTCCAGCCGCTTGCGAACCGAGGCGTTCATGAACAAGCCGCTCGAAAGGAACTCTGCGAGCGCGGACGGCCGTTCGTCGTCCGGCTTTTTTCTGCACTGGCGGAACCCGTTGCGCGAGCGGCCGTCGTCCGAGTACTTCCAGTGCGTGCGGGACGACGTGCTGCAGGCGGTTCGGGAATTTGAGCTCCGGGCCGAGTCGGTCTTGGAGCTCGGCTGCTCGAGCGGCGTCACCGGCCGACGGCTGAAGGAACTGCTGGGCGCACGCCGCTACGTGGGCGTCGAGAAAGACCCGGACGCGGCTCGAGCCGCTCGGCAAGTGTTGGACGAAGTCCACTGCGTCGACTTGGACGCGACCGCTCCCGAACGACTGCGACTGGCCGACGAGACCTTCGACCTGCTGCTCGCGCTGGACGTCTTGGAGCACCTTTACGACCCGTGGGAGACGCTAGCCCGCTACGCGCGGCTGGTTCGGCCGGGCGGCCACGTCTTGCTCACGTTCCCCAACGTGGGCCACTTGTCGGTGGTGGAAGGGCTGTTGAGCGGTCGGTGGTCGTACCAGGCCAGCGGCCTGCTGGACGCTTCGCACGTGCGGTTCTTTACGCCGGCCGAAGCGGAAGGGCTGGTGGAGGGAGCCGGACTGCGGCTGGTGCGTGTCGTGCCGAAACTGGTCCCGCAACTGGACGCCGAGCGGCTGCGAGAAACCGGCAACCAAGTGCGGGTCGGCGCGTTCGTTGTCGCCGGACTGACGCGCCAGCAGGTCCTCAGCCTGTTCACGTACCAGTTTCTGGTGGTGGCTCGTCGCGAGCCGCTCGGACCAGTCGACGACGGGGCAGGCCGGTGAGCGTCCGGCCTGTGCGGGACGTGCCGACCGACGCGGCGGCCGCTGCGTGCCGGCTGCCGGTTGGTGCGAGCGTTCGCTTGTTGGGGCGGGCCAGCGCCGTCTTTCGTCGACGCGCGGCGGCCGTGGCTGAGCGCGGAGCGTCGTCGCTGCCGGGCCGGGGTCGTTGCCGGGTCGTCGCAGCGGAAGCCGGCCGGACGGCTTGGGAGCCGAACGTCGTCTCGGTCGGAAACCTCCGGCGGGTGAAAACACCCAACACCCAGCCTCCGACAGCCTCGGGACTTTGGGGTTACGTGTTGTCGGCGGAAACGCTAGGTTGAAGTGAGAAGCGGCGAGGAAACTGGTTGCCGGAAGTTCCCCGTTGGCTCGGGCGGGAAGACCGAGTTGAAGTGGACGTCGGGCCGGTGCGGGAGACGCGGTCGGTGTCGGTCGGCCAGCTGCCGAGGGCGTCGTACGAGTCGTGCCGTCGGCCGGGCTTTTGAATTCACCGCTGTTTGGACCTCGAGAATGAACGCCACGAAAAAGCCAGCCGTGCAGGTCCACGTGAGCGGTCCGGAGCCGGGCCAGCAGTGGACGTACACTTTGCGCGACGGCCAAGTGGCGCGAATTGGGCGGCGTCCGACGCACGGCTGGTCGCTTCCGTGGGAGGAGGACTTGGCGGACGAGCACGTGGAGCTCAGTTTGGAGCACGGTGTGCTCAGCGTGCGGTTGTTGCCGGGGGCGTCGGGTCGGCTCTTGTTGGACGGCCGTCCGGTCGAGCAGCTGAAGCTGACGTCGCAAGGCGAGTTCCAAATTGGGCGGACGACGGTGCGAGTGGAGCCCGTGGCCGAAGGCGGCTCGGGTTCTCCGGCCAAACCGCCACGGTTCGGAAAGTACGAGGTGCTGAAGAAGCTGGGCGAAGGCGGAATGGGTGTCGTGTACTTGGCTCGCGACACCCAGACCGGCCGCCAAGTGGCTCTGAAAATTCTCTCGGCCGCGAAGTCTCGGTTCGGCACCTACGCGGGGCGTTTCCAAGCGGAAGCCAAAGCCGCCGCGCAGCTGCAGCACCCGAACATTGTTTCGATTTACGAGTCGGGCGAGCTGGGCGGGAACTTGTACATGGCTTTGGAGTACGTGGAGGGAATCAACGTGGAGCGGCTGGTCCAGCGAAAGGGGCCGCTGCCGGTCCGCCGGACGTTGGACATTGTCAAACAGGTGGCTCGAGCTCTGCAGCACGCGTACGAACGAGGCATTGTCCACCGAGACATTAAACCGTCCAACCTAATCATTACTCGCGACGGCACGGTCAAATTGACCGACATGGGTCTGGCCCGCTCGGTCGAAGAAGACGACGAGACCCGTTTGACCGAGGCCGGGACGACGGTCGGGACGGTCGACTACATGTCGCCCGAGCAGGCTCGCAACAGCCGGTCGGCCGACATTCGCAGCGACATTTACTCGCTCGGTTGCACGTGGTTTCACATGCTGACGGGACTGCCGCCGTTTCCCAAAGGCAGCATTACCCAAAAACTGGCCGCTCACGCCGACCAGCCTCCGCCCGACCCGCGTCTGTACAACCCCGACATTCCCGAGGGACTGGTGGCCGTCTTGCACCGAATGATGGCCAAGTCGCCGGACGAGCGGTACCAGACGCCGGCCGAACTGCTGGAGGACCTGGAAAACGTCAACTTGGTTCGGGAAGAGCTTTCGACGGACCTTCTGGCGGCGCTGGCCACAGGCGAGCCGGAGCCGGACTGCTCGGACGGCACGACTCAAATCGACTACGCGGCCGCCGCTTCGACCGAGCCGCCCGACTCGACGTCGGACGTGCGGCCCCTTTCCCACGTCGCGGCCGAACCGCCGCCGGGGACGACGGCCGTGCGGTCTCCGGCGAAAAAGGCCGACACGCCCCGGCCGAGCGAACGGCGCGAGCCGTTGGCTGCTTCGGGCCCTTCGCGTCCGAACGGGC
>CAYSAG010000195.1:0-9903 GCA_964428935.1 uncultured Planctomycetaceae bacterium | reverse complement strand
ACTCGTTGTAGAAGAAGTCGGTTGGGCCTTTCACTGTGTAGAACGGGTACTGGACAATGGCCGGTCGCAGGTTTTGCGGCGGGTAGACCAGCCCGCGTGGCGGCGCGTAGTAGTACGTGTGGTGGTGAGTCGGTCCCCAGTACTTCGGTCGGCAGCAAATGGGGCAGCCGGTCCCGTGGCGGCAGAGCAAGCCGTGGGGGCAGACGAACGGGTCGTCGTTGCCGAACAGACGCTTCAGTCCGTCCAACACGCCGCCTTCAGACGCTTGGCAGTGGCGGCAAGAGCGGGCCCCAGCGCCCGCTCCGCTCGCCGTGCAAATTTGTCCGGCCGCAGGCGGCGTGAAGGTCGGTGGTCCCTCGGCCGCGTGGCCGTAACTGGGTGGCCCCTGCACGAAGACCAGTTGTCCTCTGGCCGAGTCCACTCGAACCGGAAGAAACTGCACACCGGCCGGACGGCCTGAGGTCTGCCAGCTTGGTCCAGGGCCAGCCGCGTCCGCTCGACCGACTTGCCACAACAAGAGCCCTGAAGCGACCAGACCAACCCCCACCCACAGCGAAACCTTACGCATGGTTTTCCCCCTGTCTGTCGGCTTTCGACACGTTGCCTTTGCGTTTGCGTTCCGGTCGACGCGCCGTCCAGCGGCTTGCTGGGAGCGGTGCTCGTGAAGCCGTTTTTTTCCGTCGCCACGGCGTGCCCACGCCGAGCGTCTTGCGCCGAGACACGGGCTCGCCGCGCCGGTGGCTGGGCCAGTCGGCGCGGCTTGTCGCGTCGGCGTCTTGCTTCCGTCGACCGCTCCGGGTGGTGGCCGGAGTGCGTCGACCGGGGCAAACAGGCGCCGCTGCTTTTCACTCGGGTCCGTCGGGGCGTCTGCGAACCGAACGTGTCTTGCCGCACGCCGTCTCAGCCTTCCGTGGCCGCGACGAGCCGGCTGGCAGGCACGTCGAGGGACGACGGCCGTCTCGCCGGTGAACCTCGCCCCTTGGCAAAAGGCCACGACACAGCGAGGCCGCCCCACTCCCCAGACACCCTCACGGTAATTTAATCGGCACGTGAGCCGTCGAAATTCGAACAATCCGTACGAAGAGCTCAACCGTCGCGTCGGACAGAACTCGTCGGCCTTGCAGAATCGGCACAATCGGAATAAATTACCGCTCCCCCGCAACAGAGCTCGTCGACGGCCTTTTGAACGCAATTGGTTGGCGGGAAAGGCTTTGAGCAGCGTGGCGGTGAGCTCTGTCGGCACGTCTCGCCACTGGTGCCTCCACCCACCGGACTGCTTCGCGCAAAGAAAACGGGAGACGCAAAGGAGTGTTTGTCGCTGCTTCCACACACTGCTTCGCCGACCTGGACCTGGTCGAGGCCTGCCGAAGGATTGAGGACCTGGAGTACGACAAGGTCGAGCTGTGGCTGAATGAAAAGAGCGACCACCTGAAGCCGTCGCAAGTCTGCTCGCAGCCGGAGAAGGTCGTTGCTTCGCTGCGGGAAGCCGTTCGCCTGACGCCGGCAGCCGTCCACCTGGAGCACGACGTGGACCAGGAGACGTTCCAAGGCGTGGTCCGCTTCTGCAAAATGCTGCGAATTGCTCAACTGACCGTGCCGGCCTCGCCTTTGGGAACGCCGTTCAACGCCGAGGTCGACCGGCTGAAGGCCTTCTTGGCGGCAGCCATGCAAGAAGGAATCAGCCTGTCGATCAAGACCCGGACGGGCGACCTGACCGAGGACATTCACACGGCCGTCGAGCTGTGTCAGTCCATTCGAGGCTTGGGGCTGACGCTGGACCCCAGCTACTACATTTGCGGTGCTCGTCGGCCCGCTCCGCTGGAAATCACCTTCCCCTACGTCTACCACGTCCATTTGCGAGACACCTCGAAACAGTCTCTTCAGGTTCCCACTGGCTTGGGGGAAGTGGACTACAGCCACTTGGTGGGACGTTTGCGTCGGCACGGCTACAAGCGTCTGCTGTCGGTCGACCTTTTCCCGGAAATGGTGCCGGAAGCCGACCGACCCTTGGAAATGCGCAAGCTTCGAATGTTGCTGGAGACGTTGCTGTGAACGGCGTTGGGGCCGGCCGCTGGGAACTGGCGGCCGCTGGGGGCGGGCCCTTGTGAGCGTCATTGGAAAAGCTCAAAATCATTCTTGGGCTACCGAAAGGGACCGGGCAGTGAGTCGGGTCCGCCCGGACGGCGCCGTCGCGAGCCAGGCGGAAGTTGCGTGACGGTGTTGCCGTTGAGTCGGCGGGCTCGAGCGTCTTTGGGCGAGTGGCTTCGGTCGAGTGCGCGACGGCGCCCCGAACAGCCGAAGCCCGGTCCTCGGCGGGCTGGGTTGCCTTCTTCTGAGCTGAGCCTCCCGAGTCTTGCTTGCGAAGGAACCTCCGTTGTCGAAGCTTGCGGTCCTGGCAGACTGGTACTTCACGGAGCACGAAACCGGCCGGCACCCGGAGAACGCGGACCGGCTGCGCGTTGTTTACGAACGACTGCAAGCCGCCTCGCTGGTCGACGGGGTTCCAACGGGGAAGGTGCAACCGGCGGCCGAGGAGCGGGTGGTCCGGGTTCACAGCCGGAGGCTGGTCGAGCGGGTGCGGTCACTGGCGAGCCAGGGCGGGGGACGAATTGAGGCCGACACGGTGGTGAGTCCCGAGTCGTACCGAGTGGCTCTGTGCGCCGTCCAGGCGGCGTGCGAAGCGGTGGACCGGGTCTTGACCGGCGACGCCGACCGGGCTCTGTGCCTGGTTCGGCCGCCCGGTCACCACGCAACGCGCGACCGAGCCATGGGGTTTTGTCTGTTCAACAACGTGGCCTGCGCGGCGGCTCACGCCTTGGCCGAGCACGGACTCGAGCGCGTGCTGATTGTTGACTGGGACGTGCACCACGGAAACGGGACGCAGGCCATCTTCTACGACGACCCGCGTGTGGTGTTTTTCTCCGTCCACCGGTACCCGTTCTACCCGGGCACAGGCCGCGAGAAAGAAATCGGGACCGGCCCGGGCCTGGGAACGACGTTCAACCTGCCGCTGCCGTTCGGAACGCCGCGCGAGGAGTACCGGCGGAAGTTCCGGCAAGTGTTGCGGGACGCCGCGAGACGGTGCAAGCCGGAGCTGGTGTTGGTCAGCGCGGGCTTCGACGCTCACACGGCCGACCCCATTGGCTCGCTCGGCCTGGAAGCCGAAGACTACACGGAGCTGACGAAGTACGTGCTGGAGGTGGCCGAACAGTACTGCAACGGCCGGGTGGTCAGCGTGCTGGAAGGCGGCTACCACCTGGAAGGGCTGGCGAACTCGGTCGAGTGCCACGCTCGGGCGCTGCGCGGCTGACGCTGGAGCAGGGCGAAGAAGCCCCGGACGGACGCGGTCTCTGGCGTCGGTGCCCGCCTCGTTCGCCGGCGCCCGCCGTGTGAACCTCGGGCAGCTTGGCCGAAAACGCGAAAACCGCCGGACGGACGCGGTCCCTCGCGTCCGGGCGCCGGAGGGACGCGGTCCCTCGCGTCCGGCGTCCCGAATTCCGCCGCCTCGGGCCAGTCAGCCGAAGGCGCTAGCCTCGGGCGAGTCACGCACGCCGCTGGTTCCGCTGGGCCGCGAAACTGCCCGACGCTAACGCGTTCCGCCGGCTTGGCAATGCCAGCCGAAAGTGCCCGCCTCGGGCCCAATGGCTCGACGCTTGGACCGCTGGCCACGAGGCTGCGTCACCGACGCTGACAGCATGGGCCACCGTCTGGACTTGTGAACGGCCGCAAGCTCTTTACCGCTGAAAGATTGGCAAGAACCCTTTCTCCAACTGCAGAATGGTGGCGTTGATTGACGTCGTGTAGACCGGGCCAATGTGCCCCTCGTTCCACGCCCCCGAAGCCGACTGCCGCGGCAGAATTTGTTGCTTAATCCAGTCGAAGTACTTCTTCCACTCTTCACCGCCAATGCGGTACATGACTTGAGCGTAGTAGAAGTGGGCGTAGTGCCAGTGGCCGAAGTAGTGCATGCGGGACTGGCCCGGCCAGACGTTCCGCCGACAGAACTCGAGCATTTTCTTCACGTTCTCGCTTTCGTACTCGCCTGCGTTGAACAGCGAGGCAATGGCCGCAGCGGTAATGGCTGGCCGAGGCCCTCCGCCGCGAATGCTGTACTGCACGCCGCCTTCCGGAGTGGTGCAGTCGTGAATGTACTGCCTGGCTCGGTCAATGACTTCCTTCGGCACGGGAATGCCGGCGTTGCGGCAGGCACGCAGTCCTTGCACTTGAGTGACGCAGGTGGAGCCTTCGTCGAAGTCGTTGCCGTCTTTGGCCGACACGTAGCCCCAGCCGCCGCGTGAGGTCTGAGCCTGGGCGCTGAAGACGACAGCCCGCGTGAGCACCCGCTTCAGCTCCTCCCGCCGCTCCAGGTCCTCCTCTTCCCCGTAAACCTGCGACAGGAACAACATGGCAAAGCCGTGGCCGTAGGTGTAGTGGTAGTCGTTGCGGTAACCAATCAGTCCCGAGGGTTGAGACATTTCCACCAGGTAGCTGACGGCAGCCCGAATGTTCTCGGCGTACTTGCCTCGGGTGCAGGTGGAGCCTTCGCAAAGCAGGGCCGTGCCAGCCAACGCGGTCATGGCCACTCGGTACTGCCCGTTGTTGGCCTCCCAGAACCCCTGACGACGTTGCTCCCGAGCCAGGTAGTCCAGGGCTTTGCTGACGGCCAAAGCGACTTTCGGGTCTTGCGTCTTCTCGGTCAACGTGGCCGGCAGTTCGGCTGCCCGAGCCGCCAAGGCGACCCCGAGCGCCGCAGCCACAACCGCTGTCAGACAAGCGATTCCGACGTCCCTTCTGCTGGACATGGCCAAGTTCCGTCGCAACGTTTTTCTCGGTGACCACGCCGTGGGCGGGTCGTGAGTTCCGTTCGGTCCGTCAGGCGTCGTCTACTGCAAAACGGAAGACCTGGGTCGGACAGGCGACTCGCAAGTAGTCTTCGGTGCTCATGACGATTGAGTCGGTCAGCGAGCCGGCGTTGAATGCAATTCGGTCATTCTGGGCAATTGTGGCGTCGACGTACAGAGGGAACGGCAAAATGGGGCGGCCGAACGGCGGAACACAGCCGGGAACCAAGCCGGTCAACTCGTGCAGTTCCTCGCGCGTGGCGAAACGCAGCTTTCGCACGCCCAGTGTCCGACGGACGGCCTGGGAGTCGACCCGGCGGTTGGCCGGCAGGACAAACAGAGCGTACTGGCCGTCGGCTTTCATGAGCAGCGCCTTGCCGCCCACTCGCAGGTCTTCGCCACGAGCCCTGGCCGACTCTTCCGACGTGAAAGTCGGTTGGTGGTGGACGTGGCGGAACGACACGCCGTTCTGGTCGAGCCACCGTCGAATCGAAGAGAACACGGCTTGTTGAGTGGCAACGTCCTCGGGCGAAAGTCCGAAATGGCTGCTCATGGGTCGAATGGGACCTGCTCTTGCCGGTTCGCGTCTTTGCCGATGCGACTGGACCCTTCGTTGCGGGGAGTCGAGCCGCCTTCCATAATCGAAGTCCGGAAACCACGGGGCGGCGTCGTCGTTCTTGCTGAGAAAGCCACGACGCTTCATTCTACCAACCGGCTTGGAATTTCGCAGGTTGGCTCCAGGGGTGGGGCCGGTGTGTTGCGGCGTCGGTGCGCCGGAAGCGTCGGCGACGGCTTCCAGAGGCCGCGGGTTTGTGGCGCGACTTTCCATTCGCCGTGGGTTTTTGGGGGCCAGCACAGTCAAATGGCAACGGCAGGGTCCAGACGACAGAAAGGGGGAACGCACGTGAAGAAGCGAGGCAGTTGGGTGGGGGTGACCGTTGCGGTCGGTTTGGTCTGGGGGGCGTGGTGCGCGGTCCAAGCCGGGCCGCTGGTGCTGTGGTACCCCCGTCCGGCAGAGAAGTGGGTGGAGGCACTGCCGGTGGGCAACGGACGGTTGGGAGCCATGGTCTTCGGCCAGACGGACGAGGAGCGGCTGCAGTTCAACGAGGACACGCTGTGGACCGGTGAGCCTCACGACTACTCTCACCCCGGCGCCAAGGAGGTTCTGCCGCAGCTGCGGCGGCTGCTGTTCGAGGGGAAGCAGCGCGAGGCGGAAGAGCTGGCCATGGAGCGGTTCATGAGTGTGCCGCTGCGGCAAATGGCCTACCAACCTTTCGGTGACTTGTGGTTGCGGTTCGGCCACAGCGACGTGAGCGGCTACCGACGGGAACTGGACTTGGACCGCGCGGTGGCGAGCGTCGTTTACCAGTCCGGTGGCGTGACGTTCCGGCGCGAAGTCTTTTGCAGCTACCCGGACCAGGTGCTGGTCGTGCGGGTCGAGGCAGACCGGCCGGGAACCGTCTCGTTCACGCTGCGGCTGACCAGCCCGCACCCGCACGTCACCGTCCAGCCGACAGGGCCGAACCGCCTGCTGCTGCGAGGACAGTTGAAAGAGCACTACGTGCGGCGTCTGAAAAAGACCGTGCGGTGTGTCTTGCGGTTCACCTCGCGGCTTGAGGTCCAAGCCGACGGCGGGCGGGTGACGGCCGAGGGCGATTCGATTCGCGTGGAAAGAGCCGACGCGGCTACGGTGCTGCTGACGGCCGCCACCAGCTACCGAAACTACCACGACGTCAGCGGCGACCCCGAGCAAAAGACCCTGGACCAACTGAACGCAGCCGCTGCTCGACCGTTCGCCGAGCTGCGGCGCCGCCACTTGGACGACTACCAGCGGTTGTTCCGCCGCGTGTCGCTGGACTTGGGACAAACCGACGCGGTCCGCCAGCCGACGGACGAGCGAATTCGCCGGTTCGGCCAGCAGGACGACCCGCAACTGGTCGAGCTCTACTTTCAATTCGGCCGCTACCTGCTGATTTCCAGCAGTCGGCCGGGCAGCCAGCCGGCCAACCTTCAGGGCATTTGGAACGAGAACCTGGACCCGCCCTGGGAGAGCAAATGGACGACCAACATCAACCTGGAAATGAACTACTGGCCGGCCGAGGTGACGAATTTGTCGGAATGTCACGAGCCGCTGTTCGACCTGATTCAAGACGTGTCGGAGACGGGCCGGCGAACCGCTCAAGTTCACTACGGCTGCCGTGGCTGGGTCCTTCACCACAACACCGACATTTGGCGCGGAACCGCTCCCATCAACAAGTCCAACCACGGAATTTGGGTCACAGGCGGAGCTTGGCTGTGCCACCACTTGTGGGAGCACTACGTGTTTACGTGCGACAAAGAGTTCTTGGCGAACCGGGCCTACCCAATCATGAAGCAGGCGGCGTTGTTTTTCGTCGACTACTTGGTCGAGGACCCCAAAACGGGCTGGCTGATTAGCGGACCGTCCAACTCGCCCGAGCACGGCGGCCTGGTCATGGGACCGACCATGGACCACCAAATCATTCGCAGCCTGTTCCGCAAGTGCATTCAAGCTTCGGAAATCCTCGGCGTGGACCCGGACTTCCGTCAGCAACTCCGGTCGTTGGTGGGCCGAATTGCGCCGAACCAGATTGGGCGCTACGGTCAGTTGCAGGAGTGGCTAGAGGACAAAGACAACCCGAAGGGCCACCACCGACACGTTTCGCACCTGTGGGCCGTCTTTCCCGGCGACGAGATTACTCCACGCGGAACGCCCAAGCTGTGCGCCGCCGCCAAGAAGTCGCTGCAGTTCCGCGGCGACGGGGGCACTGGGTGGAGCAAGGCTTGGAAAATTTCGCTGTGGGCTCGCTTCGAGGACGGCGACCACGCCTACAAAATGCTGAAAGAGCTGATTAGCGGCAGCACCTTGCCGAACATGTTCGACAGTTGCCCGCCCTTCCAAATCGACGGCAACTTCGGCGGAACGGCCGGTGTTGCTGAAATGCTGTTGCAAAGTCACACGGGCGAGATTGCTTTGCTGCCGGCGCTGCCTTCGGCTTGGCCGGAAGGGCAGGTCCGCGGCCTTCGAGCTCGCGGTTGCGTCGAGGTGTCGATTCGGTGGAAGGACCACCAAGCCGTCTCGGCCCTGCTCCGGACGCTCACCGACGGCAAGCGACGCGTGCGACCGCCGCGCGGCCAAGAAGTGGCCGCCGTTCGTTGCAACGGACAGCCGGTGCCGTTCACGACCGACGCGGACGGCGTGGTGGAGTTTGAAGGGCGAGCCGGACAGACGTTCGAGCTGACGTTCCAACCGTAGTCCTAACGCGGCCGTTGGCCGCAACCAAGTACGTCGGGCTTTCCAGCCTGACGAGTCTCGGCCTGAGAACGCTGACCCAGAGCTTACGTGAGGGTGTCCGGGAATTGGAGGGCCACGCTCCGTCGTGGCCGCCACGAACGTCTGTCTCAAGTCGAGGCTAACGGGGCACGCCCCAACGCCTTCAAGAGGCCCAAGTGCCGAGAAAACGCGGACGAATTCCACACCCTCAGCTTACGTGCCTGTCGCGCAGGTCCCGACGCTCCCAGAGACGGCGGCACACGGTGGTCACCTTGCCGGGAGAGGGCGGTCCGAGGCCGACGCGTCCGCCGGTTCGAACACGAGCGGCTGTTTCGACTGCGGGTCGCCCACTCGCAACCGGACGCGGCCTTCCAGAATGTCGGTCAGCAGGTCGCCGCAGACTTCTCGTCGCCAACCCTCGCACAAACGCGGCGTCGGGCCGGTGCGTCCCGCGCTGTGCCAGCGAATGAACTGAACCAAGTCGTCGTTCGTGGCGACCAACGTCATGGACACCTGCAGCTGCTCGCAGCGCTGAGCCAACGCCAAGGCGAGCAGACGGGCGAGCATTTCCTCGTGACCGCGCGCAGTTTGTCGCTCGGCCCGTTCGGGCAGTTCGGCCTCGGGAATCGCCTCCGCTCGTTCCACGCACTCGACAATTTGGTGCGCGTACTTTCGCAGGCCGGCCTGGCGAACACCTCGGGTCGCCAGGACTTCTCGGGACGTGCGGGGGCGGCGTCGAGCCAGCTCGACCAGCAGGTCGTCGCGCAAGAGTCGGCGGGCCGGGCGGTCCAGCCTCTCGGCCGTCGCTTCCCGCCACCGGACCAGCTCACGGGCCACCGCCAGCTCGCGCGGCTCCAGCCGGTGAATGCCGGCCACTCGTCGCCAACTGTCCGGCCCGAATTCGTCCACGACCTCGTTCACCAGCCGCTCGAACTCCGACTCAGCCCAGTGGGTTCGCCGCATTTGTTCGAGCTCACGTTGCTGAGCGTGCCAGACCGGCAGGACGTAGCGAACGTCTTCCAGGGCGTAACGGAGCTGCGAGTCGGAAAGGGGACGGCGGGTCCAGTCGCTCCGCGTCTCCTTGCCCGACAGACGCTTGCCCAGGACCCTCGCCACCAAGTTCTGGTAGCTCAACGGGTAGGCGCGGCTTCTCAGCCCCTCGGCGACTTGCACGTCCACCAGACGGTGCGGCCGCACGCCGCCCAGACGCAGGCAAAACCGAACTTCCTCGCGAGCGGCGTGGACGACCACCCGCGTTTTCCGGTCCGCCATGATGCTCCACCAACTGCCCAAGTCGTGCACGTGGAGCGGGTCGACGGCCACACAGCGGTCCCCTACCGCGAACTGCAAAAGACACAAGTGGGGACGGTACGACGTGTCCGAAACGAACTCGGTGTCGAAGCCCACTTCCCCGGCTTGGCGGATCTCCAGACAGAGGTCCTCAAACTCCACTTGGTCGGTAATCAGCAGGCTACTCATCGTGGCTGCGACTCGTTGTCAATGACTGGGTCTCGAAAACGTTGGGTGTTTGAGCGTTGGCTGTTCCAGAGCCGGCCGTTCAAACCTTGGCCGCTCCACCGTCGGTCGCGGAAGCGTCGCAGGCGGGCTCGGCGTCGAGCGCGAAACCAGCCCGAGCGGCGTCCGCCAGTTGGCCCGACACAGGCGCGGCCGCGCACGGACACGACGGCCCGCCCGGCTCGCCGCCGGCAGGCCGAGTGGCCCAAGCTGACGAAGCCACCGGCTCGGTCCGGCGCCCTGCGGCAAGCTGAG
>CAYSAG010000194.1:0-9934 GCA_964428935.1 uncultured Planctomycetaceae bacterium | reverse complement strand
GGCGGGCGTGCTCTACATTCTCGACGAGCCTTCCATTGGTCTGCACCCACGGGACAACCGCCGGCTGCTGGACAGTCTGTGCCGACTGCGCGACCAAGGCAACACGGTGGTGGTGGTCGAGCACGACGAAGAGACCATTCGGACGGCCGACTACGTGGTGGACTTCGGACCGGGGCCGGGCGTCCGGGGCGGTCAGGTGGTCGTGGCCGGCCCGCCCTCGAAGGTGGAACGCTGCCGCAAGAGCCTGACCGGCCAGTACCTTTCGGGCCGACGCCGCATTCCCGTGCCGAAAGAGCGTCGGCCGGTCGGCCAAGAGTGGTTGGTGGTCAAAGGCGCTCGACACAACAACCTGAAGAACATTGACGTCCGCATTCCGCTCCACGCGCTGGTCTGCGTGACCGGCGTCAGCGGCAGCGGCAAGAGCTCGCTGGTCAACGACATTCTGTGGCAGGTGCTGAACCGCGAGCTCAACAAGGGCAAGGGCGAGCCGGGCGAACACGACGACGTGCTCGGACTGGAGCACCTCGACAAAGCCATTGACATTGACCAGTCGCCCATTGGTCGCACGCCGCGGTCCAACCCGGCCACTTACGTCAAGCTGTTCGACGAAATTCGCCGACTCTACGCGCAGTTGCCGCAGTCGCGAATGCGCGGCTACCAGCCGGGCCGCTTCAGCTTCAACGTGCCCGGAGGACGGTGCGAAGCGTGCGAAGGACACGGCGCCAACAAGCTGGAAATGGACTTTCTGGCCGACGTCTGGGTCACGTGTCCGGTCTGCAACGGCCGACGCTTCAACCGCGAAACGCTCGAAATTCGCTTCAGCGGCAAGAACATTGCCGACGTGCTCGAAATGGACGTCCAGCAAGCGCTGCAGCACTTCCAGAACTTCCCGAAAATTGTGCGGCTGTTGCGAGCCCTGCACGACGTCGGCCTGGACTACCTGAAACTGGGCCAGCCGTCGCCCACGCTTTCAGGCGGCGAGGCTCAGCGAGTAAAACTGGCTCGCGAGCTGGGCAAACGCTCCACCGGCCGCACCATTTACCTCCTCGACGAACCGACGACCGGCCTGCACTTCGCCGACGTCGAAAAGCTGTTGCAGGTCTTGCACGGACTGGTCGACGCAGGCAACACGGTGCTGGTGGTCGAGCACAACCTGGAGGTCATTAAGACGGCCGACTGGGTCATTGACCTGGGGCCGGAAGGGGGCGACGAGGGCGGTCGGGTTGTCGTGGCCGGAACGCCCGAAGAGGTCGCTCGGTGCGAGCGGTCGTACACGGGGCGAGCGTTGCGGAGCGTGTTGCCGGGGTTTGAGCCGGACTCGACGTTGGGCTTGCACGTGGGAGGCCACGCGGCCGCTCGGAGCGACGCCTCGAAGTCGTCGGCCCGTGCGGCGGCGCAAAGCGGTCAGGGTGCGAACGGGCGGCCGGCGGGCGCAGCGGCGGCCGGTGAGGACTCGAACGGCCGGAGCACCGTCACCGCGGCGGCAGGCGGGGGCTCGAACGGCCGAGGCCGTCGGTCCAGGCGAGACGCCATTCGCGTTGTCGGAGCGGCTCAGCACAACCTGCAGCACATTGACCTGGAAATTCCGCGGAACCGAATCAGCGTCTTTTGTGGACCCAGCGGCAGCGGCAAGACGTCGTTGGCCGTCGACACGCTTTACGCCGAAGGGCAGCGACGCTACGTCGAGTCGCTGTCGGCGTACGCCCGGCAGTTCCTTTCGCAAATGCCCAAGCCGAAGGTCGAGCGGATTGAAGGGCTGTCGCCGGCCATTTGCATTGAGCAGCGCAACACGGGCACCACCCCCCGCTCCACCGTCGGCACGGTCACCGAAATCTACGACTACCTGCGCGTGCTCTACGCTCGGCTAGGCCGTCCGTACTGCCCCGACTGTCTGGTGCCGGTGGAGAGCCAAACAGTCGACGACGTGGTGGACCGGCTGTTGGCGTTGCCGGAACAGACCCGTCTGTTGCTGCTCAGTCCCGTTCGTCTGCGGCCGGGCCAGTCGTACGAGGACTTGTGGCAGTCGCTGCGGGAGCAGGGGTTCGTTCGAGTTCGCATTGACGGAACCACGTACCGGCTCGACGACGCGCCCGCTCTGGACCGACGACGCAAGCACACGGTGGAAGTCGTCGTGGACCGCGTGACGGTCCGACCGTCGGCGCGGTCGCGAATTGCCGACTCGGTCGAAACGGCCTTCGAGCTGGGTCGGGGCGTGCTGGCCGCGGCCCACTGCGACGAGCAGCTCGAAGAAAAGGCGTGGCGTGTGGAACGCTTCAGCCTGCACCGGTCCTGTCCCCGCTGCGGCCAAGGCTTCGACGAACTGTCGCCGAACAACTTTTCGTTCAACAGCCCGCTGGGGTGGTGTCCGGCGTGTCAAGGGTTGGGGGAGGAGCCCGGCCTGGAATTGTCGAAGCTGGTCGGGCGGCCGGAGCGAAGCTTGCTGGACGGGGCGGTGACCTTTTGGCCGGACCCGCGTCAGGACGCCTCTTGCCGGCGACTGCTGGAAGCGCTGCACCGTCACTTCGGCCTTCCCTTGGACGTTCCCTTTTCGCAACTGGAACTGTGGCACCGGCGGCTGCTTCTGTACGGCAGCGACAAGTCGTTCCCGTTCGAAGACGACACCGGCCAAGTGCAGCGTTTCCGTTTCGCCGGACTGTACCCGGCGGTGGAGGGACTTCTGGAGGCGGACTGGGAAGAGGCCGCAATGTGGTGGGAAGGGTTTGGCACAAGACCGTGCTCGCTTTGCTGCGGCAGCCGCTTGCGGCTGGACGCGGCGAACGTGCGTCTGGGCGGCAAGACGCTCTTCCACGTCTGCTCGCTGCCGCTCTCGGACGCTCTTCGCTTTTTCCGCAACTTGCGGCTGGACGAACGGGAGAAGCAAATTGCCGGCGACTTGCTGCAGGAGGTCGTCAGCCGGCTGTCGTTCCTGGTCGACGTCGGCCTGCACTACCTGACGCTCGACCGACCCCTGCCGACCCTTTCCGGCGGCGAAACGCAACGCATTCAGCTGGCCAGTCAGTTGGGTCGGGCGTTGACGGGCGTCTTGTACGTGCTCGACGAGCCGACCATTGGCCTGCACCCGCGCGACAACGCTCGCCTGCTGGCCGCTCTTCGCAAACTCCGGGACCTGGGCAACACGCTGGTGTTGGTCGAGCACGACCGGGAGGTTCTGGAGTCGGCGGACCGACTGTTCGACTTCGGGCCGGGCGCGGGACGAAACGGGGGCGAAGTGGTCGCTCAGGGAACGCCGAAGCAGTTGCGGCGTCGACCCAACTCGCTGACCGCTCAGTACCTGTCCGGCCGAAAAAGCATTCCCGTTCCGGTCGAAAGGCGAATGCCGAGCGGCGTGGCCGGAGACCCCGAGCGGTTGGCGGAACTGGTGCCACCGGGCGGCGGCTGGCTGGAGCTGCTCGGAGCGTGCCACCACAACCTGCGCGACGTGGACCTGCGCATTCCGCTGGGAACGCTGACGTGCGTCACCGGTGTGTCCGGCTCGGGCAAGAGCTCGTTGGTCGAGGAAACGCTGGGGCCGGCCGTGGCCCGGTGTCTGTGCCTCCGCAACGAACCGCCCGGGCCGTTCCGGGAACTGCGCGGCGTCGAGCACCTAAAGAAAGTCATTGTGGTCGACCAGCGGCCAATCGGTTCGACGCCCAAGTCCAACCCCGGCACGTACACGGGCGTGTTTGACGCCATTCGCGAGCTGTTTTCGCGGCTGCCGGAAGCCCGTGTGCGAGGTTGGGGCCCCGGACGGTTCAGCTTGAACGTGGTGGGCGGTCGGTGCGAGGCGTGTGAGGGCAACGGCCAGAAGTGCATTGAAATGCATTTCTTGCCGGACGTGTGGGTGGAGTGCGACCAGTGTGGCGGACGACGCTTCAACGCCGAAACGCTGCAGGTCCGCTACCGGGGCTACTCCATTGCCGACGTGCTGGACATGCCCGTTGCGAAGGCACTGGAACTGTTCGAGGACGTGCCTCGCATTCGTCGCGTTCTGGCCGTGCTGGACGCCATTGGTTTGGGCTACCTGACGCTAGGCCAGCCCGCTCACACGTTGTCCGGAGGAGAAGCCCAGCGAGTCAAGTTGGCCGCCGAGCTGGCTCGCCCCAGCTCGGGCCAGACCCTCTACATTCTCGACGAACCCACCACCGGGCTGCACTTCGACGACGTCGACAAGCTGCTGCAAGTCCTGAACGGACTGGTCGACCGGGGCAACACGGTGGTGGTGGTCGAACACAACCTGGACGTCATTAAGACGGCCGACTGGGTCATTGACCTGGGGCCGGAAGGCGGCGACGAGGGCGGTTGGATTGTCGCACAAGGGACGCCCGAAGACGTGGCCGAGTACGCTCGCGCGGCCCGACAGACGCTCGAACGAACTGGCGGCCGACGTCGCGGCGCCGGAGACGGCAACGGCCAACCGGTGCTCCGCTCGTACACGGGCGAGCTGCTCGGGCCGGTGCTGGAGCGAGGACCTCGGGCTCCACGCCGCTCGGTCGACTGGAGCCGACTGAGGAGAAGGCGAACGAGGCAGCCGGAGTCTTCGCCAGCGCAAGCCGAGGAAACTGTCGTTCCGCCGTGGGAGCAGGACGGGCGGGCGTGGCACTTGGAGCGACACGTGGCCTCCAGCGGCCGGCCGTGCCGCTGGGACCGAAAAGCGTTGCAGGCGGTCGTGCAAGCCGTCGAGCGGGTCGGCGGGTCCGAGCTGGAAGTCGACTGGAACCGACGCAGTGTGGTCGAGGTTCGGTCTTGTCGAAAGAAGTCGCCGCACTTCCTGAAGGCGTTGACCTCCGACGAGTGGCTGCTGACGCTGCGGCTGTGTGTACCGACCGAGCTCGGCCGGGTGCTGGACCTGCGGCAAAGGTTGGCCGGGCTGTTCAAGCAGCCGCCGGAAGAGCTGCCGCGGCACCGACGCCGAAACCGGCTGCACGTCTGCCGCGTCGCGCCGGGGTGGAACGAGGTGACTTTGCGAGTCTACTCAGCAACAGAAATCGACCGCCCGAATTTCTGGAGCCTTCTGGAAGAGAGCTGCCGCGCGTACTTGCAGAAGGTGGCTTCGCAGTAGCGGCCGCTGTGACCGAACCGCCAGCGGGACGGACTCGTTGCGACCAGCGACGCCTACGGCGACGAAGCCGCCGCGGCGGGCAAGGACGGCGGTCGGCGTGTGTCGTAGTCGAGCAGTCGGCGGCCGACTTCCGTCGCGTTCGGTCGAAGGGTTCCCAGCACGGCGGCCAGAGCCGTCTTCAGCTCGGCGTCGCTCGCCCCTTCCCACGCCGCTCGCACTTGCTCCACGTCGCTCGCTCGCAGCAACAGGCCGTAACGCTGAATGTGGAAGCCCAGTTGCAGCGACGCGGTCACTCGCAAGTCGGTGTTCAGAGCCTCGTTGGCTGCGACGTCGGCCAGCAGTTGTTGAGCCGACGGCGTCGGAATGGCTCCCAACGTCACCACCGCACTGCGGGCCAGGTCCGGCTCCAACACCGCTCGCCGCAAGGCCGGCTCCGTCGGACCCAAGTCGAACACCTCCGTCCGGCGACCCGTGGCAATGTGAGCCAGCCAGAAGGCGGCCGCCTGACGCAAACGCCCACGCTCCTGAGCCGTCAGCGGCGGTGACTGCAGTCGCTGCAGGAACGGTTGCAGTTGCTGCTTGAAGTCGCTGCTGGAGGTGGTCTCGACCACGTACGTCACCAGCGGGAACCCGTGCAGCAGTCGCTGAATTCGCGGGTGGTTCGGGTCGGGCCCGTAAATGGCAATGGGAATGCCGGCGGTGCGGGCGTCGGCTCGCAAGTTGACGACCGTCTGCGACAGCTCCCACCGAACCGTGTTCTCGTGCAGCACAATCAGTTCGACGTCGCCGCGGCTGGCGGCGAGCTCGAAGCCCTCACGCCCCGTCGTGGCCACCAGCGGCTCGTAGCCCAGCTCGCGAACAATCCCCGCCACCGTGGTCGCTCGCTGCAAGTTCGGGTCGACGGTCAGAGCGCGAGGCGTGTCGCCGCCGCCGAGCAGTCGAGCGAGCACGTCCACGACGCGCCGAGCTCCGTGAAACGGCCGGTCCGGGTCCAGTTCCAGCACCGCACTGGCCGCCGCAAACTGAACCCGAAGGTCCGGGTAGTTCAGCGCGACCAGCAACGGCGTCTGCTCGGCCTGTGTCTGGTAGAGCACCTGCCGCGAGGCCGTGTGCGACAAAACCTGAAGGGCCGCCACGGCGCAGGCCGGGTTGGCGTCTTGCAGAGCCAGACGCAGGGTTTGCGTGGCGGTCTCCGGCCCGCAACGCAACGCCAGCTCGTACGCCGAGCCTTCGCCCGTCGGAAGCGGCTTGCCCCAGCCGGCTTGGCGAGCGTCGCCCCACAACCGGAAGGCCAGGTAAAGGGCCTGCGCCCGTGGGTTGTCCGGCGCCAGACGCAACGCCTGCGACGCCAACCGAACGCCTTCGCGCCACGCCGCGTCGTCCGGCGACAGCCGCACTTCCCGAACGGTCTTCTGACCCGGGTCCCACACCCAGACGACCACGCGTCCCTGGTCGTCGGTCTCCCAGCGGCGCTGGCCACGGAAACACACTTCGGCCGCCTCCAGCAACGCCCGGACGGCTCCAAACGGCGTCACCTCCGACGCCCGCTTCCGGTCACCGAAAAGAATCAACGCCAAAGCCTCGCGCGCCGCAACTCGAACGTTCGGCGGCTGGTCCTTTCCAAAAGCCGGGTACCACAAGTACGGCACGGCCCGGCGGTCCCGCAACCACCCCAGTGCGTCCAGGACGGCGGTCTTGAGGTACGGGTCGTCGGCGTCCAGACCGCCGAGCAGCGGAGGCACGGCCAGCGGTCCCAGCTGGACCAGCGTGGCCACGTACAGTTGCGACCGCTCTCGTTCCTCCGGTCGCCCCAGCCGCAAGAGCAGCCGCGGCACGGCCAGCGGCGTCACTCCACGCAGCTCGACGGTGGCCTCTTCCCGTTGCGCCGCCGAGCCGGCTAGTTTGTCAATGAGCGCGTCCAAACGTTTCGGGTCCGTCGCGGCTTTGCGGAAGGCCTTGTTCATTCGGTCGAGCAGCTCCAGCGACTCCGGCTGCAGCTCCTCAATGTTCGCCAGCCGGAAAAAGACGCTTGGCCCGTGCTTGTCTCGCATTCGCAAAATGGCTGCGTCGTCCGGCTTCTGCTCGACCAATTGCTTCAGGTACTTCTTGGCCAAGTCCAGCCGAGCGAAGTCGACCATGAGCACGACGGTGTCGAACAACGCCTCGGGCGTTTTCGGCTCCTCCAGTAAGTACGACTCTTCCCGGCCGGCCGGCTGCTGCCCTTCCGCTTGCTGGGTTTCGTCGCTTTGGCCCGACGTGTCCGCGGTCGACTCCGAGCCCGACGCGGCCGGACCGGCCGCCTGACCAAAGGCTCGGCCACCCGGCGCCGCAACCACGCCGACCAGAATCGACACGGCCCACAACAACGTCCAGCAGCCACGTTTCGCGCTGAAGGCTTGCATTGGCTGTTTCCACTTCGAGGCCAAGGAGAAAGTTCGAAAATTGCGTCGGCCGGCGCCGCTTCAGGCGACTGGTGCTCGGCCGCTTGGTGCAACCGGTCGGTCTGGGACAGCCGGTCCCGTTCGGGTCGCCGTTGCTCCGACGACCCGCCAGCCGCTGGCGCGGCCACGGCGTTCCGGGTCAGTGCACCCGCCGACGGACTACACGCCCAGTCGAACGACCAGACCACGTCGGTGCGGTCGCTGGGCCGTTGGGCACGTCCGGCCAAAGCAAACGCCTCGCCCATGTTACAGCCACGTCCGAGGCGTCCGCAACGGGCTGGTCCGGCGTGGCGGTCCGACGGCGCGCAGCCCCTGGCCCCAGACCGCGCACACGGTCTCACAGCCTGTTTATCGGAAACGGCTTTGCCGTGAAGCCAGACCAGAACCGGCGGGCCACCGCGTGCCGGGCCGCTCCTTGTCGAACGTGCCGAATTTGACGCGCCCCGAGCCGAACGGTGGCCAGACGCCGGGTGCCGGACGGCGGCCAGTCCGGCTCGGCCCCACGCACCCGCTCGCTGCGTCAGCAGGCCGCGCCGAGCAAGGCGACGTCGGCGCAGACCAGTCGTGCGGGTCGCACCGGGTTTGCCGGCCGTTCGCGTCAGGCGGCTCGGTTGGCTGCCTTCGGGTGTCCGGTTCCTGCTCGATTCGCACCGGTAGAGCTTCGCCAGTCGGTCCGGTACAATGCTCGCCCGGCGACCAGCGTGGCGCCGCGTCGTCCACTCCGTTGAAGCTCAAACTGTGTGTCCCGACTTTCCATGCCGACCAAACCACTGCCGTTCGACGAAAAAACGATTCGCGAACTCATGAAGACGTACCCCACGCCGTTTTACGTGTACGACGAGCGTGGGATTCGGCAGCGAGCGCGCGAGCTGTTCGCAGCCTTTTCGTGGTGCGAGGGCTTCAAGGAGTTCTTCGCCGTCAAGGCGACACCGAACCCGTACATTGTGGACCTGCTTCACGAGGAAGGCTGCGGAGCGGACTGTTCCAGCCTGCCCGAACTGGTGCTGTGCGAGCGGATTGGTGTGCGAGGCGAAGAAATCATGTTCACGTCGAACGACACACCCGCTCGCGAGTACCACAAGGCTCGCCACTTGGGAGCCATCATTAACCTGGACGACATTTCGCACATTGACTTCTTGCTGGAGCATTTGGGGCGGCTGCCCGAGCTGCTCAGTTTCCGTTACAACCCCGGGCCGTACTGGGGCGTGAGCCTCCGGGAGCTGGAGTTCTTGTTGGACGAGCCGGGGCCGGTGCCGACCGACGAAGACCGCGTCCGCAGCGCGGTGCAGCGAAGACGCGTCGGCAACGCAATCATTGGTCGACCCGAAGAGGCCAAGTACGGGTTGACGCTGAAGCAGCTTTTCGAAGCTTACGCTCGGGGCAAGAAACTGGGCGTGAAGCGGTTCGGGCTGCACACCATGGTGGCCTCGAACGAGCTCAACCCGGACTTTTTCATTGAAACGGCTCGAATGCTGTTTGAGCTGGCCGTGAAGCTGGCCGAGACGCTGGACGTCCGGCTCGAGTTCGTCAACCTGGGCGGAGGCATTGGCATTCCGTACCGTCCGGAGGACAAACCGGTCGACCTGGCGTACGTGGGGGAAGGAGTTCGCCGCGTCTACGACGAACTCATTCGGCCCGCCGGCCTGCACCCGCTGAAGGTGTTCATGGAAAACGGTCGAGTCATGACCGGGCCCTTCGGGTTCCTGGTGACGCAGGTCATTCACCAGAAGCACACGTACAAGCACTACGTGGGTGTCGACGCTTGCATGGCCAACCTCATGCGGCCGGGCATGTACGGCGCGTACCACCACATTACCGTGCTCGGCAAAGAGGACGCTCCGGCCGAACACACCGTCGACGTGGTCGGTTCGCTGTGCGAGAACAACGACAAGTTCGCCGTCGACCGAAAGCTGCCGAGGATCGAGCGGGGGGACGTGCTGGTCATTCACGACGCCGGCGCTCACGGCCACGCCATGGGTTTCCAGTACAACGGCAAGCTCCGCTCAGCCGAGCTGCTGCTCCGAGAAGACGGCAGCGTGCAACTGATTCGCCGAGCCGAAACACTGGACGACTACTTCGCTACGCTCGACTTTTCGCCGTTCGAAGCGCGAGGGACCGGCTGAGCGGACTTCGGACGGCGGACGTTGCGGACGGCTGGCGTTTTGCGGGCCGCGGCGCGACGCGGAACCGAAACCGCTTGCTGCTCCCGCCGGGACGGCTCGACAAAGCCTTCCCCCAGGACGGTGACCATTCCCTGCCACCGACACCGCGGCCCTTGCTCACACCGTCGCCGGCACGTGTCGTCGTTCGTTGGTTCCTCGCGGGACCCTCAGCGTTTCTCGGGCCGTTGTCCGTCTCGGCCCTCGTTGCCCGCCTTGGCCCGTCTTCTACAGCGCCATTCCGTATGTTCTTTCCATGAAACGGGTTATGGAAA
>CAYSAG010000193.1:0-9980 GCA_964428935.1 uncultured Planctomycetaceae bacterium | reverse complement strand
AGCGCTCAGGGCCGGACCTGAGGTAATCTGGCACTCTGTGCCCAGCTCGCGCGGAATGACCGTGGCCAGCGTTGTCTTGCCGATGCCGGGTGGACCGTCCAGCAGCAGGTGGCCCAGCGGTTCGTTGCGGCGCTTGGCTGCTTCCAGCATGATGGCCAACCGCTCGACCACCTTGCGTTGTCCGACCACTTCAGACATTCGCTGTGGCCGGAGCTGTTCGTCGAAGTCCCGAGCGTCCGGGTCGAACCGAAACGGCCGGTCGACAGCTCGCGAGTCGCCCGAGCCAGCCTCCTGCTGGTCCTTGCGTCGAATCACCGGCTGACGCGCCATTGAGTCCGCTCCTTCCCAGTGCGTGTCGGACGACCGAGACAACCACCGTCTACTCGGACGCCTCGGCCGCGATCTCGGCCATGACTTCGTCCGGAATGTTGAAGTTCGACGTCACGCTTTGCACGTCGTCGTGGTCTTCCAGTGCCTCCAGTAGTTTTAGAATTTTCCGTCCCTGGTCGGCGTCGAGCTCGACCGTGTTGGTCGGAACGCGCGTGATTTCGGCAACCTCGGTGGGAATCTTCGCTTCCTCCAAAGCCGCCTTCACCTGCTCGAAAGCTTCCGGAGCGCAAAGCACTTCGAACATGCCGCCGCTGCGTCTGACGTCGTCCGCGCCGGCCTCCAGGGCAATCTCCAGCAACTGGTCCTCCTCGACGTGCTTTTCGGGAACGGTGAACAGACCCTTCAGTTCGAACATCCAGCCGAACGAGCCGGTGGGGACGAGGGCTCCGCCGTGAATCTCGAAAATCTTTCGCACCTCACTGGCCGTGCGGTTGCGGTTGTCGGTGAGCACGTCACAGACAATGGCCACGCCGCCCGGCCCTTTCCCTTCGTAGACCATTTCGACGAACTGTTCTCCCTTCAGCTCGCCCGTCCCTTTCTTGACCGCCCTTTCGATTGTGTCCTTGGGCATGCCGGCCTTCTTCGCCCGTTCGATTGCGTAGCGCAGGGCCAGGTTGGACGCCGGGTCCCCACCGCCGGCGCGAGCCGCCACAATGATGGCCCGACTGAGTTTTCCAAACAACTTGCCGCGTTTCTTGTCGACGGCACTTTTCTTGGCCGCAATGTTGGCCCAGTGAGAATGTCCAGCCATTGTTCTGCCTCTTTGTCGCGTCAGGGAAGTTGTCGAGCTTGGAACCGCCGTTGACTGGAGGACGGCCGCGGTTTCGACCCGTCCGCCAGCAGGCACCGCTCACGCCGACTTCTCCTTCGTCGGCGTTTCGCTTGACCGGCCCGGATTGTCTGGAGGACGCCCTTTGGTCTCCGCAATTTTCTTCTCGACACGCTGAATCAGCTTTTGGTCTGGCCGACGGTCTTTCTTTTCTTTTTCGAGCGCCTTTCGCCATGCCTCGATGGCCTTGTCCAACTGCCCCAGCTTCTGGTAGCAGTCACCGACGTGTTCCCAAATGACGGCGTCCACCTCCTCGGACTTCTCGACCGCCTTCAGCAAGTACTCCATGGCCTTCTTGTACTGGCCCTTGCGGAACAGCACCCAACCCATGCTGTCCAGGTAGGCGGCGTTGTCCGGCTCAGCCTGCAACGCCTTGCGAATCATTTTCTCGGCTTGTTCCAGGTTCTTGCCCTGGTCGGCCCACAAGTAACCCAAGTCGTTGTTCACCGACGGGTCGTCTGGATTCTCTCGCCACACCTCTTCCAGAATCGCCTCGCCCTTCTGCAGCTCCCCTTTTTCCACATGGATGTTCGCCAAGCTCAACTTGCACCGCCGCACGATTTCGGTCAAACGTTGGTCCTTGCTGTTCTTGTACTTCTCAATGATTCGGCGGAAGGCTTCCGCTGCCTGGTCCCATCGGTAAGCGTGGTAGTAAATCCAAGCCTCTTGGACTTGAAGTTGGGGCGTGTCGTTCTGTCGGCGGGCGTCGCCGATGACGCGCAACGCTTCGTCCGTCCGGCCGGCCAGCTCCAGAGCCTGCGACAGCCGCACGGCAAAGTACGCCTGCAACGGCACGAGCGACGGCGTCTGGTAGGCCTGGCGAAACACGTCCGACGCTTTCTGGTACTCCTGCTGGTCGAGCAGGTACTCGCCGAGCTGCTCGTACAAAAGGGCCACTCGTTGCGGCGACTTCTGCAGCGAAATGGCTCGGCGGAAGAACCGCAGCACGTCGTCTGTTCGCTTCGCCAGAATGGCGAGCCGTCCGAGCACGTAGCTGGAAGCGAAGTCCAGCGGTTTCTCCTTGCTCTGCAACCGTTTCACACCGACGTCGAGCAGCCGGCCGAGGATTTTCTTGTCCTTCGCAATTGCCTCGAGTTCCCGTTCCAGTTCCTGTTCGTACTGCCGGCTGGCTTCCGGCGACTCGAGGACCTTGCTGAGGCAGTCGAGCAATTTCTCGGCGTTGCCTCGCAGCCGGTACACGGTGGCCAGACCGACGTACGCGCCTGCGTCTTCCGAGCGGGACAGCACCTTCTGGTACAACTTCTCCGCGTCGTCCAAGCGCCCGGCCTTCACGTACTGTTCCGCCAGGAAGTACGCCAGCGGCGCGTTTTCCGGGTCTTGTCGCCTCAGTTGTTCCAGACGCGAAATCAGTTCCTTCGCCCGCCCTTGCTTGGCCAAAATGTCGCCCAACAGCCGGTACGCCGCCGCTCCCTTCGACTGCAGCTGCTTGTCGAAGTACTGCTGCAGCGTGGTCAAGGCCTTGTCGAGCTGTCCCAGTTTGAAGTAGGCGTAGGCCAGGTCGTAGCTGACCGAGGCGCTGGCCGTTCCACTTTGCAAGGCCTTCTGAAAAGCCGTAATTGCCTGCTGGAACCGCCCTGCGGCACTGAAGACCCGCCCAATCGCCTCGAAGGACGACGCCTTGTCTTTTTCCAGAATTTCCCGGGTTCGAGCGTCCAGACGGAATTTCTCCGGGTGTAAGCGTGCTTGCAGCACCACCTCGAAGCATTGGGCGGCCTTCTGCGGACGCTGCAGCAGAACGTAGAACGAGCCGAGGTCGCGCATGAGTGTGACGTAAAAGCCGGAGTGTCGGTCGATCTTCGGCGACCTGGCCGCTCGCTCCAACAGCTGGACCGCCTGTGACAGCCCGCCCGGACGACTGGCCAAGTACGTGCCGGCCATTCGCAGCAGGAGGAAGTCGTCGGGGTTGAGCTGAATGGCCCGCAAAGCGTACTGAATGGCCTTCTCGTTCTGCCTCAGTTCAATCGCCACGCCGACCAGCGCCCGGTAGACTTCGGACCGGGTCGGGTCCAGTTCCACCGCTCGCTCGTACGCCTGCAGCGCCTCTTTCAACTGTCCGCGTTCGTGCCGCAGCCGGCCGACCAAGTACCAGGCCAGAGCCTCCCGTTTTTTCTGTTCGTCGGGCGTCGTGGGTTTTCGTTTGAGCGGCGTGAGCAGGTCCTCGCCGAGCTGAAGTCGCAGGCCGCGTTCGGGCTTTGCCTTTGGCGTCTTGTCCTTCGGCCGGGACGTCAGCTCCGCGCCGGCCGACAACGGGCCGGTCGTCGAACCGCCGGTCCTTTCCGCAGCGCAAGCCGCCGCCGCGGCCAGCGTCAAGACCGCCGCGCCGACGGCAAGAACGTGCCTTCGTCGCACCGGGGAGCCAACTTGGTGACGAGCGTTTGCCATTCCGGGTTGTCCTTCGTGGTTACGTTGACCGTCTCGGCTTCGCCGATTGCTTTTCAACTTCGCCGACCAGACGCACCGAACCGCGGAAGCCACGCGAGCCGCTGGCCGCCGGCCCCTTTCCGACGGCGTTCTGTTCCTCGACACAGCGTTCCGAACTCGCTCGCTGCTGCCCATTGACCGGCGCCGACGCAGACGCACGCTCGGCCGACCGGGTTGGGCTGCCCGTGCCGGAGTGACCTCCGACGTGTCCGAACCGGTCGCCTGCTTGCGAGAACCGGCGCACACGGCAGCGTCCATTGTAAACGGAAGCGGTCGGGTCGAAAAAGCCGGCCCTCCGGTTTTGCCGAGCCGGAGCGTGAGTTGGCTGCGTGTGCCGGACGCGCGGTCCCTGACGAGAAGTTGCGGCCGGACCCGACTCGCAGTCGAACCGGCGTCCGTCGCTCGCGCGTCGCCGGGCTGGCGAGCGTCGGCTGAACTCGGCCGCCCGGGCTGAGGGCGTCGGCGTGCGAAGGCCGGACGACGCGTCGTCGGACCGAGTCAAGGAGAGAGGGTCGTGAAAAGGCCCGACGGGGCGCTCAACGAGGCGTGGTTGCACGGTCCGCCGGCTACGTGGCCGTGTCTTGCCAGGCGTTCGACGTTTCCTGTCGCGACTACTTCTTACGCCGCTTGCCGACAGCCGTCGTGCGTTTGGTGGCCGCCTTCTTGCGCGTCGCGGCGGCCTTGCGAGCCGCAGCCGCGCGTTTTCGCTGTTGAGCGGCCTTGCGTTCGGCCTTCTCGTCGGCCTCGGCGAAAAGCTGCTCCAGTCGCACCGGTGCCGAAAGCACGTCGAAGCCTTCTTCCGGAGCGGGCTTGCGAGAGAAGTCGAAGGCCCTGCTGACCGCGGGGTCGGTGGCCAGGCACCGCAGGTAGTGGCAAAAGAGGGCCACGTCGGGCTTGCGCACGGCCGACTTGACTTGGTGAGCGGCGTCTTCCACGTGGGCGTCGGGCGTGGCCAGGCCGAGCCAAATGGCGGCGTTGGTCAGCGTGCGGTCCAAAGGAACGACGTGGGCTTTCAGCACGGTCTGCAAGGTGTAGAGTCGAACGAACGGGGACAGGCCGGGAATCTTGTCGAGTTCTTTTTGAGCCTGGTCGAGCGTCTTGCGTCGGAGCTGTTCGAACTCGAACGCGTAGTGCCGCTCGAAAATTTCGTTCAGCAACGTCCGAACTCGGTAGGCCTTCCATTCGGCCTCGGGTAGGTTCGCCAGCACCTCGGCCAGCTCAGAGATCGAGCTAACGCGGACTTCGTTCAGGTCGAAGAAGTCGGAGAACAACCGCTCGTACGCCTTCTCGGCTTCGTCGTACGTTGTGTCTTCCAGGCAAATGGCGTACAGCATGGTCTCGAGCACGGGCCGCGTGTTGGCTGGAGGAGCGGCCGGGTAGCGTTTCTTCAGCAACGTGACCAACTTGCGGCAGATGGCCTGTTTCTCGGAAGCTTTGACAGACTTCGACGACTTTGTGGCGGTCATAATTTCCCTAGAGCTGTTTCCCTGGGCGAATGGCGGCCACGGTGACCGGCAACACTCGGCTCACTGCTCCTGCGGCGGCTCTTCCGACGGCCCAATTTCCTCCGCAGACGCCGCTTCTTCCTCTGAACCAGCCCCGTCCTTGGCCGCCGACCGCTGTTGTTCTTCCAATTGGATTTGACGGAGCAGCCGCGAGGTTTCGATGGACTTCTTGACTCCCTGGTCCAAGACGAAACGCAAAATGGGTGTGTAACGAATCTGGAGTTGGCTGGCCAGTTTGGCTTGGAGGAAACCGCGGGCCGAGTTGAGCCCTTGCATGGACAGCTGCTGCGTCCGCTCGTCGCCCATGACGGAGCAGTACACTTTGGCGTACCGCAGGTCGCTGCTCACCTCGACGTTCAACACCGTCACGTTTTGAATGCGTGGGTCTTTCAGTTCGAACAGGATGGCCGTACTGACGATTTCCTTGATCGCTCGTGCGACTTTGGCGACTCGGCGTGAGCTCATGGCGACTCCGTCGGCGAGCAAAGCTCTGGTGAGAGAAGCGAGAAGGTACCGAATGCGACGCTACTCGTCCAGCGACCGCTTGCGCAGCTCCACGCGGTAGGCCTCGAACAGGTCCCCTTCCTTCACGTCGTCGAACCCGTCCAAGCGAATGCCGCACTCCATGCCTTCTCGCACTTCGCGCACGTCGTCTTGGTGACGTTTCAAGGAAGCAATCGGGTAGTCTTTCAGCACGCGCTGGTCGCGAATAACTCGAATGCGGTTCGAGCGGTCGATTGTTCCGTTCAGCACGCGGCAGCCAGCCACCGTCCCCACGCGGCTGATGTTGAACGTTTGCAAGACAATGGCTCGGCCCGTAATGACTTCGACCTCTTCCGGTTCGAGCATTCCTTCCAGCAGCCGCTTGATTTCGTCGGTGACTTCATAAATGACCAAGTAGCGGCGAATGTCCACGCCTTCCTGCTCGGCCAGCTGCCGAGCCCGCTCCTCGGCGACAACCTGGAAGGCAACGATGACTGCGTTCGACGCGCTGGCCAGGTAGACGTCGCTCTCGTTCACCCCGCCCACGCCCTCGTGAATGATGTTCACACGAACCTCGGGGTGTTCCAGCTTGCCGATTTCGCCTCGGAGGGCTTCCAGCGAGCCGGGCGAGTCGGCCTTCAGAATCAGGTTCAGCTCTTGCAACTGGCCGCCGCGGGCAGCCGCCAGCACCTCTTCCAGGCTGCGAGGTCGACTGCGGCGAGCCAGCTCGGCCTTGCGTCCTTTTTCCTTCCGAGCTTCGGCCGCTTCGCGAGCTTTCTCAATGTCGTCCAGCACGTAGAAGTGGTCGCCGGCGTTCGGCACGTCGTCCAACCCGGCCACAATGACCGGCGTCGACGGACCGGCCTCTTCCAGCTCGCGGTCCCGGTCGTCGTACATGGCTCGAACCCGGCCGTACGCGGTGCCGCAGAGCACCACGTCGCCGATTCTGAGCGTTCCCTTCTGGACAATGACCCACGCCAACGGACCACGACGGTCGTCTCGGAACGACTCCAAACAGACGCCCGTAGCCGGACGGTCCGGATTGGCCTTCAGCTCGTGCAGCTCGGCCGTTAAAACAATCGTCTCCAACAGCTCGTCGATGCCCTGTCCGGTCAGCGCCGACGTCCGGACCACCTCGACGTCACCACCCCACTCTTGGGGAGTCACGCCGTGAGCGGCCAAGTCGGCCAGGACTCGGTCGACGTTCACGTCTGGCAGGTCCATCTTGTTCAACGCGACGATGATTGGCACGCCGGCGGCCTGCGCGTGACTGATGCACTCGACCGTCTGCGGCATGACCCCGTCGTCGGCGGCCACGACCAGGACCACGATGTCCGTCACGTTGGCTCCCCGAGCCCGCATCTGGCCGAAGGCGGCGTGGCCGGGCGTGTCCACGAACGTGATCTTGTGCCCGTCGTACTCAACCTGGTACGCCGCAATTCGCTGCGTAATGCCGCCGTACTCGGTGGCCGCCACGTTTGTTCGGCGAATCCGGTCCAGCAACGACGTCTTTCCGTGGTCAACGTGCCCCAAGATGGTCACAATTGGCGGCCGCGGCTTCAGCGACTCATCCGGGTCCTCTTGCCGCAGCAGTTCCTCCAGTTCCTCCTCGACGTCCTTCTCGCGTTTGATTTTCAGGTCGATTCCGAGCTCCAGCGCCACTTCCAACGCCGTTTCTTCGTCCAGAATGTCGTTGATGGTCATCATTTTTCCTAGGTTGAACAGCGTCTTCATGACGAGGTTGGACGGGCGGCCCACTGCCTCGCAGAAGCCGCGCACCGTGCAAGGCAGTTCCAGCTCGGCTTCCGTCTTCAGCTCGGTGGGTTGGGCTGTTTTGGGACGTCGACGCCGTGGAGTGACCGGCTGGACTTTGCTTTCCGTGTCGGCCTCTTCTTCCAGAAGCTCGCGAACCCGCTTGCGTTTCTCCCGCCGCTGCTGTCTGGCTTCCAGCAGCCCCAGCGCCCCGCGGTGGACCTCCTTCTCCTCGCGGTCGAACTCCAGCTCTTTCTTTTTCTTCTTTTTCTCGGCGTGCTTCTTCAGGTGAGCGGCCAGCGGACTTTGCTGTTGCTGCATGACGTCCGCCAGCTTCACGTCCGGCTTCTGGACCGGCTCCTCCTTCGGACGGGTCTTCGGCTTCGGGACCTTGAAGCTGGGAGGCGGAGTGGCGATGTGTGGGAACGAAGGGCGCGGACGCGGACGTTGTCGCGAAGGACCGCCGGAGGTCCGAGGCCGCACTTCCCGGATTTTTCGGTCGGGCGAGGGGACCGGCGGCACGTACAGGTCTCGAGACAAAGGTCCGGTCGTCGGCGCTTCCTTCTCGCTCGGCTTCTGCTCAGCCTGCTGCTCCGCCGCTTTCTCGGCCGTTTCGTCCGCCGCCTGGGCTGGAGCTGAAGCTTCGGCCTGCTCGGCTGGCGTGGCTGTCGTCGTGGCCTCGGCCTCGGACTTCTCGACCGCTTCTACGGCGGCTGCTTGCTGCTCGCCCGCCGGAGTCTCGGACGGAGCCTCCGCTTCGGCTTCGGTCACCGCCCCCGCCGCCTGCGGCTCGGCCGCCACTGCTTCCGTCGCAGCCGCCGTCGCCGGAGCTTCTTGTTGCCGAGCCTTTTCGACGGTCTCCGCTGCCGCAGCTTCCGCCGACGTCGTCGCAGCCGCTGGAACTCCCGTTCCCGGCCGTTCTTCGACCTCCACGCCGGTCGCCGCTGCCGCCTCGGTTTCTGCCGGAGGTTGCGTCGGAGCTTCCGGCTCCGCGGGCCGCTGACGCACTCGCCCCACTCGCCCGCGCGGAGTCATCGGTCGAATCGTTCGGACTTTGGTCTTGGCGAACGGGCGAGTTTGCTCGCGCACCGGAGCCATTGCGGCGGCGGCTTTTTCGGCTGCCTCCTTCTGACGCACCGTCTCAATGTGCCGAACGACGAGTTCGCGCTCCTCCTCCGTAATGCTGGCCAAAGGTGACGAACTCTTCACCTTCACGCCAGCTTCGGCGCAGTACTTGATCAACTGCTTTGCGTCAATGCCAAGCTCTTTGGCAAGTGCGAAGATGCGAATCTTCAATGCACTCTCCTCGCGTCGATCGACTCACTGGCGTCAGCCCGCAGCCTCCTGTCCGGCCGACCCCTCCCCGTCGTTCACTTCGCTCCGTTCTTCCTCAGTGCAAACCCCGGTCTGCTCGGTTGCCTGGTCCGTGCTCTCCGGCGTCACCGAGCCAGAGTCGTTCGCCGACTGGCTGGACGTCTCGGCCGGTCCGACCTGCGACGCCTGTCCGTCCGAAACGGGCTCGAGCTGCGTGGCCGGAGCCTCTTCCGCCGCAGCCTGAGCGTCGCCGCCCCCCGGGACTTCGGTCGACTCGGCAACGGCTTCGGTCGACACCACCGAACTTGGTTCCTCCGACGCTGGCTCGACGCCGGCCGGCGACGAACCGTCGGCCGGCGTGTCGGGAACGTCCGTCTGGACCGAAGACGAAGCCGCGTCCTCCACGCCCGACGGGACAGCCTCTGACGGCTCGTTCGCCGTGGAGCTCTCGTCCTCCGGCCACGGCGACTCGACCACCTGCGTGTCCGAGCCCGCCTCAGCTGTCGGAACGCCCTTTGGCTCTTCCACAGCGGTCGTCTCCGGTCGCCGTTCCGGCTCCGCCCCCGAGGGCTCGACGCCGCTCGCCGAACCGTCGGTGAAAGTCTCGGCCTGCTCCGCCGACGAAACCTCACCCGACGGTTCTTCCGTCGCCGCCAACTCGGCCGTAACCGACGGTTCTTCGGTCGCGGGCGACTCGACCTCAACGCCCGCCTTGTCGGTAGCCGCACCGTGGCCTGGCGACTCGGCTTGCGCTTCCAGCTCGGCGGTGTCCTGCTGCGGCGCCTCGGCGGCCCTCTCAGCTTCCGCCGGAGGAGCACTAGCCGGCGGTGCTTCTTCCTCGGGCGCAACCGCGGCGGCTTGAGCGGGCGTCTCGGGTGGAGCCTCGGCAGCGCCGGCTGTCTCGCCCGAAGAGCCGACCGTTTCTTCTTCGACCGCGTCGGCCGCCTCGCCTTGCGCTTCAGTCGCGGACTCGGAAGCTGCTGCTTCCGTCGAGCCAACGGCGGCGGCTTCCGCCTGCCCCGCCTCGCCTTCGGTGGTCGCTCCCGCTTCGGCCGCCGCAGCCGCTTTCGCTTCCTGACGGGCCGCCTCCTTCTCCTCCGCCCGCCGCTTGGCCTCTTCCTCTTCCTGCCGCATGGCCTCGCGGTCCGCGTACTCGATGATCCGGTCACACTCCTCCGGCGTCAACCCGCCCAGCTCGGCCAAATCTTCCGGCTCAATGACCGAAAGGTCGTAGAAGCTGAAGAAGCCTTGAGCAACCAGGTTCT
>CAYSAG010000192.1:0-9987 GCA_964428935.1 uncultured Planctomycetaceae bacterium | reverse complement strand
ATACGAGATAGCTTCAGGTGACTTGAGTTCAGACGTGTGCTCTTCCGATCTCAGCTCTTGTTCGGCCAACAACTGAGCTCGCTGGCCTTCGATTTGGTAGGCCAGTCCGTCCTCAGACCGGTACAAGGCGTCGTACAGCGGCACGAACCACCAGCGCTGCAGCGTGTTGGCACCCGGACGAATCAACGACAAGTGGCTCACCAGCCCCCGCACCGGCGGGCGAACTCGTCCAATGGAAATCTGCTTCATGCGGTAGTCGGCTTCGACCAGCACCTGGGCGAAGTGCGAGTCGGGCGGAACGCCCCACACCGACACCTTCTGCATTCCCAGCACTCGGGCCATTTCGCGGAACCGCCGTTGAATGCCGGCCACGGACGACGGTGAGCTGTGTCGAGCCAAGTAGCGTTTGAGAGCGGCCAGCCGCTCGGGCACCGGGTCAATGGAGCAACCGATTTCTCCGCCCCGGCGGACACTGCGCAACGCCACAATCAGGTCGTCAATGCGAATCGGTGGACGGCCGGTCGTCACACCGACCATTCGACCGAACGCGTCGGGCGCAAAGCCCTCGGCCGGTCCGGCCAAAATGAGGTCACCGCCGTCCGGGTCGACGAAAACGTAGTCAATGCGTTGCAGGCCGGCCAGGAATTGAATGTCCAGCGGAGCGACCACCTTTTCGTCGGCGTACCTTTGGCAAGCCTGTTCGAGCCGAACCAGAGAGACCTTTCGCATGGGACTGGGCTGGTTCAGGTCGCTGGGCAGGCTCTTCCGGGCCAACGCTTCCAGCCGTTTCTTGGACAAGGTGGACGAGCGGGCTCTAGAGACAGACCGCACGACCCCGTCGGCGTCAATCGAAATTCCCGCTGGGAAGTTTCCCCCGCCGCCGGCTCCGATTCCACCGCCGCCTAGTCCACCCAGTCCAATTCCGCCGCCACCGACTCCCACGCCGAGGCCGCCGCCGAAACCGCCTCCGAGCCCGGGAGCAATGCCGCCACCGAACGTTCCGCCGAAGCCGAACTGAGCGACGGCTGGCAGCGTTCCGACCAGCCAAGCTGCGCAAAACGCGGCCAGACGCACAGCCACCGGCCCCAAGCCCCACGAATGACTTTTCCAACCGCTCATGACCAGCCTCCCGTTTTTTCTGCAACCGGTTGCTGGGCCTGCAGCGTTCGGCGGAAGAACGCTTCCATGGCCGGGTACGTCTCGTCCGCACAGGCGTTGAACACGGTGTGGCCTTGGCCCGAGAAACGCAGGTACGTCACGTCGCGAGCGCCGGCCAGCCGCAGGGCTTCGACAAAACGGTCCGCTTGAGCCACCGGAACCGTCAAGTCCATGGCTCCGTGAATGACCAGGAACGGTGGAGCGTCCGGCCGGACGTACGAAATGGGCGACGCTAGCCGAGCCCGCTCGGGAAACGTTTCCTCCGGCCCAGCCAGCAGGCTGTACTTCAGAAACGCCGCCCACCCGCGCACGCTCCAGTTGGTGAAGTCCGCCGGCAGCGCCGACACGCACACGGCCTGCAAGTCGCTGGCGTACTCCTGCAACGGCCCGTCGTCGTCAAATGTCATTTCCTGCGGGACCAGCGCAGCCAGCGCCGCAAGGTGAGCGCCGGCAGAATTACCGTACGCACCGATTCGGCTCGGGTCCAGGTGGTAGTGAGCGGCGTGAGCTCGAAGCCAACGAATGGCACACCGAATGTCGTGGAAGCAGGCCGGGAACGGAGCTTCGTCCGTGAGCCGGTAGTTCACTGTGGCCGTGACGTACCCTTTGCTGGCGTAGCAAATGGCTCCGTGCAGGAAGTAGCCCCGGCGTTTGTCCCCGGTCCGCCACCCGCCTCCGTGAATGAAAACAATGGCCGGACGAGGCGGTCCGCTTCGGTCCCGAGGAACGACCAAGTCCAAGCGCCAAGCCTTGCTGTCGCCGGCTCGGTAGGCCAAGTTGGGGAAAAACTCCACTCCCGGCGGCAGCCGACGTCGCACCTGTTCGTCGCTGGGAATCTGCAGGAAATTCCGCACGCGCCAGTACTGGCGGTGCAGCTTCCGCTCCACGTTCCGAGTCCATTCGGCCGCCAGCGCGTTCAGTGCCGCCCACGTTGTGGAAATCCCCGGTTTGGCTGGCATGGACGCTCCTTTTCGTCGTCGGCTGAAGGGTCAACCGACCCGCGTGCTGCCCGTCACGACACTTCAGCCAGTCGGACAGTGTCCAGCCACTTGTAGGGCGAGTCGACCTCAACCACTTCCAACTGCGTGGGCTGTTCGGTTCGCAGAACCAGTCCGAGCAGGTAGTGGCGGTCGTCGGCGCTGGACCGGCCCACGACGACTGTCCACGGCGAATTTTTTAGCGAGCGCCCGTTTGCGGTCAGCCAGGTGGCCAATCGTCGAGCGAACCCGGCTGCACTGACCTGCACCGGCCAGACCACCGTTTTCGGTCGCGTGCGGTCAAAGAGTCGGCCCAGTCCAGGGACGGACCGGTCCAGCAGCACCGGGACGCAGTCGACCTCGACCACTTCGCTCTCCCGCCCCAGCGGCGCAACGACCACCAACGCCAGTCGGGCCGGCAAGTGGTAGAGGCGAAGAGGCGAGGCCGCGCCGTCCACGGGCAACGGCAGCGACAACCGCTCCAAGTCCACTGTCGCTTCGGTCGGCTCGCTGGACGACGGCTTCGGCTCCCGTTCCCGCAACAGCCGCGCCACAACTCGGACGACAATCCACAGAGCCACAAGCACCACCAGCCAGCGAGACTCAGGGCGAGCCGCCGCTCGCTCGAACAGCCGAAGCAGCTCGGCAACCAAATTCATGACCACAACTCTCCACCGGCGCCCGTGCCTCCCCCGACCCGTTCCAACGGAACTACTTGACAGCCGCCCCAGAAGACCGCTTGGCCCGCCCGCGCTGCCGCCCTTCGCCCGGCTTAGCGGAGCGGGTTCGCAGTCCGCGCGGCCGCTGGGTCCGCTCCAAGTCCAGCTTGAACCAACCGGGGCTTGCCGCGGGCGGGCGGGCCAGCGTCGGCTGTCCGAGTCGTCACCCTTTAATGACTCCCACGGGTCGCAACTTCGCGACTTTCTTCGAAATGCCGGCCTCGTGCACCACCTCGACCACCAAGTCCACGTCTTTGTAGGCGTCGGGCTGTTCCTCTGCAAGCCCCCGCCAGCTTCGGGCCCGCGCCACGATTCCCCGTTCGGCCAGCTCGCGGTCGATTCTCCGTCCCTGAGCTTTCTTGATGGCCTGGTGGCGGCTGAGCACTCGGCCGGCTCCGTGGCAAGTCGTGCCGAACGTCTTTTCCATGCTGCCCGGCTGCCCCACCAGCACCCAGCTGGCTCGCCCCATGTCTCCGGGAATCAGCACCGGCTGACCAATCGAACGGTACCGCGCCGGCACCTCTGGATGACCGGGCGGAAAGGCCCGCGTCGCCCCCTTGCGGTGCACCCAAACCTTCTTCCGCTGTCCGTTGACCTGGTGCTCTTCCAGCTTGGCAATGTTGTGGGCCACGTCGTAAATCAAGTTCATCTGCAAGTCCTGCCAGGAGCGACCGAAGAACCGCTCAAAGACCTCGCGAGTCTGCCACATGAGCAGCTGACGGTTGCACCAGGCGAAGTTGGCCGCTGCTCGCATGGCTGCCAAGTAGCGCTGTCCTTCGGGGCTGTGAATTGGAGCGCACAGCAGCTGCTTGTCGGGGAGAGCAATTCCGTACTTGTCCGGAGCGCGGCGAAGCTGCTTCAGCGCGTCGTCGCAAACCTGGTGTCCCAAGCCGCGGGAACCGGAGTGAATCATGACGCAAAAACCTTCCGGCTCCAGCCCCAACACCCGAGCTGCCTCCTCATCGAAGATTTCTTCGACAACCTGCAACTCGAGAAAATGGTTGCCCGAGCCGAGCGTTCCGCACTGCTCTTCGCCCCGCTCCAACGCTCGCTCGCTGACCGCGTCGGGGTCGGCGTCCGCCAACGACCCGCCGGCTTCCGAACACTCCAAGTCCGCTTCGGTGGCCAAGCCCTTTTTCAGCAAGTAGCGACAGCCTTCGGCCATGAGTGCCCGCAGCTCTTGCCGTCCAAACCGGTACTTCCCCGTGCGGCCCACTCCTGCCGGCACCGACCGGAACAGTTCCTCCACCAACGCCGACAGGCGCGGTTCGACTTCCGACCAGCTTAGGTTCGTCCGCACCAGACGGACGCCGCAGTTGATGTCGTAGCCGACCCCGCCCGGAGAAATGACTCCGCCTTCGTCCGGAGCCATGGCCGCGACGCCTCCAATGCAAAAGCCATAGCCCCAGTGAATGTCGGGCATGGCCAGGCTGGCCGACTGAATGCCCGGCAGCGTCGCGACGTTCGCCACCTGCTCCGGAGCCTGGTCCGCCCGAATCTGCTCAATCATTTCTTCACTGGCGAAAATCAGCCCGTCCACACGCATGCCCGACTTGTACGTCTTGGGAATGCGCCAGCACCAGTCGTTGACTTTCTCCAAAGGCCCCTGAAATCCTTGCTGCGACATGGCACACCTCCTGTCGAAACAAACCGCCACAGGGCGTGTTCACTTGGCGTTTTGACTGGATCAGACGTCCAGAATGACCTCGGCCGTCCACCCTTCGGGCGTGCGTCGAACCGTCAGCCCGTGGTACGTCACCGCCTTCACCTCCTGCAAGACCCGGTGCCGTTCCGGGTCCAAACGCTCTCCAGCCAACGCAGCCCGAAGTTCATTCTGCTCGACTCGGACCTCGAACTGCCGGTACAACATGCCGTGCTGGTTGAATCGGTAGAGCAGTTCGTCGAGCCAGTCAACCAGCAGGTAGTCCAGGCCGTCGCTTTTCAGCCGAAGTTCGTCTTTTTGCCGGGGAACGACGTCCTCCGGGTTGTCAATCAAGACCGACATCAACGCCCGACCGGCCTCCGCAAACAGGCCGTCGAGCGTCTCGGAGCGAATTCTCAGCCCGACGTCGGCTGTGTGGTCGAAGACTTCGAACATCGGTTCCCAGACTCCGTCTTTCGCTCCGCCGCATGCGTTCCTCGGGCCGTCCTGCTCGCCGGACGTTCCGGCCTGAGGAACCGAGGTGCGAGGCGGCCGCGCCGCGTCGCCGCCCCCGACGGGCCGGTCCGCGTCTTCTGGGCCGAGCGTCGAAACGGCAAGGGGAGCAAAGAAACAAAGCGCCCGACCGATGGAAGCTCCTTTCGCACAGTTCGGTGCGGCCGCTTCGCCTCGGGAAGCGGCTCAAACCAACAGGGCCGCTAGCACGCCGGAAAGAACGATTCCGTCGAACGTACCGGCCCCGCCAATCGACAGAATTCCGGTCGGAACCCGTGTGACGTCTTTCAAGTGCAGCAGGTCAGCTCCCACCAACGGTCCCAACACGCCCGCCACAAACGCCACCGACGCCCGTTCCGGCGAACCGGCGGACAGAAACAGCCAAGTCAGCAAAATGCAGACCAACGGCGAAATGAAGGCCGGCATGATGATGCCGATACCTCGGACAGGCCGAGCTGCCGAGTAGCAGGCCGCGACGTTGGCCACCGTAACCAACACCGTGGCCAGCAACGGCTTCGCTCCCGCCGCCAACAAGAACGGGACTTGCCACGCGGCAATCAACGCGGGAACCACGCACCCGCCGACATTCACCGCAATGATGGTCTCGGTGCGCGTCCGTTGGAAACGGGGCACCACCCACCACATCCCCCAAACGGCCACGGCCGGGTGAATCACCTGCACTTCTTCGCGCTCGATTCGGTGGACCGGAATGTTGATGAGCGACCCCAGCAGAATGCCCACGACGGCCAGCAGGGCCGCGCCCGGCGTCAGGTGCAGTCGGCTCAAAGCCTGGTGCATCATGTCGACGAACAGAAAGGGCATCAGGAACAGAAACAAAAGCACCGAGGCAAGAGCCAAGCAGCCGACGGCCGGAAGGACCGGCGACGGGAACTCGTGGCGGTAAGGCTCCATGACCGAAAGCTCCGTGGACGCTGGAGGGTGACGGAGCGCAAAGACAGCCGACGGCGGCACCCGACTCGACCGGGTCCGCCGCCGGGGTGGCACTGAGCAGCCAAGCCTTGTGTTCGTCAGACCAACCAGGTCCTCACTTTAGCAACGTCGTCAAGCCGTGTCGACCAGCTCGGCCTGGACCACGTGGCTGAACCGGAACTGCCCGCCTTCGGCGTCGATTCGAATGACCGAGCCGGGCGGGTAGTTGCCCGACAACAACTCCTTGGCCAGCTGATTCTGAATCCGCTGCTGAACCACGCGCCGCAACGGCCGAGCGCCGAAGGCCGGGTCGTAGCCCAAGTTCGCCAGCAACTCTTTGGCCTGTTCCGTCACCTCCAGCTGGTACCCGTTCTGTTCCAGCTGCTTGGACAGACGTCGCAGCTGAAGGTCGACAATCTGGCGAATTTCTTTCCGACCCAACGGCTTGAAGACGATGATTTCGTCGATCCGGTTCAGGAACTCGGGCAGGAACGCCTTGCGCAGGATTTCCATGACACGGTCTCGAATCTCGTCGTCCCGCCCTTGGCTGGCCAAGTCCATGATCAACTGGCTGCCGAGGTTGGACGTCATGACAACGATGGTGTTCGAGAAATCGACCGTCCGGCCGTGTCCGTCGGTCAGCCGTCCGTCGTCCAGCACTTGCAGCAGGATGTTGAAGACGTCGCGGTGAGCCTTTTCGATTTCGTCCAGCAGGATGACCGAGTACGGCCGGCGTCGAATGGCCTCGGTCAGCCGTCCGCCTTCTTCATAGCCGACGTAGCCAGGCGGAGCGCCGATCAGGCGGGCCACCGAGTGCGGCTCCATGAACTCGCTCATGTCGATCCGCACCATGGCCCGTTCGTCGTCGAACAAGAACTCGGCCAAAGCCTTGCACAGCTCGGTCTTGCCGACGCCCGTCGGCCCGAGGAAGATGAACGACCCGATCGGGCGGTTGCGGTCTTGCAGTCCCGAGCGAGCCCGGCGGACAGCGTTGGCCACGGCCTCGACCGCCTCTTCCTGATCGATCAGCCGCTCGTGAATCTTCTCCTCCATCTGCAACAACTTCTCTCGCTCAGACTGCAGCAACCGCGCGACCGGAATGCCCGTCCATGCACTGACGACTTTGGCAATGTCCTCGGCCGTGACCTCCTCGCGAATCATTCGCTCGCCGTCAGCCGCGGTCGCCTGGAACTGCTCCTCCAGCCGTTTCAATTCCTCTTCGGCCTTGCGCAGCTCTTGCTCAGCCTGATGAGCCCGAATGTAGTCGTCGTTCAGGTTCGTCTGCCGGGCCCGGTTGAAGGCATGCTCGTACTCGGTCCGCAACTGTTCGATCCGTTCGCGCAGCGGCTGGATGCGAGCCAGCATCTCCTTCTCGGCTTGCCACCGAGCCTTCATCTGCTTGACTTCTTCCTCTTTACGAGCAATCTCGCGGCGCAGCTCTTCCAGCCGTGCCTTGGCGTCGGCCGTGGTCTCTTTCTCCAGCGCAGCGGCTTCGATCTGGAGGCGGGTCAGCTGCCGAGTGGCTTCGTCGATTTCGGTCGGCATCGAGTCGATTTCCATTCGGAGCCGGCTGGCCGCCTCGTCCACCAGATCGATGGCCTTGTCCGGCAAGTACCGGTCGGTAATGTACCGGTCGGACAGTGTGGCCGCTGCAATGATTGCCTCGTCCGTGATTCGCACGCCGTGGTGCGTCTCGTACCGCTCCTTCAAACCGCGCAGAATGGCAATTGTGTCTTCGACCGAAGGCTCCTTGACGTACACCGGCTGGAACCGTCGCTCCAACGCCGGGTCCTTTTCGATGTGCTGACGGTATTCGTCCAGCGTGGTCGCTCCAATGCAGTGCAGGTCGCCGCGGGCCAGAGCTGGCTTGAGCAGGTTGGATGCGTCGACGGCTCCCTCCGCCGCGCCCGCACCCACCACCGTGTGCAGCTCGTCGATGAACAGAATGATTTGCCCGTCCGACTCCTCGATTTCGCGCAGGACGGCCTTCAGCCGGTCCTCGAACTCGCCCCGGTACTTCGTGCCCGCGATCAAGGCTCCCATGTCCAGAGCGATGACGCGTTTGTCCCGCAAGTTCTGCGGGACGTCGCCGTGGACGATTCGTTGGGCCAGGCCTTCGACGATCGCCGTCTTCCCAACGCCGGGGTCGCCGATCAGCACCGGGTTGTTTTTCCGCCGCCGCGACAGAACCTGAATGACTCGCCGAATTTCATCGTCGCGTCCAATGACCGGATCGAGCTTGCCTTGCTGAGCCAGTCGGACCAGGTCCTTTCCGTAGCGTTCCAACGCTTGGTACTTGTCCTCCGGGTTCTGGTCCGTGACCTGCTGGCCGCCGCGAATCGACTGCAACGCCGTCAGGACGTCCGACTCTTCGACTCCGTTCAGCTCGAGAATCCGTTTGGCCGCGTCGTCGACTTCGGTCAGCGCCAACAGCAGGTGTTCGGTCGAGACGTACGCGTCCTTCATTTGGTCCGCGCGGTTCTGCGCGGCGTTGAAGACCTCCATGATTTGCGGACTGGCGGTCAACTGGGCGGCCGGGCCGGTCACCCGTGGCAGCCGTCCCAGCTCGCTGTTGATCATCGACCGCAGCTGCTGCAGATTCACGCCGATTTTCTGCAACAGCGGCCGAACGATTCCCTCTTCTTCTTCGACCAAGGCCAACAGCAGGTGCAGCGGCGTCAGTTGCTGGTGGTTCCGCTCCTCGGCCACGTGCTGAGCTCGCTGCACAGCTTCTTGAGCCTTGACCGTCAGCTTGTCGAACCGAAACGCCATTCTTTCGTTCCTCCTCTTCCAGGACTGCTCCCCGTTTTCTTTTGCCCCCACCTTCACACCGGGACGCTCGTCCTCGGCAGTCCGGGGTCAGCAACCAGCTCCCCTGCCCGGCCGACGGGCCGCCGGCTGTGACAGGCTCGCGCCGGCCGGAGCCGGCATGCCGTGGCAGCTTCCAGGCGGTCCGGTTCAGTCGGCTGCAGATGCCATGCCAACGCGGCTGGATGAGTCGTGTGGCTAAGGCCTCTGGTGCGGCCGCCGCGGCAGACCGCTCAAGCCCGCTGCCGTCGCATCACCCGGGAATCGGTCCGACGGATTGGTTGCAACAGCCGAAAGAGAAAAGACTTACGCAGCAAGCGTCGTCTCGCAGCTTGACGCTCCGCACGCCTTTGGTGCCGCGTTTCGAACGTCGTCGCACTGCGCCCTCAGCCAAAGCTGCCACAGTGGCAGCTGACCCGGGCTCAGAACGGGCTGCCAAATTGCCAGTTTCAGTCGACCCTTTCTCCTTCGAGCGGCTTGGCCAACGTCGTTCGTGGAGACACGAACCAACTGCCGTCTCGCTCCGGTCGCGGGGCGGAAGGTACCGCGTCGTGGCTGGCCCGGTCAGAAGAGCCGACGCTGGCTGTCGCCGCCTTCGGAGGGCGAAATGCCCAGGTGGCGGAGCGCGGCGGGCGTAATGCGTCGTCCTCGCGGCGTGCGTTGGACAAATCCGCAGCGAAGCAGAAACGGCTCCACCTCGTCCTCCAGGGTGTCCGGTGGGACGTTCATGTTGTAGGCAATGGCTTGGATGCCGGCCGGCCCGCCAGAGAAGACGTTGACCAGCGTCAGCAGGTAGCGACGGTCGCGTTCCTCCAGCCCCAGCTCGTCGACCTCCAGCATGGCCAACGCGTCGACAGCGACTTGGCGAGTGATCTTGCCGCGGTTCTTGACGTCGGCGAAGTCGCGAGCCCACCGGAGCAGGTTGTTGGCCTTTCGCGGCGTTCCGCGGCTTCGCCGAGCCAGTTCCACAGCCGCCTCCTCCGTGATTTCGGACCGCAACTTCTTCGCGTTGCGTCGAATGATCTCCGCCAGCTCGTCGACCTCGTAAAAGTCCAAGTGCTGGTGGTTGACGAATCGGTCACGGAGTGGAGCGGTCAGCATGCCGCTTCGAGTCGTCGCTCCGATGACCGTGAAAGGCTGCAACTTCATGTTGAGCGTTCTGGCGTTCAAACCTTCGCCCAGCGTGATGTCCACCCGGAAGTCCTCCATGACCGGGTAGAGGAACTCCTCGACCGAAGAG
>CAYSAG010000191.1:0-9994 GCA_964428935.1 uncultured Planctomycetaceae bacterium | reverse complement strand
TCTACGCGGCAAACGACCCGAACTGGAAGGGCCTGTCGGAGGAGGAGCGGCGTCGGCTGTTCACCGTCGAGCAGCTCGTCTTCTTTTACTTTCCTCGCATTTGCAATCACTGTCTGAACCCGGCCTGCGTGGCGGCGTGTCCGTCGGGCGCTTTGTACAAGCGCGGTGAGGACGGCATCGTGTTGTTGGACCAGCAACGTTGCCGCGCTTGGCGGGCCTGTGTTCCCGCCTGTCCTTACAAGAAGTCGTACTTCAATTGGCAGACCGGGAAGTCCGAGAAATGCATCTTGTGTTTCCCGCGACTGGAGACGGGCCAGGCGCCCGCCTGCTTCCATTCTTGCGTCGGCCGAATTCGCTACTTGGGTGTCTTGCTGTACGACGCGGAACGGATCGAGGACGCGGCGAGCCGACCTAACGAAGAACTGGTCGACGCCCAGCGCTCCCTGATCCTCGACCCGTTCGACCCCGACGTTCAAGCGACGGCCCGGCGTCAGGGCGTCCCCGACTCGACAATCGAAGCGGCCCAAAAGTCGCCCGTCTACCAGTTCGTCAAAGTTTGGAAGCTGGCTCTGCCGCCCCACATCGAGTTCCGCACGCTGCCCATGCTGTTCTACGTGCCGCCCATGTCGCCGGTGTTGGCCGGCCGGCGGGGTGCGGCGCTAGAGCATGTCAGCGACGATTTGTTTCACGACATCGAACAGGCACGCGTGCCGATTCGCTTCCTGGCCAACCTGTTGGCCGCTGGCAACGAAGCCAAGATTCGCTACGCCCTGCGGAAGCAAAAGGCCGTGCGCTGGTACCGACGAGCTCTGACGGTCGGCGACGTGGACCGAGAAACGGCCGAGCGAATGCTGCGGGAGGCGGACTGCAGTCCGGAGGAGGCCGAGGCCATCTACCGCATGACGGCCCTGTGCACGGCTCAGGAGCGGTTTGTCATTCCGCCGTCCCACCGGGAGGTGGCGGCCGAGATTCTGGAAGGCGACGCCATGGGCCGCAAGCAGTCGGTTGGCTTCGGGTTCCTCAGCGCACCGCGGAGAGGCTTATGAGCAACGAGCAACAATCCATGCTGACCACGCTGGCTAGGCTTCTTCTTTACCCGGACGCAGCGTTCGACGACCGGCTGGCTGCGGCGCTGGCGGTCTTGGAGCGTTCCGGTCCTCCGGCCGCTCGCGCCGCGCTTCAACGGTTCGCTCGAGAAATCCGCGGCCGAGCACTGACGGAGCGGCAAGAGCTTTTCACCCAGACGTTCGATTTCGACCCAGCAGCCGCTCTCGAAATCGGCTGGCACTTGTTCGGAGAAGACTACCACCGGGGTGAGCTGTTGGTGCGGTTGCGAGCCGAACTGCGACGTCACGGTCTGAGCGAGAACGGCGAGCTGCCGGACCACCTGACGCTGGTTCTGCCGCTACTGGACCGAATGGCGGCCGAAGAGGCAGCCGACTTTTACGCTTCGTGCGTCGTTCCCGCCCTACAGTGCCTGCAAGAAGGCCTTCGACGGAAAAACAGCCCTTACCAGTGGTTGCTGGAGTGTCTGGCTGAGGTCTTGAAAGAGCGTTTTGGACACGGCGTGCAAGAGGAACCGAAGCATGTCCGACCCCTTCACGTACTTTGACGTTGTGTCTTTCGCCGCGTTGCCCTACGTGGCTCTGTTCACGTTCTTCGTGGCGACGGTTCAGCGCTACAGGCAGCAGACCTTTACGTACTCCAGCCTGTCGTCGCAGTTTCTCGAGAACCGTTGGCACTTTTGGGGACTGGTTCCGTTCCACTTCGGAATCATCCTCATTTTGACCGCCCACGTTTTGGCGTTCCTGTTTCCCCGGCTGCTGTTGGCCTGGGCTCGTTCGCCCCTGCGGCTGTACGCACTGGAAGTCCTCGGGCTGTCTTTGGGCTTGTTCACGCTGGTCGGACTGGTCCTGCAGATCACACGGCGTTTTTCGACCCGCCGCGTTCGCGTGGTAACCAGCCCAGCCGACTGGCTGCTCGCTCTGCTCCTGCTCCTGCAAGTCGGAAGCGGCGTCTACGTCGCGCTGTTCCACCCGTGGGGATCGGCTTGGTTTGCAGCGGCGGTCACGCCTTACCTTTGGTCGATCCTGACGTTCCGGCCCGACATCGCCGTCATCAGTGCGGCACCGTTTGCTGTGAAACTGCACGTCGTCAACGGCTTCCTGTTGGTGCTGGTGTTTCCGTTCACGCGCTTGGTCCACATTCTGGTGACGCCGAACCCGTACTTGTGGCGAAAACCGCAAGTGGTGCGTTGGTATCGCTAGGGCCGAGCAGACTGGGGCGAACGGACGCTGGACCACCCGCCGCCGCTCGGCACACCGAGTTCGGTCGAAACAGTCTTTCGAAAAGGCACGAGTTGAACAGACAGGAAGAGGAGACACGGCATGGCGACGACACACGCCGAACCGTTTGACGGTCGGCTGCGAGGCAGTCCGGCCGAGGGGCTGTGGGGAGCGACGCTCGGCTTCTTCTTCGGTTTTGCCGCCGTGGCGTTGTTCGGACCAACGGCCGCCAAGTTCAAGGACGCCATGAATCTGTCGCCCGTCCTGGTCGGGCTGCTGGTCGCCATGCCGTCGTTGTCGGGGTCGCTCCTTCGGATTCCGTTCGCCGCGTGGGTCGACACCACCGGCGGACGCCGGCCCTTCTTGGTGCTGATGGTCCTGTCCATTGTCGGCATGGCCGGTCTGCTGGGCATCATCTGGTTCTTCTACCCGGACCGTCTGACGCTCAAGCTGTACCCGCTGTTGCTGCTGTTTGGCCTGCTGTGCGGCTGTGGAATCGCGACCTTTTCCGTCGGAATCGGGCAGGTCTCGTACTGGTTCCCCCAGTCGAAGCAAGGCGCGGCCTTGGGCACCTACGCCGGGCTGGGCAACCTCGCTCCCGGAATGTTCTCGTTCCTGCTGCCGCTGGCCTTGAAATCGTGGGGACTGACCGGAGCGTACCTGGCTTGGCTGTTGTTCCTGATCATTGGAACGGCCGTTTACGCCTACTTCGGACGAAACGCGTGGTACTTCCAGTTGGTCGCGGCGGGCCAGCCGCCAGAGCGAGCACGAGAAATCGCTCGCGCCCGCGGGCAGGAACTGTTCCCCGCCAGCAGTTTGACCGAGAGCCTGAAAATCTCGGCGCAGAAATGGAAGACGTGGCTGCTGGTGGCCATCTACTTCACCACGTTCGGTGGCTTCATCGCCCTGACGGCCTGGTTCCCCACGTACTGGAAAGAGAGCTTCCAGACGACGGTCGTCATTGCCGGAGCACTGACTGCGACCTACTCGATTCTGGCCTCGCTGATTCGCGTGGCCGGTGGAGCCGTAGCCGACCGGTTGGGTGGCGAGCCGACCGGGTACGCAGCGTTGACGCTGATGCTGGTCGGAGCGATCCTGCTGACCCTTTCACCACAGTTCGCGGTTGCGGTGGCCGGAGCCATCTTGATGGCAATCGGCATGGGCGTCACGAACGCTGTCGTGTTCAAGCTGGTGCCGCGGGAAGTACCGGACGCCGTTGGGGGAGCGGCCGGGTGGGTCGGCGGCCTGGGGGCTTTCGGCGGCTTCGCCATTCCGCCGGTCATGGGCTGGTTTGTGAAGGAGCTTGGTCCCGTCGGCTACGCGCGGGGGTTCGTCGTTTTTGTCGGGCTGGCCGTGCTGTCGCTGGTCTTTCTGAAGGTAATCGGGTGGTCGCACCGTTCGGCCCTGTTGGCTCGTCAGACCGAGTCGGCCACGGCGTTGGAGTCGTAGCGGGGAGGGAGTGGGCCGATGACCAATCGAAGTGGCTTTGCCAAAAGGATTCTGGGCGTGCTGGAGTCTCGAGTCGCTACGGCCGTGCTGTGCGTTGCTCTGGCCGTGGGTCTAGGGCTGCTGGCCAGTGCGGCGCCGGGCATTCACCTTCCCGGCAACCACCAGGGGTTCGAACCCACCCAACCGATTGCCTTTTCGCACCGGCTCCACGCCGGCGAGCTGGCAATCCAGTGCCTTTACTGTCATTCCGGAGCGGAAAAGAGCCGGCACGCGGGACTGCCGACTGGGACGACTTGCATGAATTGCCACCGAGTGGTGACGGACGTTTGGGGAGCGGTTCGGGCAGAGGAACGTCGTGCAAAGAAAGAAAACCGAAAGCCGCGCCGCACCGTCTCGGCAGAACTGAAGAAGCTCTACGACCTGCTCGCCCTCGACGAGAACCTCCAGCCGCGGCCCGACGCCCAGCCCCAGCCCATTCCGTGGGTCCGCGTCCACGACCTGCCCGACTTCGTGTACTTCGACCACCGAGCTCACGTTCGCGTCGGCATTCGCTGTCAGCGGTGCCACGGAGCGGTCGAGACAATGGAGCGGGTCCGCCAAGTGGAGGCGTTCAACATGGGCTGGTGCGTCAACTGCCACCGCGACGCCAACCAGAACGGTGTCAATGGCCAGTCCGTCCACGCGTCGGTCGACTGCGTCACGTGTCATTTCTGACGGTCGGCCCGGCCGACCGCAGCGACCGTCCGCCGGCACGAGCCGGCAGGGCCGAAATGCGGACGAGGTTTTCAAGCAGAGCCATGACCAAGACCCCGAATCGACAAACCGAGAAGCCGGCCGCAGCGGACTCAAACCGTCCACCCGCCGGACCGGCTGCAAAGGAAAACGGGTTCACCCGCCGTCGCTTCCTCGAGGCGTCCGGCTACGCCTGGTTCCTGGCGGCGCTGGCTGGCTGCGAGCGGTCTCCGGTGCGCTTGGCGCCGGCCTTGCCCGAAGGCATTGAAGGCCGTGTGCCGGGGCGAGCGACCTTCTACGCCACGGTCTGCCACGCCTGTTCGGCCGGCTGCGGCGTGATTGTCAAGAACCGGGACGGCCGACCGATCAAACTGGAAGGCAACCCCGACCACCCGCTGTCGCAAGGCGGCCTGTGTGCCGTCGGTCAGGCTTGGCTGTTGGAACTCTACGACAGTCACCGTCTCCGCGGTCCGCTGCGGGACGGACAGCCGCTCCAGTGGGACCAGGTGGACCGCGAGATCGGCGAAGCCTTGCGCCGCCTCCAGTCTGGCAAAGGACGCGTCCGTTTCTTGACCGGAACGGTCATCAGTCCAACGCGACGGGCCTTGATTCGCGAATTCGTCAGCCGTTTTCCGGACGGCCGGCACATTGTCTACGACGCCCTGTCCTGCTCCAGCATTCTCGAAGCTCACCAACGCACCCACGGCGCAGCCCTGTTGCCCAAGTACCGGTTGGACCAAGCCGACGTCGTGGTCAGTTTCGACGCCGACTTCTTGGGCACTTGGATCGCTCCGACACAGTACACCCAGGCCTACCAAACGAAGCGGGCGCCGGCCGGCAGTCCTCCGCGAATGAGCTACCACGTGCAGTTCGAAAGCCGCCTGTCGCTGACTGGGTGCAACGCGGATCGACGGTTGGCCGTGCGGCCCGAACAGCTGAAGTCGATCATGAGTCATCTGGCCGCGCGACTGGCCGTCCGCGCGGGCCGAAAGCTGGCCGGAATGGAGCAGTTGAGCGAGCCGCCGGTCGACGCTGCGTGGCTGGACCAACTGGCCGAACACTTGTGGCAGAACCGCGGCAAGAGCTTGGTCCTGTGTGGCAGTCAAGACGTGCAGGCCCAGGTCCTTTGCAACGTGCTGAATGAGCTGCTGGACGCCTACGGCCGGACGGTCGACCTGGAGCGCCCGTCGTACCAGCGTCAGGGCCGCGACGAGGAGCTGGGGCGGCTGCTGGAGGAGCTGCAGCGCGGCCAAGTCGACGCGCTCTTCCTGGCAGACGTCAACCCCGTGGCCGAATTGCCGTTCGGCGACGAACTGGCGGAGGCCATTCGGCGAGTCCCGTTGGTGGTGGCCGTGTCGGACCTGCTCGACGAAACGGCCGAACTGGCTCGGTTCGTCTGTCCGGAAGGGCACCCGCTGGAAACGTGGAGCGACGCCGAGCCGGTGGCTGGCGTCGTCAGCGTGAGCCAACCGGTCCTCCGGCCGCTCCGACAAACACGGTCGCTGCTCGAAAGCCTGTCAGTGTGGTTGGGCCGGCCACAGTCGGACTTCCAAGCCGTGCGGCAACACTGGCAGAAGGCCATTCACCCGCGAGCCGAGAAGCCGATTCCTTTCGAGGAGTTCTGGAAACGAACACTCCGAGACGGCGTGGCTCACGTGCGGCCCGAGCCCGTCTCGGTCAAACCGTTCGACTTTTCGGTCGTGCGCTTGGTCGACGTTCCGAGCGCCTCAAAAGGCTTCACGCTGGTGGGCTACCCGAAGGTCGGTCAGCGGGACGGACGCCACGCTCACAACCCGTGGCTGCAGGAGCTTCCGGACCCCGTGACGAAAGTGGCCTGGGACAACTACGCCTGTCTGGCTCCGGAAACTGCGGCCCGGCTGGACGTCGAGACGGGAGACGTGGTCCGGTTGGAAGTGTCGGACGAGGCTGAGGAGCCTGGGGCGGTCGAGCTTCCGGTCGTGGTCCAGCCCGGCCAACACCCGGAGGTCGTTGCCGTGGCTTTGGGTTACGGTCGCAAGACGAGCGAGCGGTTCAGCCGCATTGGTCCGCGCTGGCTGGAAGGCCGGTCGACAGTCGGCCCCAACGGCCGCGTCGGTGTGAACGTCGCACCGTTGTTGCCGCGGCAAACGCCTCTTCAGTACACGCGCGACAACGTGGCGGTCCGACCGACGCGACGCCGCTTCCCGCTCGCTTCGACTCAGCACCACCATCGGATCGAAGTGCCGGAGCGACTGCGGACGCCCGGCGTTGAGGTTCGTCCCGTGGTCCAGGAAACGACGCTGGCCGAGTTTCAGCAGAACCCGCAGGCCGGAGCGCCGCCCAGCTCGCACCACTCGACCGCCGAGCTCTGGGCCGACGACCACCCGTACCGCGGCCACCACTGGGGCATGGTCATCGACCTCAACAAGTGCACGGGCTGCTCCGCCTGCGTCATTGCCTGTCAGGCCGAAAACAACGTCCCGGTCGTTGGCAAGGACGAAGTGCGACGGAACCGCGAAATGCACTGGCTGCGCATCGACCGCTACTACAGCGGGCAAGGCCAAACGTTGTCCGTCGCATTCCAGCCGATGATGTGTCAGCAATGCGACCACGCTCCCTGTGAAACCGTCTGTCCGGTTTTGGCCACCGTGCACAGCGAAGAGGGGCTCAACGAACAGGTCTACAACCGGTGCGTCGGAACTCGGTACTGTGCCAACAACTGCCCGTACAAGGTTCGCCGGTTCAACTGGTTTCAGTACGCACACGACGACGCCCTTCAGAACGCTGCTCTGAACCCAGACGTGACGGTTCGGTCACGCGGGGTCATGGAAAAATGCACGTTCTGCGTTCAGCGGATTCTGGAGGCCAAGCTGGAGGCGAAGCGGCAAGGACGGCCGTTGGCCGACGGAGAAATCCAACCGGCCTGCCAGCAGTCGTGCCCCGCGCGGGCCATTGTCTTCGGCGACACCAACGACCCGAACAGTGAGGTGGCGCGAAGGATGAAGGACCCGCGAGCCTACCGTGTACTGGAAGAGTTGAACGTACGCCCGTCTGTCACGTACTTGCGGTTGGTGCGGAACGGCGAGAGCCAAGAGAAGGCCGAAACCCATGTCTGACGCTGCGATCCTGCAACACGAAAGGGCGATTGCAGAAGAACCTCCCTTGATCGGCGGTCAGAAAACACTGGCTCAGGTGACCGCAGACATTTGCCAGCCGATCGAACGGCGAGCGACGTCGGCGTGGTGGCGGACCTTTGCGGTCAGCTCGACCGTGCTGCTGGTGGGTGTGGTCGCCGTCACCTACCAGATCGCCACCGGAATCGGAACGTGGGGGTTGAACCGGACGGTCGGCTGGGCCTTCGACATTACCAACTTCGTCTTCTGGATTGGAATTGGCCACGCCGGCACGCTCATTTCGGCCATTCTGCTGCTTTTCCGGCAACGCTGGCGCACCTCGGTCAACCGCGCCGCCGAAGCCATGACCATTTTCGCCGTCATTTGCGCCGGGCTGTTTCCGCTGATTCACATGGGGCGCCCTTGGTACGCCTACTGGATGGTGCCGTACCCGAACACACGCGGCTCGCTGTGGATCAACTTTCGATCGCCTTTGGTCTGGGACTTTTTTGCCATCGGCACGTACTTCACCATTTCGCTTCTTTTTTGGTACGTCGGGCTCATCCCCGACCTCGCCACCGCTCGCGACCGGGCTCGGCCGGGTCTGCGCCGAACCCTGCTGCGGTGGGCGAGCCTGGGCTGGGACGGCTCGGCACGGACCTGGCATCGCTGGGAACTGCTTTCGCTGCTGCTGGCCGGACTGGCAACGCCTCTGGTCGTGTCGGTCCATTCGATCGTGAGCTTCGACTTCGCCACCTCCGTCTTGCCCGGGTGGCACACGACCTTGTTCCCGCCTTACTTCGTGGCTGGGGCCATTTTCTCGGGCATGGCCATGGTCCTGACGCTCATGCTCATCGCCCGCAAAGTCATGCACTTCGAAGACTACATCACTCACCGGCACATCGACGCCATGTGCAAACTCACGCTGACGACGGGCTGCCTGGTCGGCCTGGCCTACCTGATCGAGGTATTCACGGCGTTCTACTCCGGGAACCCCTACGAGGAATTCACGTTTACGAACCGTGCGTTTGGCCCGTACGGGTGGGCGTACGCCACCATGGTGGCTTGCAACGTTCTTGTTCCGCAGGTGCTTTGGTTTCCACGTCTGCGGAGGAATTTGGCGGTCGTTTTCGCTGTGTCCATCTTGGTGAACGTCGGCATGTGGTTTGAGCGGTTCGTGATCATCGTCACGTCGCTGCATCGGGATTTTTTGCCGTCCAGCTGGAGCAGCTACGCGCCCACCAGCATCGAAGTGGCCACGCTGCTGGGAAGCTTTGGGCTGTTTTTCACGTGCTTCCTGCTGTTCTGTCGGTTTCTGCCAATGATTGCCATGGGCGAGGTGAAAGGCATTTTGCACGGACAGCCAGCTGTCGAGGTGGAAGGTCGATGAACTCACTAGCGGTTCTCGCCACGTTCGATTCGGAGACGAAACTGCTGTCGGCGGTGCGCGAGGCACGTCGCGGGGGGTTGCGGGTGCGCGATGCGTACACGCCCTACGCGGTGCACGGGCTGGACGAAGCCATGGGCCTTCCGCCCTCGCGTCTGAGTTGGGTCTGCGCGGGGCTGGGCGCGGCCGGCGCGTTGTTCATGCTCTGGTTCATTCCGTGGTGCTCGTCGGTGGACTGGCCGCTGAACGTGGGCGGCAAGCCGTGGGACTCGCTGCCCGCCTACGCACCGGTCATTTTCGAGTCGATGGTGCTGGCCGGCGGAGTCGGAACCGTCGTGGCTTTCTTCGTCGTCTGCCGTCTTTGGCCAGGACGCCGCGAAAAACTGGTTGTGCCGAACGTAACCGACGACCGTTTCGCCTTGATCTTGGAATTGGTCGACTCATCTTGGGACGTGTCGGACGTCTTGGCGTTACTGAAACGGCATGGAGCTTTGGAGGTCCATTCTCTGGCCGAAGGAGCGGACGAGCCTGGGACGAACGGTCACCCCGCCGGTCGGTCAGCGGCGAGCGAGGGCGCAGGCAGAGCGGCCTCGACGCGAAGGCTGAACCTCACGCTGGCCGTTCTGCTTCTACTGACCCTGCTTGCCGCACTCGTCTTGCCCGGCAGTCCCGACCGTCGCAACTGGGAATTCTTGCCGAACATGGTTTGGTCGCCGGCACGCGACGCCTACGCCGTCGCCGACACCCTGCCGCAGTCACGCCGGCCGCCAGACGGAACCATTCCCCGCGACGCCGTGCTTCAGGAATTCGAACCCAACGACGCCGGTCGCGCTCTGGCAGGCCAGCTGCTGAAAAACCCTTTTACCGCCGCTGACGCCGCCGCTCTGCAACGCGGACGCTTCGTCTTTCAGAACTACTGCACCTTCTGTCACGGACCGAAGGGCGAAGGGGGAGGCCCGGTGACCCAACGCGGCTACCCCTCTCCGCCCCCGTTTGCAACCGGGCCGTCGCGAACCATGAACGACGGCGAGCTGTTCCACGTCATTACC
>CAYSAG010000190.1:0-9998 GCA_964428935.1 uncultured Planctomycetaceae bacterium | reverse complement strand
GGCCCTGAGCCCCCACTACGCCGACCCGACCAACGTGCTGATCGCGGCCCTCGGGTCAAGTCGCGGTGGACAATTCCGTGTTTGTGAGCGTGGTCCAAGGCCCGGCAAATTTCAATGGCGTAGTCCACCACCTGACGCCAGGGCAGCCGCTTCTGCTTGCGAAGAATGTCCTCAAGCGAGCCGCCCCGCATCAGTTTCATGGCGTAGAAGCGTTTGCCCTTGTAGTTCCAGCCACCGTAGTACGGGACAATGTTCGGGTGGTTGAGTTTCTTCAGAATGGCCATTTCCCGCTCGAACCGGGCCACCAGCTTCTCGTTCGACGCCAGGCTTTCGGGCAGGATTTTCAACGCCACCTGCTGGCCCGTCTTGGTGTAGGTCGCTCGGTACACGACACCCATTCCGCCCGCTCCCAGCTCCTCCTCCAGCCGGAACGGGCCAATCATTTGCTTCTCCATTGCACGTACCCGCGAAAAAAGAACGTCTGGTCGAACAGAACGGAAGTGTCTCGTGACGGCGGCCCGGCACGACGCGCAGCAGTGGCCGAAAAAAGCCCCGGACCAGCAAGACCTCGACCTGCGCAGACCAGCCGTCGTTCGCCGGCCCGTTTCGGGGACCACCGACAGCGACCAAGAAAGACAAGCGGAAGTGCCGCTGTCCGACGCCGCCACCGCCACCGCTGCCTGCTTCCTATTTTGTGCGATTCACGGCGGGGCTGCAACGAGCTGGCCGCCGGTGTGGTGGACGCCGCGCCGCGAGCTTGTGCTGGTGTTGCCTCTGCGTCGGCGGTGGCGCTTCGCGTTCCAGAACCCGACGTGTTCAGGCCGTGCCGGACACGGCGTCCGGGCAGACACTGGTCGCGACGACCTTCCCGCCGGCGACGAATTGTGTTTGAATGTCGCTCGGCGTCTGGTCGAACCTCGCTGGCGCGACCGCCGTCCGGTTGTTGGAGCAACGGCCGGTCGGTAGTGAGCCGTCGACGAGCTGAAGCGACGACGAGTCTGGAACGGCCGCGGTGTCTGGCCGTCGCGTCGTCGGGCCGGCCGAGCGCCGTCGAACGCTCGAGCGTCGGAGCGTGAGCGTGGCTTCGAGGACGCCGGCTGTCCAGCCCGCTGAGCCTCTCGGACAAGAGCAGCGCGGACGAACGGTTCAGCTCGGACAGAAGGGCAAACAGTTCCGGCCAGCCCTGGGGGCTCCGCCAACGGTGGTTCCACTCGGCCTGTCGGCAACGGAGCAGGAGGCAGAAAGCCAACAGTGGTCGACTTCCGGATTCAACTCGACCCAACCGACCCTCGGCAGAGCTTTTCTGTCGAGGTCGTTCGCCGTCTGCAGGAAGCCGGCTTCACGGCCCTGTGGGCGGGCGGTTGCGTGCGCGACCTGCTGCTGGGGTGGCGGCCGACGGACTACGACGTGGCGACCGACGCCCGTCCGCGGCAGGTCCGCCGCCTGTTCCGAGACCGAACGACGGTCATGGTTGGAGCCAGCTTCGGCGTGGTGGTGGTGGTCGGACCGCCGGGGGCCGGGCAGGTCGACGTCGCCACTTTTCGCACCGAGGAGCACTACTCAGACGGCCGTCACCCAGACCGCGTCCACTTCAGCACGCCGGAGCAAGACGCCAAGCGCCGCGACTTCACCGTCAACGGCATGTTCTACGACCCCGTCCAACACCGGCTGCTGGACTTCGTCGGCGGACTGGAAGACCTGGAGCGGCGGGTCGTGCGAGCCATTGGCGACCCGTTCCAGCGGTTCGCCGAAGACAAACTGCGAATGCTGCGAGCCGTCCGGTTCGCCGCCGCCCTGGACTTCGAACTGGACCCGCACACGGCCGAGGCCGTCAAGAAGCTCCACGCCGACATTCGGCAGGTCAGCGCCGAGCGGATTGCCGACGAGTTGCGCAAGTTGCTGGTCTGCAAACACCGGCGCCGAGGGGTCGAACTGTGCGAGCAGCTGGGACTGTTGGGCGACATTCTGCCCGAGGTGGCTCGGCTGGCCGAGCGGGACAAAACACAAGTCGAACCAACCCGGCCGACCGGCGACACGGCAAGGCCAGTGCCAGGCCGTTCGCCAAGCGAGCGGCCTGAGCGTGCCGACGAGCCTCACGCCGCACAACCGCCCGAAGCCGGGCGGGCTGCGGCCGCAAAACCGGAAACCGAAGCCAGTGCGACCGCGGCTCCGGAAACTGCGGCTCCGCAAGCACAAGGCAAGGGCCTCGAACCCGGCAAGAGCGAGCCGCTCAGAACCAAGAAGCCCGGAAAGGACGAACCGCGCGACGACACGTGGACGCTCACCCTTCGAGTCCTCGACCAACTGCACCTGCCGTCGTTCGAACTGGCCTTCGCGGCGTTGCTGCTGGGCCTCGACAAACCGCAGACGGTGCGGAGCATTTGCCGGCGTCTTCGACTTTCAAACGACGAAACCGACGCCGTCCTGTGGCTGTGGAAGAACTGGCGGGTGCTCCTGCGAGCGCCCCAGTTGCCGCTGGCTCAACTGAAGCCGTTGCTGGCTCACCCCAGACGGAACGAACTGCTCGAGCTGGCTCACGCCGTCTTGGTCGCTCGGGGAAGCGACGAGCAGCCGGTTGAGTTCTGTCGGCAGTACCTGCGGCAAACACCGCGGGAACGGCTCGACCCGCCGCCGCTCCTGACCGGCGACGACCTCATTCAAATGGGGCTGCGTCCCTCGCCGCTGTTCGGCCGGCTGCTGCGGGCGGTGCGAGAGGCTCAGTTGAACGAGCAGGTCGAGTCACGCGAGCAAGCCGTGCAGTTCGTCCAGCGACTGCTGCAGGAACAGTCCCGGCAAGACGGTGAGCGGGGGCCGGGACGGTGAGCGAAGCCGGCAGGACGGTCGGTCGAACCCGACGGGTCGAACGCGGAACCACCAGCCGAAGGAGAGCCGGAATGAGGGACAAAGTGCGACTGGCCATTGTTGGAGTGGGAGCGGTCTCGGAAGCGAACCACGTGCCCGGAATTCGGCTCGACCCGCGCGCCGAGCTGGTCTGCGTGTGCGACGAGGACCCTCAGCGGCTCCGCCAGCGGCAGCAGCAATGGAACGTTCCCAAAGCAACGACCGACTACCAGCAGGTCGCCGCCGACCCGGACGTCGACGCCGTCATTGTCGCGACGCCCAACCACACTCACCTGCCAATCACCTTGGCTTGCGTGGAACAGGGCAAGCACGTGCTGTGTGAAAAGCCGCTGGGACTGAACTTCGAACAGGCCCGGCGAATGTACCAGGCGGCTCGCGCGGCGGGAGTGCGACACATGACGGCCTTCACGTACCGGTTCGCTCCGTCCATGCGGTACCTGAAGCACTTGGTGTCGAGCGGGCAGTTGGGCGAGCCTCGCCACTTTCGCAGTCAACGTTTTCTGGACTGGCCCGAAACGAGCTGGGGGTGGCGTCAGTACAAGAGGTTGGCCGGTGCGGGCGACTTGTTCGACATGACCATTCACCGCATTGACTTCGCTCAGGACCTGCTGGGCCCAATTCGTTCGGTCTGCGGCGCCGTCGCTCAGTTCGCTCGACGCGACCGTACGGCGGACGGACAGCCGTGCGAACCGTCGGACGTCGACGACTGGTCGTCGCTGATTGGGCTTTTCGAGTGCGGAGCCGTGGGCGTGTGGGAGGGCAGCACGCTCATGAAGGGCTACCACAACGACGGGCTCGGTTACGAGTGGGCGGAGGTCAACGGCAGTGAGGCGTCGGCGGTGTACCAGTTGAGCGACCCCAACCACATTTGGGTCGGACGCCACGGCGGGACATTGGAGAAGGAGCCGGTTCCGCAGGAATTTTTGGTCGTGCCCGGCAGCCCGCGGAACCCGAAGGAGGGACCGCCCAGCCAAGTGTTCCGCTACGACCAGGTGTTCGAGTTCGTCTCGGCCATTCTGGAGGGACGAGAGGCGGTGCCCAGTTTCCGCGACGGCGCCGCCGCTCAAGCCGTCGCCGACGCCGTGCTGCAGTCCTTCACCGAACGCCGCTGGGTCGACATTGACCGGGCACTCGACTGACGACTGCTCGGCGCGAGGACGGGAACACCAAACGGGCGAGCAAGTCCGAGCGACCGTCTGCCGCTCCCGTCTGTCACAAGCATCAGTACCCGCTGGTGTCGCGTCGTCTGCCGAAGCGAGGTGCAAAGCCAAGGAACAGGTCCCTGGCGTCCACGTCGCCGTCTCCGTCCCAGTCCATGTCCGCTCGGTAGCCCGTCTGGCCCTGACGCGAGCCAAACGCCGGGGCAAAGCCCAGGAACAGGTCGCGAGCGTCCACGTCGCCGTCTCCGTCGGAATCGCCGAACAGCGAGAAGAAGTTGTCGATTTCGCGGTGACCGAAGCGGAAGTCGCTTCCCTCGCGGCCGTCGCGGTCGCCGTCCAGCCGGTGGCCAGCCGCGTCTCGGACTTTCGTCCAGTCGATGGTGAGTTCGTAGTTTCCGTCGCTCAGCGCGCCGCTGGCGTCCACGAACGCGCCGGCGAACGTGAGGGTAGCGACGGTCTTGCCGTTAACGTTCGCGACCGAAAAGCTCACCGAGCCCACGTCACCGCCGTCCGGCCCTCGTCTTGTGACGCGGAACGCTCCCGCGTCGATCGCCACGATTTCAGTAAAAGTCACCACCACCTGTCGGACGCCGGAACGCGACCCGGTTCCGTCGCCGACCACGACGCCCTCCACCTGCGGCGCCGAAAAATCGCCTGTGGTGAAGTTCCACGCAACCGGGTCCGTCAGCCCGCCGAACGCGTTCCCGCTCAAGTCAGTGAACGCCCCGGCCGGCATTTCCACGTAGTACGCCGTGTTCTCGGCCAAGGGCGCGGGCAGATCGACGGTCACACGGTCACCCGAAACAGTGACCGAATTGCTGGAAACATCGATGGTTTGAACCGCCGCGTTGTCTGCCACTCGTCGCACCACAATTTGCCCCGTTCCTTTTCGAACGTCCTCGTTGAACGTCAGCAGCAAGTCGGTGTCGACGGCGACGTTGTTGGCGTCGTCGGACGGTGTCAACGCTGCGACTGTGGGGGACTGCAAGTCTACGATTCGGCCGTCTTGGGCTTGAGCCGGCACCGCTCCTTCGTCCAGCTGAGTCTTCTCGAGACGGATCGCCACGGGTGCAGAGAAAGAGGCCGTCACGTCGAACACCAAGTTCAACAGGGCTCCGTCTGCAGCCAAAGGCTGGGCGCCCGCCAGGCCGACCCGCACCACTCCGGCTTGGGTCGTGTTGACCGCCCACAGGAAGCCGTTGGCGGCCGGTCCGGGACTGACACTCACCAAGTTCAAATGACTTGTGTCGTACGCAATCTGCAGGTCGATTCCGTAGATCTGCGTTCCATTCCGCGTGACTTGGACGGGCACCGTCACCCGGTCACCACGCTGGCCAGCGACGTCTGGAATCCAAACGCGTGCGGCTCCGTCGCCTTCCGGCTGCGACTGGGCACCCATGACCCCCGCGCCTTGTTCTCTCTGCTCGGCCCCTGCCGCCTCAACCTGTCCTCCCGCTGGCGGCGTCCAGTTCCCCGAGACGTCGCCCAACAAGACTGCGGTGAAGTCTTGGCCGGTCAAATCACTGTTGAGCATCGGGTAGGACTTTTCGCTCGGGACGAAGTCCCAGTAACGACCGGCTCCTGGAAACTGGCCTGCGTTTAGTCCGACCGCTTTTTCGAGGATGTAAGACGCATCCATGGCCGTTACGTTCCCGTTGCGGTTCACGTCCGCAGCGAGCACCTGGTTGGGGGAAAGTTGGAGAACCCCAGTGGTCGCCTGCAGGACCAGCGACGCGTCGTAAGCTGTGATGTGCGTCACGTCCGTAGACTTCTGCGGGGTCAAGGTGTAGGAACCGGTTTGCACCTGCGTGAAAGAGTAGTTGCCGGTCGCGTCTGTAGTAGCGGTCTGGACCCCCACGCCCACCAAGCTCAGCTCGACACCCGGCACCGGTCCGTTCCCTTGGAAATACTTCACGGCACCGGACAAGCTGTAGTACCCTTTGACCGCGAACAACCCGTCAGTCAGGTTGGGCTGAATCGCTCCGTCATTGAGCAACACGTCTTGCAAGTGCAGAACGCTGGTCGCACCGGCCGAACCGATGGCCTCGACGTTCAGCTTGAGCACCGTGCCGTCGCCGCTGGACGGTGTTGAGCCAGCGAGGGAAACGACGACCCGTCCGGGAGTGGCGGTGTTCGCAGACAGGGACCAGCCGCTGGTCAGTGTGCCGGTGGCGACGCTGCGCACTTTCAACACGTTGGGATCGTACGTGATCGTGAACTGGGCAGCACGCAGACCGTCGACGTTCGACATGGAAATCGGAACGTCCAAGATGGCCCCGTGGTCGGCCGTCATGGTGGGAGCCGATAGGACTACATCCAAGTCGACGTATTCGAACGCTTTCAGCAAGATGGCATCTTTACCGTCGGGATTGACGACTCGGACGTCCACCAGCGCTGGGTAGTGCGGCGGAGTGGTTGCCAGAATCTGATTGCTGGTTTGGACCACAACGTCGGTCGCTGGGACACCGCCAAACTCCACTGCAGCGCCCGGCTGGAACAGTGTGCCGCTCAAGGTCACCCGGGTGCCTCCTTGATGGGGACCTTGGTTGGGTGTCACAGACGTGAGAGTCGGCTTGGCTTCGACGACCACGGTGTGCGGAGCTGCCGGGGTCCCGTGAAAAGTTTCGTTCACGCCGTCTTTCGCCACGATGTAATACTCGACTCCCGGAGGCTGGACGTCCACGCCCGGAATCGTCGCCACCCATTCGTTCCCGGAAAGGTTCACCATGGGCAGCTTGGTGTACGTGTCCGTGCCGGTCTTGCGGTAATAGACCGCCGCTTCCGTGACCATGACGTTGTCTGTGATGGTCGCGGTCAGACGCAGTCCAGCTCCAGGTGTTGCGTTGGTCTTGGGAGTGTGGTCGATGGTCGGCTTGATCGTGTCCAGCGCCGCCGCACTGGCTACGTTCGAGAAGTCAGACTCTTTCATATCCGTCTGCACTACAGTGAACTTATAGTACATCGGCACGGCGGGTTGCACGTCCGTGTCCAGGAACCATTCGTGGCCGACCGGAATAACCGAGTCGTTGATCCGCTCGTATGGCCCGTCCGGGCTGTTTGATCGGTAAAGGTTGTAGCCGGCCAATAGGTCGAAATCGTCCTGCTGCCAGGTCAGCCGAATCGCTCCTTCCAACCCCTGTGCTTGCAACGTCAGGGCTTTCACGCCCATAGTTTTGACCTGGAAACGGAACCGGGCGATGTCTTGTCCGGTCACCAACCAGGGATCGTCGGCGGCGACGGCGCCGGAGATGCGAAGCAGGTGGTAGCCCTCGCCAGTCATCGGCGTGACCCAATACACGCCTTGCCACGTCCGCGAGTTGATCCAGCCGTTGAAGCCTTCCGGCATCGTGACGTCGTCGATGGAGACCGTCACTGTGTCGTTGTCAACGATAGTCGCCACTCCCGTGTCGTCCGAAATGGGAGCTCCGACCGCGTCGAACAACCTCAACCGAAACTGTTCATCTTTCTCATCGACAACGTCCCCCTTCACTGGCACGGACACTGCGTACTGGGTCGGGCCGCTGGGCGAGAACGTCAGAGTTCCGCTTGTCGACGCGTAGTCGCCTGGGGCCGTTGCCGTGATGTCTTCTGTGGAATACTTAACTGTGACGTCTTGAGTTGGCGGCTCGGTCAAGCTCACCGTGAACACGACGTCGGTGGAGCCAGCGTCTGTCTCTGTGACGCTCACGTCGTTGACCACGATTTTTGGACCGTCGTCGTCCAGAATCGTTCCCACTGCTTTCGCACGACCGATTTCTGCGTTGACGGCATTCGACAGCGTCACCAGGAAGGTCTCGTCGACCTCGTTTAGTGTGTCGGAGATCAGCGGAACTTGGATGGTTTGCTGTCGCGCCCCGCCGGGGGAGAAAGTCAACGATCCGCTGGCCGACAAGTAGTCGACCCCAGACATAGCGCTGCCATCAGCGGTCGCGAAGTTCACTGTCACGACGTCGACGGGGTCTTGGGAGATCGAAACGGTGAATTCCATGAACGGGTTCCCGCTGTCGCCTTCGTCGAGCGAGGCGTCCGCTATCGTCACCAATGGGTCATCGCAAACGATCGTCGCAACGGCTTCATTGTCAGCAATGCCGACTACGGTAGAACCGACCAGGCGGAGATAGAACGTCTCGTCACCCTCGTGGACGGTATCGCCCAGAATGGGAACGAGCAAAGTTTGTTGCACCGTGCCGGCCGGGAAAAGCAGGGTGCCCGCTACCGACTGATAGTCTTGCCCCGCTTTCGCCGTGCCGTCGGCCGTGGTGTACTGGATCGACGCATCCTGACCAGCCGCTTCGGTGAGCGAGACGGTAAACTGAAGGTAGCTCGTTCCGGCGTCTCCCTCGCGGATCTGGACGTCGTCGATCGACGCCAGTGGTCCGTCATCGCCCACGATCGTGCCGGTGGCAGTCCCATCGGAAATGGCCGCGTCGTCCGCTCCGGACAGCGTCACAAAGAACGTCTCGTTCGTCTCTGCCTGCGTGTCGCCCGCAACCGGCACCGTGATGGTCTTTTCGCGCTCGCCCGGCGAGAACACGAGCGAACCGGTCGCCGGCGTGTAGTCACTCCCCGCTGTGGCCGTTCCGTCTGAAGTTGCGTAGTTGACGGTGATCGCGTGGGCCGCGGGCGCAGAGAGGCTGACAGCGAAGACAGCGTTGGTCGTACCTGTATCTCCCTCCGTGACCGTTGCGTCGGTAATCGTTATTTTCGGATCGTCGTCTTGAATCGTTGCCCGAGCGACACCCTGCTTAAGGTACGCACCGCGCGGATCCGATAGCTCCAACCGAAACGTTTCGTTTCCTTCGTCGTCGACGTCACCAATGACGGGCACCGCAACCGTCCGCTCCGGCGGCAGCCACGGCTCGAAGGTCAAGGCCCCACGTACGGCCTGGTAGTCTTTGCCCGCCACGGCCGTTTCGTCCACGGTGGCGTAACGCACCACGACTCGCTCCAGCGGCGTGCTCGAAAGTCGAACGGTAAATACGGCTTCGCTCGTGCCATCGTCGCCTTCTACTACTGTCACGTCACTGACGGTGATGAGCGGGTCGTCGTCGAAGATCGTCGCGGTGCCCTCACCATCCGAAATCGCCGCGCCGTCCGCGCCGGTCAACTTGAGTGAGAAGGTCTCCGTCTCTTCGTCCGTCACGTCGCCTTTGACCGGCACCGCGATCGTCTTTTCCAGCTCATGCGGCAGAAAAACTAGCGTTCCGGATGTTTGGACATAGTCTTCGCCTGCGACGGCCGTTCCGTCCTCCGTAGCGTAGTTCACCGAGACCGTGTCGCTGTGATCCGCGGAGAGGGTCACGGAGAAGATCGCGTCGGTCGTCCCGGATTCTCCCTCGTCAAGCTGAACATCCCCGATGGATACCAAGGGGTCGTCGCCTGCAATCAGACATCGGGCTTGATCGACCGAGATAAACGCTCCAGTAGCATCGGTTAGTTTCAGGAAGAAATCTTCGTCCGACTCGCTTATCTGATCGCCGATAATCGGCACCTCGATCGACTGGCTCAGCGAGCCGCCTGGCTGGAACGTGAGCGTCCCACTGGCCTGCTGATAGTCTTGGCCGGCTGTCGCATCCCCGTTTTGTGTCGTGTAACTCACTGTTACGTCACTCGTGGGGTCTCCGGATAACCTCACGTCGAACTTCGCAATCTCTACCCCCTCATCACCAACCTTGGCCAGGAATCCGTCTTGCTTACCCCGGAGGGTGTCGTTTGCGCCGCTGGAGATCCACCCCGAGGACTGCGTTGTTCCCGCAATCCAGACGTTGCCTTGCGGATCGATTGCCGGCGTGGCTAGCGTGGCATCGAAACCGCCTCCACCGAGGTAGCTCAGCCAGAGCAGATGCCCAACGCGGCCTCGCGGGGCTCGGCCGCAGCCAAGGAGGGGTCTCACGCCGAAGTGCCGCACACGCCGAAGTGCGGTACGAAAAACGGCGTTCATCCGTCACAATGGGCGTGATGGGAAACACGAGGAAA
>CAYSAG010000189.1:0-10007 GCA_964428935.1 uncultured Planctomycetaceae bacterium | reverse complement strand
ACCTCATGGAGAAAATCGTCGCCGTGGGGCCAACGGTCGTGCGCTGGCCCGGTGGTTGGTTCGCCGAAGTGTACCGGTGGAAGTTGGGCATCGGCGACGTGTTCCGCCGGCCGCTGCTGCGAAAGTTCTACTCCGACGCCCGTCGACGTCGCAACCCGTCGTGGGAAACGAACCGTTTCGGCACGGACGAGTTCATTCAGTTCTGCCGCGACATCGGTGCCGAACCGCTCATCACGGTGAACTCGGCGTTCGCACCCGACGCGAATGAAGACCAAATGATTCGGGAGGCGGTTGAGTGGATCGAGTACTGCAACGGACGACCCGACACGAAGTTCGGCGCTCTCCGGGCGGCCAACGGACACCCGGAACCGTACAACGTCCGGTGCTGGGGAGTCGGCAACGAGGTCTGGGAAATGGGAGCCGAGGCGTACGCCCGTCGGTTCGTGCGGTTCGCTCGGGCCATGAAAGCCAAGGACCCTCGCATCAAGCTTTTCGCGGTCGGCGGAATCACTCCCGACCGCAAGTGGAACCGCACGCTGCTGCGCATTGCGGGCGAGTACGTCGACTACATCGACTTGCACCACTACGAGTCCGATGGGGACTACCTGCGGTCTGTCGCCATGCCACTTCAGTACGGCAAACTGTTGGACGAGCTGCGGGAGACGATTGCGACGTTGGCCCCGGGTCGCAACATCAAAGTGGCCGTCATGGAATGGAACTCCAACAGCAACTGGCAAGACGGTTCGAAGCTCAAGGAAGGGCTCTTCGCCGCCGTGTGGATGAACGTCCTGGAACGTCACAGCGACATTGTCGCTCTGGCAGGCGCTTGGCCGCTGCTGCGACGCGTCCAACCGCCCGGCAACCACGTCGCCGACCACGGGCTGATTTGGTTTGACCACTACCGCTCGTACCTGTCGCCCGCCGGATTGGCGGTCCAGCTCTACCGTGAGAACTACGCTCCCGAGCGGCTCGCCTGCGATGTCCGCTGCGACACGTACGACACGGACCGGTACAAAGACGTCCCGTACCTGGACGTGGTTGCCACACGCGACAGGGCCAAGAACTTGCTGGTCCTGAAAGTTGTCAACAGGCATCCAAGCGAGCCGGTCGAGGCCTGGATCGAACTGGCCGGGGTCGTGGCCAACGGAGCCAGCTCAGTGGTCGAAGTGTCGACGCTGACTGCCGACAGCGTTTGGACGAGCAACCGGGTGGACCACCCGAACGACGTCCGAATCGCGAGAGCGACCCGGTCGGTCACGCTGCCTCGCTTCCTCTACCGCTTTCCGGCTCACTCGGCGACTGTCCTGCGGTTGAAAGTGTCTCGCTGACGCGGCCGCGGAGCCGCGTGGACGACGCAAGGAGCAAGAGGTGGTCTTTGTGCCGCGGGCTGCGCCAGGAGTGTGTCGACGGCCGGTTTGGCTCCGTCCGAGGCTGTGTGTGGGAATCTTTAGCCGGCTCGAAGAACGGTGGTCGAATCTGGAGTCCGGTCGCGGCTCGCAGTGGGAGCCGACCAGAGTGGTGGAGACCGAGCCATGAGGAACGCCTTCCTGTTTCGCGTCGGGTGTGCAGTCGCTGTTTGCACGTTGCTGCTAGTTTGGACCAACGGTCTGGGCCTGGCTGCTCCGCCGCGGACCAGTCTGGCCGAGATCAAACGGCGCCTTCCTGGGGTGGAGGTGCCTGTGATCGAGGGCGAGTTCAAGTTGGTCTACCAGGCCGATTCCAGCTTTCCGCAGCGGTGGGGCATCAACGATCACTGTCTGTTCCGAGACCCGCAAGGACGCATTCACTTTTTTGGAATCGTTCGACCTTTTCCAAAGACAGCCGAAGCGGCTGAACTGGTGCAGCGTGAGATGAAAGCGGCCGATCGGCCGTTCCTGGAGACTCTGCGACTAATCAAAGGCCGGTACTTGTACGGCGGGATTCGCGCCTACGGCTACATTGGCCACGCCGTGGCAAACAACATTTGGGGGCCTTGGCAGCGCCGTGAGCCCGCATTGGACAGCCGACCCAAAGGTCGACAGTACGGCTCGCCTTTCGTGGTTTCGTACAAAGGCCGCTATTGGATGGTCCTGCCTTCGGCGACCGGCTTAGCCGTCAGTGACGACTTGGACCACTGGCAGGAACATCCGACCGAAACGGCTTGGCGGGCGCTCGGCAAAGGGCACCGCGACCCTTGCATTCTGCGACTCGATGACGGTACCTTCCTGCAGTACTATGCAGCGAACGACCCGCGAGGCAACGATTGGCAGTCGGTCAGCTTGGCACGGTCGCGCGACTTGTTGAAGTGGGAGCGGTTGGAGCCGTGCTACGTTCGTCGGCTGCCGAACGGCCCGTCCTGGGCGGTGCTCGAGTCGCCTTTCGTGTTCCGTCGCAACGGGCTGTACTATTTGTTCGCGTGCTTCGCGCACCGACGCTATTACGAGACGCTGGTCGTCGCCAGCGACACGCCTTACCGGTTCCTGCCCGAAAACACAGTGACTACACTGTTTGCACACGCGGCTGAGCTGATCGAAGCGGACGGTCAGACGTACATCACCTCGTGCGGATTCGAGGACCCTCAAATTCTGAACCGGTCTGGCTTGTGGATCGCCCGACTGCGGTGGTTGCGTCCTTGAAAGGGCCTGCGCGGGAGCGAGCAGAGACGCCAGAAGGACTAGGGAAATCAAAGAGCACGGGCCGATGTTCCAGTTGAGACGTCCAACCAACTTGAGGCAACTCGCTGTGCTCGTTTCTGTCGCCGCAGCGATCGTTGCTGCGACTCCGACCAGCGGCCAAGAAGGCAACATCCGCCGGGTTCATGATCCGTGCATCATCAAGGCCGACGGCTGGTACTACGTGTTTTCGACCTTGGGTGGTATTCAGATCCGGCGGTCCCGGGATCTCAGGCACTGGGAATACGTTGGCGAAGTCTTTGACCGGATCCCGTCGTGGGCGAAGAAAGCCGTGCCGGGTGTGCGATCGCTCTGGGCGCCCGACATCTCTTACTTTCGCGGCTGGTACCACCTCTACTACTCGGTCTCGACCTTCGGCAAGAACCGCTCCTGCATTGGCTTGGCGATCAACCGAACGTTGGATCCTTCGGACAAGCGCTGTCGCTGGATCGACCGAGGCCCGGTCATCTCGTCGCGTCCCGGCCGAGACAATTTCAACGCGATCGATCCGAACGTGGTGTTCGACGGCCAGCAGCCGTGGCTGGCGTTCGGTTCCTTTTGGAGCGGCATCAAGCTGACCCGCCTCGATCCGGAAACGGGCCTGCGGTCCAATCGTGATCGAACGATCTATTCGATCGCCAGCCGTAACGGCGGCGCCATCGAAGCTCCTTTCGTGATCAAGCGGGGCCGGTTCTTCTACCTGTTTGTGTCGTTCGATCAATGCTGCCGCGGCGTCGAGAGCACGTACAAGATCAAGGTCGGACGCTCAGAAAAAATCACCGGTCCGTACAAAGACAGATCAGGACGCCCCATGATGAAGGGCGGCGGCACCTTGGTGCTAGCCGGGTACGGTCGCTACCGTGGCCCCGGGCACAACGCAGTTCTGTCCGAAAAGGGTCGAGACTGGCTAGTGCACCACTTTTACGACGCCCAGCACGACGGCGCGCCGACGCTTCAGATCCGGCCGCTGCTGTGGGACAGCGACGGTTGGCCGCTTGTCGGCGAGCCGGGCGTGTCCGCGCGGACCGGTCCGGCGTTCAGCCGTCGACCGGACCGGAAAAGCGTGGTGGGACCTTGGAATTTTTCGATCGATTTCGGCGAGGAGCGAGTTGTCACGCTTCGCGCCGACGGACTCATCGAGGGACTGGACGCCGGCGCGACCTGGGTACTTCGACGTGACCGCCTCATTTTGCGCTTGCCGTCCGCGGCCGGGTTGGGAGCGGGCGGTGCGGTGAGCTGTTTCGTTGCCGCGGATGGCCGCTGGTTCGTCGGTCGCAGTTCAGACGGCGCGGTCGTGCGTGGCCGGCGCGTGCGCGAGGCTAGCTAGCGTGACGTCGACGCTGAGGAACTTGGGCCGACCCGCGTTCGTGAAAGCCCGCAGCTGAAGGAGCTGGCGGGTACCGCGGTCCAAGGTCTCGGTCGACCGACGAGCCGGAACATTCTGAAGGACAGGTTGTTCGCTGCTCGGCGCGCTGGACTCGCGAAGGCAAGGCTCAGCCGGTGGCCGTACGACCGACCGATCCGCAGATTGCTCGGGAGGACGACCACGTCGTGCGAGCGAACAAGGGCACCAGCCTTTGTGACGGCTGTTGCCCTTGGTTGGGCAACTGTGAGCACATGCTTGAAAACCTCGGCGGCCGACCGTCGGTCCACCGCCGACGCACCCGTTCTGGTCGCCGACGGCGTGCCGCTGTGCAGCAACGTCCGAGAGCCTGTGTCGGACGAGGCGTGGCGACACATTGCGAGACGCTACTCGCTCGTCTTCGCGCTTTTCTCGCCGACCGCTCATGGCAAAGACATCAGCGGCGAGAACCGGCGCGTGCGGTGGGTCAAGTCGCTCAACCCGGACATGCCGGTTCTGGTCTACGGCAGCGCGATCAACGCAGCCAACTTTCGGCTGCGCGCAGTTTGGCGGACCCGGGTTTGGAATTCCCGCCGTCTGCCGGTCTTCCGGCCCGTCCAATCGGACGGAACTTGTCTTTCTTGGTCCGGCCAGCGGCATTGGCCAGTGCCCACGGCCGCCCGGCGGCCGGTAGAATAGAGGAATGGAAAGGGCCGGAGGGCGTGGTGAGTTTTTCTGGTCAGGGGCTTGGGGGGCGGAGTCCCGTCCCGGGTGCACGTCTGACACAACCTCAAAAGCGGGCCAAGACACCTGTCACGCAACGCGGCTTCGTGCGCAAACTCGTGGAACCCACAACGGTCGGCAGGCACTGGCGTCCTTTCGAGCAAGGTCGGGTCGTCGGCCGACCTGATTGCAGACGCGGACCGGTCGCAAGGGCGGCCGCAGGACCAACGCGGTCCGGGGACGGGCGGCGTGTCGGAACGAAACTGGACGGTCGACGCCCCAATGGCACAAGCGTTCCTTGCAGTCGGAGCTTGAAACATGCCTGTCGTTGACTTGCACTCGAACATTGCTCGGCTGATTAAAGCCACCGAATTGCTGGAAGAAGCGTGGCAAGAAACCAAGCTGTACTGGCACGACGAGAACAGCCAGGCGCTGGAAGAGAACCACCTAAGGCACATTTTTCCGAACGTGAAGCTGGCTGTGGACGCTACGAACCGAATGGCCGAAATTTTGGGCCGGGCGGAGCGGGACTGCACGGAGTAGAGGGCCGGACGAGTCGACGGGCTCAGCAGCCACTCCACGGTCGCACCGGTTGGAAGCGGCCTTCCCGCCGGACCGCGACGGCTCCCCGACGCCGTCGCACACGCTCCAGCGGCCCCGTCGTCCAACCGACTCAGCAACGGCAAGCAAAGCGAGGTCGAACGTGACGGACAGACTGTCGGTTGAGTACGAAAAAGAGCTGTTGACTCGGCTGCGTCAGGCCATTGCCGAGCGGGCTCAGCGTGAAGGCGAAGTCTGCCGCAATTACGACGCGCAGATTGAACGAATTCAGCAGGAGTTCGCGGAAGAGCTGCAAGAGTTGACGCGGCAGTACGAGCAGCAGCGCGAGGCTTTGCAGCGCGAGTACGAGACGGTCCGCCAGCAAATCGAGCGGCAGTACCAAACCGACTCCGCTCAAACGCAGGCCGAGTACGACCGCGTGCTGGCCGAAATTCAGCAGACGTACGACGAACGGGTCGAGACGGCCCGCCGTCAGCACGACGAGTCCCTTTGGATGGTCGATTCGTACTTCGACGAAGACGCCGACGACAGCCCCAAGCACCAGTACGAGCTGCTCAAGGTTCAGGCCGAAAAGACGAAGGAGCATTTTCGAGCCGAATGGCAGGCGTTGCAGGACGAGTTGACCGAAGCGCACGAACTCATGCAACGGTGGCGGCAGTGGCGGGACTTTGTCCGGCCCAAACCGCAGGTGCGCGTGAGCGACCCGGGGGAGGCTCAGGACCAATTCGACGAGGCGGTTGCGCAAGCCCGCCAGGTCGTTCGAAAGCTTCACCGATTGGTCTTGCCGCGTCTGTTTGCCGGTTGGACGCCGTTTCTGTGGTTCGCGGGCCTTTTCGTCGCGCTGACGGCCGTCGCGGCGTTGCTGGTCGACCCGAAGTGGCTGCAGGTGCCGTTGGCGAGGTCCTCGCCGGAGTGGTACGGGACGTGTGCGGGAACGGCCTTTGCCGTGGCGTTGCTGGTGCAGTTGGTCCTGTTCGGTTTGTCGCGCAGTCGCTCGGGGAGCGTCTACGACCAGCTGTTGCAGCACGTGGTCGACGCTCAGGCGGCCATGCGTCACTGGCAGGAGCAGACGAAGGCGGAGCTGAAACGGCTGGCCGCGGACGCCGCTCACTGGGACGCCGAGGTCCAGCGACGGCGCGACGAAAACCGAAGGAAAGTCGAGCAGCGGTACCAAGACGAGCTGGCCGAGGCCGAGCAGCAGAAGGCCGACGCCCTGCGCCACGCTCACGAACACTACCCGCGACTGCTACGGGAAATGGCCGAACGCCGGGAACAGGCGCTGCAAGAAGCCGACGAAAAGTACCCGCGTCTGATTCGACAGCTGGACCAGTGGTTCGACACGGAAAAACAGTCGTGGCAGTCGCGGCTGGAGGCGACGTTGTCCAACCACGAGAGCGGTTTCGGGCGCGAGTGGAACGACTTGGCCACTCGGTGGCGCACGGCCGTCAGCCGAACGCTGCAAGCCGCCGACCACCTGAACGAAATCAGTCGTCGTTTCTTCCCGGACTGGGCAACGCTGGCCGAAACGTGGACACCGTCGCGTGAGCTGCCGCCCGGCATTCGAATTGGGCAGTTCGAGGTCGACTTGGAGCAAATGGAAAACGGCCTGCCACCGGACGAGCGGCTCCGGCCTGAACGAACCCGGTTCGTCCTGCCGGCCATTCTGCCCTTCCCCCAGAACGCCACCACGGTGCTCCGAGCCGACGGCGCCGGCAAGACCGAAGCGGTCCGCGTTCTGCAAACAGCCATGCTCCGGTTTCTGACCACCCTGCCGCCGGGCCGAATTCGTTTCACGATCATTGACCCGGTCGGTCTGGGCGAGAATTTCTCGGCCTTCATGCATTTGGCCGACTTCGACGAGCTGCTCATTTCCAACCGAATTTGGACCGAAAGCTCGCACATTGAAAAACGCCTGGCCGACCTGACCGAACACATGGAAAACATTTTCCAGACGTACTTGCGAAACGAATTCAAGACGATTTTGGAGTACAACGAGCAGGCCGGCGAAGTGGCCGAACCGTTCCACGTGTTAGTGGTCGCCAACTTCCCCGTGAACTTCACCGAGGCGGCGGCGCGGCGACTGGTCAGCATTGCCAACAGCGGCCCGCGTTGCGGAATTTTCACTCTGGTCAGCGTCGACCCAAACCAACCGCTGCCGCACCGGTTTGACCTGGGCGACCTGGAGCGTCAGGCGACACGACTGGTGTGGAAGGGCGACCGGTTCGTCTGGGACAGTCCGGAGTTCCGCGACCTGCCGTTGCAATTGGACGAGCCGCCCGAGCCGGAGCGGTTCGTGCAAATTGTGCGGAAGGTCGGAGAAGAGTCCAAGGACGCTCGGCGCGTCGAAGTCCCGTTCGACGTCATTGCTCCGCCGCCCAACCGCATGTGGACGTGCAGCAGCCGCGACGGCCTGGACGTTCCGCTCGGCCGCGCCGGCGCCACCAAACTGCAGTTCATGCGGCTGGGGCGAGGAACCTCGCAGCACGTGCTCGTGGCCGGCAAAACGGGCTCGGGAAAGTCCTCGTTCCTGCACGCCCTCATTACCAACACCGCCCTTCACTACGGCCCGGACGAATTCGAGTTCTACCTAATCGACTTCAAGAAGGGCGTCGAATTCAAGACGTACGCCACTCACCAGTTGCCGCACTGTCGAGTGGTGGCGATTGAAAGCGACCGGGAGTTTGGCCTGAGCGTGCTGCACCGGCTGGACGCGGTGCTGAAGGAGCGGGGCGACCTGTTTCGTCAGCACGGCGTGCAAGACCTGCCCAGCTTCCGCCGAGCTCACCCCGACGCCCGCCTGCCGCGGATTCTGTTAATCATTGACGAGTTCCATGAGTTCTTCGTCGAGGACGACCGAATTGCTCAAGACGCCGCTTTGCTGCTGGACCGGCTGGTTCGACAAGGCCGAGCGTTCGGAATTCACGTGCTGTTGGGCTCGCAGACGCTGGCGGGAGCCTACACGTTGGCTCGCAGCACGTTGGGACAAATGGCCGTTCGCATTGCTTTGCAGTGCAGCGAAGCCGACGCGCACCTGATTCTCAGCGAAGAAAACTCGGCCGCTCGGCTGCTCTCGCGTCCCGGCGAAGCCATTTACAACGACGCCAACGGACTGGTCGAAGGCAACCACCCATTTCAAATTGCGTGGCTGCCCGAAGACAAGCGCAACGTCTACTTGGAGCGAATTCGCGAGCTGGCGGAGCGGCGAGGGGTGCAAGCCGAACCGCCCATTGTCTTCGAAGGCAATGTCCCGGCCGACCCCCGCCAGAACGAAGCCCTCGTGCAACTGCTCCGCTGCCCCCGTTGGGACACGCTCGTGCTGGAACCGACGGCCTGGCTGGGCGACCCGGTGGAAATCAAAGAACCGACGGCGGTGCAACTGCGCCGTCAAAGCGGCGCGAACGTGCTGCTGGTCGGGCAAGACGAGGCCGCGGCACTGGGCGTCCTCTCTTCCATTCTGCTCAGCGTCGCCGCTCAAACCCGACCTGCGCCCGAAGCTCAAACCGCTCAGTTCTACATTTTCGACGGCGGCACGGCCGTTTCGGACCACAGCGAGCTGTGGGCGCGGCTGGCCCAAACTCTGCCCCACCGCGTTCGGGTGGTCGAGCCACGACGAGTGAAAGAGGCTGCGGAGGAGCTGGCCGCCGAGCTGGCTCGACGAGACGAACAGTCCGACCTGGACGCCCCGCCCATTTTCGTTTTCGTCCACAACTTGGGCCGCTTCCGCGAGCTGCGAAAAGACGAAGACGACTTCGGCTTCAGCTTCGACAAGGACAAGCCCGCCGACCCCGCCCAACAGTTTCTCGACGTTCTGCGCAAAGGCCCCGCACTGGGAATTCACACCGTCGTCTGGTGCGACTCGTACAACAACGTGGTTCGCTGGATGAGTTCCCAGACGCTGCGCGACCTGGAAACACGAATCGTCTTCCACCTGAGCGCCACCGACTCCAGTCACCTCATTGACTCCACGGCCGCCGCACGCCTGGGCAAGAACCGCGCGCTGCTGTGTTTAATGGACCGCGGTGAGACCGAGAAGTTCCGACCGTACGCTCCGCCCACCGACGACTGGCTGCACTTCGTCGGCCAATGCTTCGAACAAGCGGTCGGCGCACTGACGCCAACCGTCCACCCACCGACCGCACAGCCGCCGGCTCCGACGACGACGCAATCCGGCCAACCCGACCAAGCGGCTCAGCCCGTCCAACCCGGCCAAACCGAAGCGCCGCTCGGCTCGACCGACAGCCACACCGCTCCAGACGAGCAACAGCCGTCGGTCGAGCCGGCGCGGCCGACGAGCGAGCCAGAGTCGCGCGGCGAGCCGGAAGGGTCGACCGAGCGGCCGTCGGAGCCGACGTCTGTGGACCGGGCGGAGCCGGCGACTGCGAACCAGTCCGAACCGCCCGGCGGTCAACCGACGAGGACTGAACCGGAAGCTCCGACGCCCGGGCCGGGCGCTCCGACTTGCGCCCCCGAGCCGTCGGAAGCCGAGCCGTCGGCTCTCGAACCGTCCGAGTCCGGCCGGCTGGACGAAGACGAAGAAGACACGGGCGAGTACTGGGACGAGGACGACATTGACGCGTGGAAAATTGTCTGAGCCGGACACGCCGAGAGGCTCAGCTCGCTCGTCGACCTAGTGCTTTGTCAAATCGAAGATTTGGGACATCGTTTGTGGCGAGCGCGACGGAGTCTGCACGGCGGACTGGATTGATCGGTGACGACGCCGACCGAATCCA
>CAYSAG010000188.1:0-10120 GCA_964428935.1 uncultured Planctomycetaceae bacterium | reverse complement strand
CTAGAAGGTCAGTTTAGCGTGCCCCGCGCTGAGCGGGAAGGGGCAGGCCGTCGCGGCCGCGGTGTCGACAGCCCGGCGACGCAGAGACGGACCGGCCTTCGCTGTTGAATCCAGTTTTTTGGGTCGCGCACAGTGGCATTCAACGGGAGCTGTCCCGCATAATGGCGGTGACTGGGCCGGCTCTCGGGCGGAGGAAATCTCCGGTGTGTCGGTCTGGTTTGTGTCGGACCGCAGCGGGGCCGACCGGGGCGCCGGAGCGGTCGCCGGCGTCGGGCCGCCCGTCTGGGCGGCGGTCGCCGGGCCAATTTCAAAGGCCGTTTGCTTTGAGGTTGTCCCGGTGCCTGGTCCGAACCTGACCAAGGAGACGTGCGGCACACCGACGCCGTGGACGCTTCGACTTGGCTCGCTGTGTCGTGTCGACGCCGCCTCGTGGTGTCGGCTGTGGTCGTGTGTGGAACCGGTGCTGCGGACCGGTGTGCGTTGAACTCGCACGTTTGTCCAAGAAAGAGCAAGAAGCGGGAGGTTCAATGCGAGCCATTTTCGCTGAACGAGCGGCAGCGTTGGGTACTGTTCGGCTGGCGACGTTGGTGCTCGTGCTCGCCGGGATGGGTGTCGGCCCGGCGGTCGGCCCAGCGTGGTCGTCGGACCAGCCGAACGGCTCGCCCAAGAGTCCGGTTCCGCCGCAAGAGTCGCTGCAGTACTTTCAGCATCACCCGGCTGTGAGGGTCGAGCTGGTTGCGGCCGAACCGCAGGTCATTGACCCGGTGGCCATTGCCTTTGACGAGCGGGCCTGGCTGTGGGTCGTCGAAATGCAGGACTACCCGGTCGGTCCGCCCGACGGCGGCCCGCTCCGCTCACGCATTCGCATTCTGGAAGACCGCGACGGCGACGGCTACTTCGAAACCGCTCACACCTTCGCCGACCACCTGCTCTTCCCGAACAGCCTTCAGCCGTGGAAGGGCGGTGTCATTGTGACGCTGTCTGGCAAGGTCGTTTGGATGAAAGACACCGACGGCGACTTCCGGGCCGACGTCCAGGAAACGTGGTTCACTGGGTTCACCGAACAGAACCCGCAGTTGCGAGCCAACCACCCGACCTTCGCCTTGGACAACCACATTTACATTGCCAACGGCTTGCGAGGCGGAAAGGTCATTGCCGTCAAGCCCGAGTGGGCGAAAGACGCTCGGCCCGTGTCCATTAGCGGCATGGACTTTCGCTTCGACCCGCGGACGGGCCAGTACGAAGCCGTCTCGGGCAACGGCCAGTTCGGTCTGACCTTCGACGACTGGGGCAACCGGTTCATTTGCAGCAACCGCAACCCCTGCCGGCACGTGGTGCTGGAAGACCGCTACGTGCGGCGGAACCCATTTCTGGCCGTCCGGTCGACCGTCACCGACGTCGCGCCTCCCGGCGAACGCTCGCACGTGTACCCAATCGCTCGGGCCTGGACCACCTCCACGCTGCACCAGGGCCAGTTCACGGCGGCCTGCGCGGTGTGGATTTACCGAGGAGACGCTTTGCCGTCCCAGTTCTACGGCAACAGTTTCACGTGCGAGCCGACGGGCTACTTGGTTCACCGAGACATTCTGGAGAAGAACGGTCCGACGTTCGGTTCCCACTACGCGCGGGCTGGCGTCGAGTTCCTCGCCTCGAAAGACACCTGGTGCCGACCGGTCAACCTGACCGAAGGACCGGACGGCGCGCTGTACGTCGTCGACATGTACCGGGCGGTCATTGAGCACCCGGACTTCATGCCCGACGAACTGAAACACCGGCCGGACATGTACGACGGCAACGACCGAGGGCGAATTTACCGCGTGGTCGGGCTGAAACACCGAAGGCCGAAACGCCCGCCGCTGGACGGCCGGAGCCTGAGCGAGTTGTCTTCGGCCGAGCTGGTTCGTCTGCTGGCCTGCCGCAACGCCTGGCACCGCTCGACCGCCGCCCGGCTGTTGTACGAGCGTCAGGACCGGTCGGTGCGGCCGCTGCTGGAAAAAATGGCTCTCGAGCACCCGTGGCCTGCCGCTCGCGTCCAGGCTCTGTGGACGCTGCAAGGGCTGGGCGTGCTGGACCGACGGCTGGTCGAGCGGGCGTTGCAGGACGAGAGCCCGCGCGTGCGCGAGCAGGCGGTGCGGCTGCTGGAACCGTGGCTGCGAGAAGACCCACAACGCGAGCAGAAACTCGTCCGTCAGGCCGTGGACCAACAGGACGACGACCGACTGCTGTTCCAAGCTGCTCTCAGTGTGGGCGAGGCGGGTACACACGTCGACCCGGAAATGCTGGCGGACTGGGCTTGGCGAGGTAAACAGGACCCGTGGATTCGAGTGGCGACGCTCAGCTCCCTGCCGTCGGGCAAAGGAACGTCCGACCTGTTGCGGCGTTTCGTTTCGCGACTGGTGTGGCACGTGCGACAGCAGCCGGCCGAGGCGGACGAGGCCACCGACTTGGTGCAGCAGGTGCTGGAGCTGGTCGGAGCTCGGCAAGACCTTCAGGAAATGGCCGCGTGCCTGACGGAGTTGACCCGGCTGGACGGCGAAAACGGCAACGGCCGGTCGGGGCTCTTGCGTCTGCAACTGGCTGCGCTGCGCGGTTTGGGCACGGGCGTGCGACGCCGCGGTCGGTCGCCGCTGGGCGTCTTCCAGAAGCTCCGCGACGTGGCGTCGGACAGCGGCTCGTCGGACTGGCAAGCCTTGTTCGAGCGGGCGGCGGAGCTGGCGTTGAACGAACGGGCTGGCCGAGCGGCTCGGCTGGAAGCCGTCGAGACCCTGCAGTTCGCTCCGTACTCCGTCGCCGGCCCGGCGCTCAAGCACCTGGTCCAACAACAAGCCGACCAGCAGTTGTGCATTGCCGCCATTGCGTCGCTGGCGAAGTTCGGCAACGCGGAAGTCGTCGACACGCTCATGTTCGACTTCCTGTCGCGCACCCCGGCGGTCCGCCGAGCCATTCTAGACGCCATGCTGGCCAGTACCGCTCGCACCAACACCTTGCTGGACATGATTGAACGGGGCGAGCTTTCGGCCAGCGAGCTGGACCTGACGCGAACCAACCGGCTGCTCCGACACCGCGACCCGAAGATTCGGTCGCGGGCCAAGACGTTGCTCGCCGCGGCCGTTCCGGCCGACCGGAAGGAAGTCATCGAAAAGTACCGGAAGGCGTTGAGCCTCAAGGCCGACCCGTACCGCGGCCGCGAAGTCTTCCAGAAGCACTGCAGCACCTGTCATCGAATCGGCAACATTGGCGTCAACGTCGCGCCAGACATTGCCGACTCGCGCACCAAGACGCCCGAGTACCTGTTGGTCGCCATTTTGGACCCGAACCGGGCCGTCGACAACAACTACTTCAGTTACACGGTCGTCACGACGGACGGCAAAATCTACACGGGCATCATTGCCAGCGAGACGGCCTCGTCCGTCACCATTCGTCAGGAAGAGAACAAGACGGTCACGCTGCTCCGACAGGACATCGAAATCATGCGTTCGAACGGCGTGTCGCTCATGCCGGTCGGCCTGGAAAAAGACCTGACCGTGCAGGACGTGGCGGACGTCATTTCCTTCATCAAGAACTGGCGTTACCTCGACGGCAGCGTGCCCTTGCCGCAGTTTTCGAAACGAGGCCAGTAGCCGGCGCAGAGCAGTGGCTGGGTCAGAGGACAGCGCAGCGGCCGAGACCGAGCGACGCAAGTCGTCGGGCGCAGAACCACAACAAAGGGAGGTCAACGGAATGCAGCAGCCGAACGTTTTCCGGGCAACGTGCCTGGCCGTGCTCACCCTTTCCGGGTGGTTGGGGCTTCAGTCGGTCTGGGCGGCCGCGGAGCGTGGTCCTCGCCGCCCCAACATCATTCTGATCATTACCGACGACCAGCGGTGGGACGCTCTGGGATGCATGGGCAATTCCATTGTCCACACGCCGAACATTGACCGCCTGGCCGCGGAGGGAGCCGTCTTCACGAACATGTTCTGCACCACGTCGATTTGCGCGACCAGTCGAGCCAGCTTTCTGACGGGCCAGTACGCTCGACGTCACGGCGTCTGGGACTTTCGCACGCCGCTCCGCCCTGACCAATTCGACCACACGTTCCCCGTCGTCCTTCGCAAGCTCGGTTACCGCACGGGCATGGTCGGCAAGTGGGGGCTGGGCGGTCCGCTGCCGAAGGAGGCGTACGACGAGTTTTACGGTTTCAGCGGTCAGGGACGTTACTACCCCAAGGACAAGCTCGGCCAGCCGGGCGAACACTTGACGCAAAAGCTGGCCGCCCAGGTCCTGCAGTTTCTCGACGGCTGCTCGCCCGACCAACCCTTCCTGCTGCAGTACTACACCAAAGCCGCTCACTGCCAGGACGGCGACCCTTGGCCGTTCCAGCCAGACCCGCGTTACAACAACCTGTTCCGCGACGTCACCATTCCGTTGCCGAAGACGGCAACCGAGAAACACTTCCGGGCTCTGCCGAAGTTCTTACAAACGTCCGAAGGTCGAGTTCGCTGGCGAATTCGCTTTGCCACTTACGAAATGTTCCAGAAGTCCGTCAAGGATTACTACCGCTTGATTGCCGGCATCGACGACGCGGTGGGCCAAATTCTGAAGAAACTGCAAGAAAAAGGACTGGCCGACAACACGGTCATCATTTTCACGTCGGACAACGGCTTTTTCCTGGGCGAGCACGGTTTGGCGGGCAAGTGGTTCGCTTACGAAGAGTCGATTCGGTTGCCGCTGGTGATTTACGACCCGCGGTTGCCGCGGGAGCGTCGTGGAAGCCGCATTCCCCAAATGGCCCTCAACATTGACATTGCTCCCACAATTTTCGACCTGGCGGGTGCCGACATTCCGGACGACGTGCAGGGCCGGAGTCTGGTGCCCTTGTTGCGCGGCGAATCGGTGCCGTGGCGCACCGAGTTCTTCTACGAGCACTTGTTCGAACACCCGCGGATTCCGAAGTCGGAGGGCGTGCGCACGGAGCGGTGGAAGTACGTGCGTTACGTCGACTTCGACCCGCCGTACGAGCAACTGTTCGACCTGAAGACGGACGCGTACGAGGAGCACGACCTGGCCCGCGACCCGAACTGGGCGGCCCAACTGGACCAAATGCGAGCGAAGTGGCGTCGGTGGCGCGAGCGGGTGAAGTAGGCCGTTCGCTCACGTTGGAGCGGCCGCCGCGCGAGGAAACCTCGCCCGACGTCGCTCGCGGCAAAAGCTCTTTCGCAGCCAGAACGCTCAACGACCAGCGGTGTCTGGTCGAGGGCCTGCGCCGTCTTGTCGGCCGTCCTCGACCCGCTCGACCAGCACGGCCCAGTCTTCAGCAGGGTCAGCTGGAGGCGGGCCCAACGCAACCGGACGCCCCGCCTCAACCGTTCGAGGCTCGCCTTGCCACTGGCCCGTCCGCGGGTTGTACCAACGAACGCGAAACCGACCTCGCACCCCGCTCAAGTCCAGCGTCCCGGTTGGCTCAGCCTTGGGAAGGTAGACGGCGTAAACTTGGCCACGGAGGGCGAAAACTTGAGCGTCCAGGTTGAACCCGCGGCCGCCGTGCGTGCCCACTCGAATCGTTCCCTCGCCCGTGACCAACTCGTCCGCCGGCTCCATTCGCCAAAACGGAAGCTGCTCGACGAACTTCCGCGCGTACCACAGGTAGTCCCACAGTCGAGCCAGCTCCGGCTTCTTGAAGCTGTCGGTCTTGAGCTGGTCGGCCAGAATGAACTCCAACATTCCGCCCGACAGGTAGGTCGGCCAGATTTTTTCCTTGCGGTGGCCGTCGGGGTCGTTGACGGGAATGTGAGCGAATCGCTGTCCGCGGTCGACCGTGAACTCGTCCAGCGACACCGGAACCGGACGACCGGCTTCCGCCGTGGCCCGGCGGAACTGCTCGGTCAACGTGTCGATTCGCCGTTGTCCCAGCTGAATCGAGGTCAGACTGAAACGAGGGTCGCCGAAAGTGAAAGCCAACGCCTTGAGCGGGTTGCCTGCACTGTGGACGGCAATTGGGTGGTCGTACGGGTCGACCGCCTTCACGTAGTCGGCGAACGCACGCACTCGTTCCGGGCCGAAGTCGAACCCCAGGTTGTACTCCTCGCACAAGTTCCACTCCAAGGCCAAGTGGTGTCCGAACCGGGCCACCATTTCGCGGTAGTACAATTTGCGTTCCGTACCCAGCTCGCCGTCGTCCAGCTCCCGCTTGTTCGGCTTTTCCGCCTCGTTGAAGACGAAGTGCAAGAAGATGCCCCGCCGCTGAGCGTGGTCGAAGACCGTCTCCCACTGAGCCAGCTTGCCGACGTCGTAGTGCAAGTTGTCGTTGTGGGGGCTGCCTTTCGGGTCAACCGGCCCCACCCAAGGCCAGACGTCCTGCCCGTCGCCTCCCACGTTCATGACCAAGAAGTAGACGCTGTTGACGTGCTTGTCGGCCAGGTAGTTCAGGGCGCCAATGATTCCCCGTCCCCGCCCGTCTTTCCAAACCGGGTCGCCCGGACGCCAGTCGTCGACGTGCGAAGCGTACCGGTGACTGGGCCGCGTGTTGTCGAACTCGGCGTACGCCAGAAAGTTCTCAGGACTGTCGGTTCCGCCTTTCAGCCAGTAAGGACCGTTGCGGAACTTCAGGTAGTGACCGCCGACGTACTCCAGACGTCCCCACTTCAGAAAGCCCGGGGCGCTGGAACTGCTCGGCCGGACCACAAAGCTTCCTGAGGCGCCGTCGAACGCCGTCGGCTGGCCGGCGTCCGGGCCCAGCGACACCGCAACACCCCTGCCCTGCCGAAACGACGCTCGAAAAACCCAACGTCCCGGCTCGTCCGGCGTGAACCGCACCCGCCACACATTGCCCTGGCCGCCGCCAAATCCGTCGCCGTCGAAAAACCCCGGCACGTCGTAAGTCTGACCGCTGGGACCGGTGAAGCGCACCTGCAACCGGTAGTCCAGAAACGGATTCGGTTCTCGGTCCGTCTGTCGAGCCTGCGGACCGCGAAACGAAACCGTCACGGTGTGCCAAACTTGCCAGCGGCCGTCGACGACGGGGTCGAGAACCGACTCGCCCAGCAGCCGCAAGAACTCGTCCCACTCCTCGCGTGTGACTTTGTGTTCCCGTTGGTCCAGCCCCAGCCGGACAATGACCATGTTCCACGCCGGAATGACCCACAGCCGATTGTTGTTGTAGCCGCTCCGACAGTACGTGTTCAGCGGCGCGTGAGGCCAGTAGCGCTGTCCGTCGGGACGCCGACCGTTGACCCACCAGTGGTAGCCGTAAACGCCGGAGCCCTGTCGCCAGCTTTTCGGCAACGCGTCGGGAACGGTCGGCGGCACTTGCACCTGAGTGGCCTGGTCCACCCAGTCGGCGGGGACCACTTGGCGGCCGTTCCACCGGCCTCGGTTCAGGAACAACAGACCGAACCGAGCCAAGTCGGCTGCAGAAATGACCACGCCCCCGGTCCAGTTCAACACGCGGCCCGTTTCGTCACGACGCCACTGGAACGTGGTCACGCCAATGGGCTCCAGCACGCGCTTCCGAAGGTAGTCCTCCAGCGACTGACCGGCAATGTTCGTCAAGACGTAGCCGTAAACCTGGGTCGCCTCGTCCCAGTACTGGAACTTCGCCCCCGGCGGGAAAAACGGCGGCTCGGGCGGAACCAACGCGTTTCGGTCGCCGCGGTGCTGGTCGTCGAAGTCGTAAGCACCGCCCACGCCGTCGTAGCCGGAAGTCATGGTGGCGAAGTGCCGCAAGCGGACCTCGGGGTAGTAGCGGGCCAAGTACTCCGGCGCGTAGTCCTTCGCCAGTGTGTCGAGCGTGCACCTGCCGTCGTCAATCAAAAGCCCCTGAGCGGTGCTCAAAAAGGCCTTGCTGACCGACCAGACTGGTTGAGCGACGTCCGCCTCCGGCCCCTTCCAAATGATTCGGCCGTTGCGAACCACGACCACACGACGCACGCCGTTCGAGCCAGAGTGCCGCTCCAGGTACTGCAAGGCCGCGTTCAGCCGGCGGGGATCGACACCCTGCGACTCGGGAGTCGCCTCCTGCCACGCCTTTCCCGGAAACACCGGCTGCGGAAGTTCGTCCGCTTGTGCCGAGGCAGCAAGCAGCGTTGCCCCGGCCAACAGACACAACAGCCCTCCCCAAAGCCGACTCGACATGCTTTCGTCTCCTGTTGCTTTGCCCCTGGGTCTGCGCTGTCGAGAAAGCTTGCTCGCCCCAAGCGGTCCGGCGTGACGAGTCGAAGCCCGACCGGTGGCCGCCCGGCTTGCTCACCGCTTTCCTGCCTGCCGCCCCTGACGACGGAGCTTGCCGTTTCCGCGCCGACGGCTTAAAGCGCAAGGCCCGGCTCGCTCAACCCGCACTCCGTCTTTTTACCCGGACCCGCGAGCCGCTTCCACAGTGCGAGCCGTTCCGCCCTTCCGCGTTTTTTCGTTCGCACGTGCTTTTTGGCTCGTCGACGCCAGTCCGCTCCTCGACGCGGCGGGCCAACGCCGTTGTCGGCCGACGCAGCGCGAGCCCTCCTCGCACGCCGGAGACACGCGGTCCGGCGCGTCGCCGTCTTTCGCGTCTTTCGTCGCGTGTTCTCTGTCCGGCGTCCCCTCTGCCCCGTTCCCTGCGTCTGTCCCGTCCCGCGTCGCGCGTGTCCCCTCTTCCCGCGTCCCACGTGCCGTGTCCCGCGTGCCGCGTCCCGTCTCTCGCGTGGCGTGCCGCGCGTCCCGTCTCCCGCGTCCCGAACTGACCGGCGGCAAAGAATTGAGCCCCGCGAACAGGAGCACTAAGATTCTGCCGAGCGGCAAGCATTTGTGCTGCGTCGCCAGCGTCGTCGGCGCGGCCGACTCGCGTGGCAAGAGCGGTTGCGTCGGACCAGCTTTGGACTCGGTCCTCCAGCCGTGCGGTAAAGTCATGACGTCCATTCAGGCACGCATTCTGGAAAACTGCCAGCAGGTCTTGCGTCGGGCGGCTGCTGCGTGCGAGCGGTCGGGTCGGCGGCCGAGCGACGTCCGTTTGGTGGCCGTGACCAAGTACGCGCCGGTCGAGTGGCTGCCGTACCTGCTCGAAGCCGGCGTTCGGGACCTGGGCGAAAACCGGCCGCAGCAGTTGGTCGACCGGGCCGCTCGCTTGCCTCAGGACGTCTGCTGGCACTTGGTTGGTCACTTGCAGCGCAACAAGGTGCGTCCGATTCTGCCCGTCGCCCAATGGATTCACTCGGTCGACACCGTCCGGCTGCTGGACCGCGTGGACCGGTTGGCCGCGGAGTTGGGGGTGCGTCCGCGCGTGCTGTTGGAGGTCAACGTTTCGGGCGAGTCGACCAAGTTCGGCTTCTCGCCGGACGAGCTGGTCGAGCACTGGCCGAGAATAGTCGAGTACCGGAACGTCCGGCTCGAAGGTCTCATGACCATGGCTCCGCTGGTCGACGACCCGGAACAGACTCGGCCGGTTTTCCGTCAACTGCGCCAACTCCGCGACCGGCTCCGGACGCTGTCGGACCAGTCACCTCCGCTGCAAGAACTTTCAATGGGCATGAGCAACGACTTCGAAGTGGCCATTGAAGAGGGGGCGACGTTGATTCGCGTGGGCAGTCTGTTGTTCGACGGCTTGCTGGAGCACGTGCCTTGAGCCGTCGGACGCCAGCCAGCGCCGGAGGGCCGGAGCGAAAAGGAAGTGCAGACAACTAATCCGTCGGTGAAGCGTCCATGTTGGAACTGACAGAGCGCGACGGCGGCGTGGTCGTGCCCGTGCACGCTCAGCCGCGAGCCCGCAAGAACGGAATTCAAGGCGTGCACGCGGGCCGCCTGAAAGTGGCCGTCACTCAAGCTCCGGAAAAGGGCAAAGCGAACGCGGCCATTCTGAAGGTGCTGGCCAAGCAGCTCGACCTGAAGAGCTCACAGCTGGAGTTGCTCGGCGGCGAAACGTCCCAGCAAAAGACGGTGCTGGTCCGCGGGTTGTCGCTGGCGGAGTTGCAAGAGCGGCTCGCGCCGTGGCTCTGAGCGGTCGGGCGGTCCGGCGGCCGAACGGCTGTGTCCAACTGCCGACCGCCGGGAGCGTGGCTCGGCACTGGTGCGACCCTGTCCGGCAGCGCACCGCCCCCTTCGACCGGTTCCCACGCAACTCGCCAACCGACAAAGGCAGTTCCACTCATGGCTAGCCTTCGACACGTCGAAGTCGTCC
>CAYSAG010000187.1:0-10153 GCA_964428935.1 uncultured Planctomycetaceae bacterium | reverse complement strand
CCGTGTGCCAGGCGCGTTGGACGGACTGTCCGGCAGCCGCCGAAGGTGGCAACTTGGTACTGGTTGAGGAGCGAGTTTCGTGACCTTCCCCGAGCACGTCGTTTGCTCGGCCACGTTGGCCCAGTACGGTCTGCGTCAGCGGTTCGGACGTCGGGGAGTGCTGCTCTTGGTTTTGGCCGGCTTTTCTCCCGACCTCGACACGGCGGCCAAGCTGGTCGCGGACCAAACCTTCTGGCAGCTGCACCACGCCCTCGGACACAACGTCTGGGCCGTTCTTCTCTTGGCCGCGGCCTGTACGCTGTTCGGCCGGGTCGTCTTGGGCATTCCCCTTTCTTGGTCGACGTACGGCTGGTGTTTGGCCGCCGCCGTCGCCCATTGCCTGACCGACTCGCTCTACTGGTGGGGCATTCAGCCGCTGTGGCCGTTTTCCCGCTACGAGCTCAAACTCAGCGTGCTCGAGTACCTGGACCTGGTTGTGTTAACCATTTGGCTGACGGCGGCCGTGGTGCTGTGGTGTCGGCCCGACTGGGGATGCGCGACGGCTACGGTGACCCTGGCGGTTTTTCTGGGCTACGTGGCTGTGCGAGCCTCGCTGCCGCCTCCCACCGGCTGGTGGAAATTCCTGACCGGCGGCTGGATTTACGCTCCGCCACGCGGCACGCCCGTCCTCGACTGGTGGAACTGGTGGTGAGTCCGGTCGTCGCGTTGAAAGGCGGCGAGCGAACCAGCCCACGGTTTGGCAAGCTTCACGGCTCGCCGTCGCGTTCCAGCATTCCCGTGCAAGACGGCCCGTCACCTGGCCGACTTGCCGTCGGGTCGGACCGGCAGCCAGGTGAAGGTGTACCGGTACGGCTTTCCGCCGGGCAGAGTGTACTCGGGGTGTGTTCGAGCCCCCCAACTGTTGTCGCCGCCGACGCCGTGCAGCTGGTGGTCGAGGTTGAGCGTGACCTCTGGTCGGTGAGCCAGGTCGTAGGTGTGCGTGGCTCGCTCCAAGTCGCGAGCCGTGAAGTGCCACGCCGAGAAGTTCAGCGGCTGCTCGCCGACCACTTTCAGCCCGAGGCCCTGGGCGTTGGTCAGCGAGACCCAGCGCACGTCGGCCCGGTTGCCCACGTCCTGCGGCCGGACGTACCGGTGGTTCAGCTCGTCGACGGTCATTTGGTACAGACCGATTTCGCCACCGGTCTTACGGTCCCAGTACGTTTCGTGCGGGCCACGCCCGTACCACCGCACCTGCTGGAAGCCCGGGCGGAGCGTCACGGTCATGCCGAACTTGGGCAGCAGCGGCAGGTCCGGACGGCCGGGTGAGTACGACTGCGTGACCGTCACCGCTCCGTCCGGCCGGACCACGTACGTCGTCTGCAACTTCGACTGTCCCACCGGCAGGATGGCGTGAACGGTCACTTCGACCGACTGGCCACGCTGCTGCAGCTCGACCCGCTCGACCGTTCGCTTCTGCGCTGCGTCCCGCCACGCTCCCAACCGCCGCACGTAGCCGTTGCGGTACTGGTTGTCGTTGGGGACTTTCCAGAAGTTCGGACGCAGCGGACCGGCCAGTAGCTCCACGCCGTCCACCCGGTACGACGTCAGCTCACCGGTTCGCCGGCTGAACACGACGGCGAAGCCGCGGCCCTGAACCGTGAACGAGTCGGCCGTCTGTTTGACCGACAGCTCGCCAGCCGGTTGCCCAGACGGGAGCTGACCCGACTGCATCCCGCTGCGTGGCCCAAGCGTCTCCAGTCCGGACCACGGACGCAGCACGAACTGGTCCCACGCGACGCGGTGCCCGGCCTTCGCCCACAGCGTGTCGTCGGCCAGGTGGAACGACACGGTCAGCAGGTACTCGCCCCGGTCGGCCCGTTTCGGCACCGGGACCCTGACTTCTTTTGACTGCCTTGGTGGAATGTCCAGCCGGCCCAGCTCGCCTTCAGCCACCGTTTGACCGTTGCGTTTCCACACCCAGCGAGCGACGAACTGTCGGGTGTTGGTGAAGAAGTACTTGTTTCGGACACGGAGCCGCCCGCGCTGCAAGTCGACCGGCTCCACCCGAATCGACTGGTAAACCTTTCGCACTTCGTAGGCGTGTGGGTTGGGACGTCGGTCCGGCTGAACCAGGCCGTTAATGCAGAAGTTGCCCGAGTTGGGAACGTCGCCGAAGTCGCCGCCGTAAGCGAAGTACGTTTGGCCTCGTCCCATGGGAACCGTCTCGGACGAGACGCGAGTCAGGTCCACGTGCAGCAACAGGCCCTGGTCCGAGCGGCCCGTCGGGTCGGCCACTTCCTGAGCCGTCAAGGCTCGGTTGTAAATGCGGGCCTCACGAATCGGCACGGACGCCACCCGCTCCGGGCGTTCCGAGTTGCGGCCCACGTTGACCCGCTGCAGGCTCCAGTCGAAGTCCCCACGCAGCGGACGCGTTCCGACCAGCCGTCCGTTGACGTACACAGCCATTTGCCGGCCGTCGTACGTGGCTGTGACGCGGTTCCAATCTTTCTTCAGCCCGGCGGCTTGGTAGCCGACACGCAGTTCTTTCCACTTTCCTTGGTGCAAGACAAAGGCGATTCCGCCGGAGTCGAGTCGCAGCAGGTACTGGTGGTCGCCTTTTGAAATGAGTGGGCAGAAAGTGTCGCTGCGGTCGCCTCGGAAGACCACTTCCAGCGTCAGCGGCCCGGTCAGGTCCAAGTCGTCGTCCTCCCACACGACCACCGGGCCGACCACTCCGTCGCGCGTGGCCTGGCCCAGGACGAACACCTTTCGGTTGGGCGAGGCCAGGTCCGGGACGGTGTGAGCTTTGGGCACCGAGGCCAGCAAGCCCTGGTCGACCCAGTCCCAAATGCAGCCGCCCTGCAGTTGCTTGTACTTCTCAATGACGTCCCAGTAGTCCTGCAGGTTACCGACGCTGTTGCCCATGGCGTGAGCGTACTCGCAAAGAATGAGCGGCCGCTTCTGAGGCTGGCGGGCGTACCGAACCAGCCGGTCAATCTTCGCGTACATGGGGCAGTAAATGTCGGTGTTGCGGTCCAAGCCGGCCCGCTCGTACTGGACCGGCCGCGACGGGTCTCGCTGTTTAATCCAGTCGTAGGTGGCGTAAAAGTTGACGCCGTTGCCGGCCTCGTTCCCCAGCGACCAAACAATGACCGACGGGTGGTTCTTGAACTGCTCGACCATTCGCTGGGTCCGGTCCAAATGAGCCTTCTGCCAGCGAGGGTCTTTGGCCAGCGACTGCTTGCCGTAACCCATTCCGTGCGACTCAATGTTGGCCTCACAAATGACGTAAAGTCCGTAGCGGTCGCAAAGGTCGTACCACCTGGGGTCGTCTGGGTAGTGCGACGTGCGGACGGTGTTGATGTTGAGCTGTTTCATGAGGCGAATGTCGCGAACCATGGATTCGAGCGAAACGGCGTGACCGGTCACCGGGTCGTGCTCGTGTCGGTTGACGCCTTTAATGAGCACCGGTTGTCCGTTGACGAGCAACTGACCGCCGCGCACCTCAACCTTGCGAAACCCCACGTTGTGAGCCGTGGCTTCGACGACCCGGCCGGTGGCGTCTCGAACGACCAGCAGGACCTGGTAAAGGTTCGGCTGTTCGGCGGACCACTTTTTTGGGTTCGGCACGAACAGCTTGGGTGTCGAAGTCAGCAGCTGCTGACCGGGCTTCAGCCGCAAATGGTCGACGCTCGTTTCCACGACGGTCCGGCCGGCCGGGTCGAGCAGCTTCACGTAGACGCGACAGGACTGCGTCTGCTGAGTGAAATTGACCAGTTGCAGGTCCACGCGCAGGGTCGCGTCGCGGTAGGACGGGTCGAGGTCGGTGTGCACGAAAAAGTCGCGCAGGTGTAACTGGGCTGGGGACCAGAGGAACACGGACCTGTAAATGCCGCTCAACCGCCAGTAGTCCTGGTCCTCCAAGTAGCTTCCGTCGGAGTAACGGTAGACCTCGACGGCCAAGGTGTTTGGGCCGGAGCGGACGAAGTCGGTCACGTCGAAAACGGCCGCCGTGCGGCTCCCTTCGCTGTAGCCCACCGACCGACCGTTTAGCCAAACGTAGAAGGCCGAGTCGACTCCGTCGAACTGCAGGAAAACCCGTCGGCCTCGCCACGCCTCGGGCAGGACGAACGTCCGACGGTAACTGCCGACCGGGTTCCGGTGCTTGTACGTCGTGAATTGCTTGGGCGGCTCGCTGGTCACTCGCGGCGGGTCTTTCTGGAACGGGTAAAGGCTGTTGACGTAAAGCGGCACGCCGTAGCCTTGCACCTGCCAGTTGGAGGGGACGGGAATTTCCTTCCAGCCGGACACGTCGTAGTCCGGCCGGTAGAAGTCCTTGGGACGGCTCCACGGGTCCGGCGACCAGTGAAACTTCCACCGGCCGTCCAGCGACACGACCCAGGGGTTTTTCGTCCGGTCGCCCTCGAGCGCCGACGCCTCGTCCGGAAACGGTAAGGCGGCCACTCGCGGCGGCAGCTTGTTCCGACCCAGGACCTGCTCGTTCTCCCAGTCGGGTGGGCCGCTTCGGACGGCGGCTGGCAAAGCAAAGAGACCGCCGACCACACAAACAGCAACCAACGGAACCGCGCAAAGACGTCGTCGCTCCACGCTACCAATGCCTCGCATGCCTGTCTCCTCGACGTTTCCACTCCTCGAACCGCTGGGCCGCTCGTCTTAATAGAACCACGCGGGGACCGAAGCGCCTCGGCTGGCAAAACGACGCACCTCGCTGAAGCTTCGGGTTAGTGTGGCGCTACGCCCGCAGCGAGGACCCATTTTGTTGCCCGGCGAGCCATGGTAGCCGACTACTTTGGTTTTGGGTATTCTGCCGGGCGAGCGTCCGAGGCTCAACAAGACGAGCAACCGGAACGTGAAGAGGTTGTTGTCGAGGCAGAGGTTTTTCGTGGAGGAGCACACGGTGAACGGGACGGCAAAGCGGCTCTGGTGGCAACGGGTTTGGGCGGCGAGCGTCTTGGTCGTTTGCTGGTCGTGCGTCGGAACGGCGTGGCCAGCCGAGCGGCTCGACCTGTCCGGCACGTGGGCCTTTACCACCGACCCGAACGACGTTGGGGTCGGGCAAAAGTGGTACTCAATCGACTTACCGTTGCACCTGCGGCTACCGGGCTCAATGGAAGAGCAAGGCTTCGGCGACGACGTCGGCGTCGACACGGAGTGGATCGGCTCGATTGTCGACCGTTCGTGGTTCACGTCGGCCCGCTACGCTCCTTACCGCCAGCCCGGCAACATCAAGGTCCCGTTCTGGCTCCAGCCGCTGAAACACTACGTGGGACCAGCTTGGTACCAGAAGACGGTGGTGGTGCCCGAGGCGTGGAAGGGCAAGCGAGTGGTGTTGTTTCTGGAACGCCCTCATTGGCAAACCCAAGTGTGGTGGGACGGGCGGTTAGTCGGCCGGGACAACTCCCTGTCGACGCCGCACGTCTTCGAGCTGTCCGACCGAGCCACACCAGGACCGCACCGACTGACCATTCGTGTGGACAACCGCATTCTGGACGTCGACCCGGGAATCAACTCGCACAGCGTCTCGGACCACACACAGACGGCGTGGAACGGCATCATTGGCCGAATCGAACTGCGGGCGACCGACTGGCTGTGGATTGACGACGTGCAGGTCTTTCCAGACCTCGACGCTCGGACCGCGCACGTCAAACTGAAAGTCGGCAACCGCAGTGGCAAGGCGGCGCTGGTCAAAGTGACCTGCGACGCCGTGGCGTTCAACACGTCGACCCCGCACGACCCACCGCCGCAGTCCCTGCAAGCACGCGTGCCGTCCGGTACAGCGACCGAGGTGACGCTCGACTACCCGTTGGGCGAAGGCATGCAAACGTGGGACGAGTTCCGGCCAACGCTGTACCGCTTGAGCGTCCGGCTGGAAGGTCGGTCCGACGACGGCCGGTCGTGGCAGGACGAGCGCACGGTGACCTTCGGCATGCGTCAAATTACCACTCAAGGCACGCAGTTCGTGTTGAACGGGCGGCCGATTTTCCTTCGCGGCACGCTGGAGTGCTGCATTTTTCCAAAGACCGGTTACCCGCCGACGGACGTGGACTCGTGGCTGCGGGTGTTTCGAATTCTGAAGGCACACGGTCTGAACCACGTGCGGTTCCACTCGTGGTGTCCGCCCGAAGCGGCTTTCGAGGCGGCCGACCGGACGGGAATCTACTTTCAGGTAGAGTGTTCTTCTTGGGCCAACCGGACCTCGGCGCTCGGCTTGGGCAAGCCAATCGACGCGTGGCTGTACCGGGAAGCGGACCGAATCTTGCGGAACTACGGAAACCACCCGTCGTTCTTGTTGTTGGCGTACGGGAACGAGCCGGGTGGGCCCGAACGCGGCGCGAAGTACCTGCGTCGGTGGGTCGAGCATTTCAAGGCGAAAGACCAACGTCGACTTTACACCTCGGGCTCGGGCTGGCCAATCATTCCCGAGAGCCAGTACCACGTCAGCCCGAAGCCACGCATTCACCATTGGGGGGCGGGTCTGCGTGACCGAATCAACCAGTCGCCGCCGGCTACGGTGGCCGACTACCGCGACACGGTCCAAGCCTACGACGTGCCTTTTGTGGCTCACGAAATCGGCCAATGGTGTGTCTACCCGAACTTCGACGAAATCAAGAAGTACACGGGCGTGCTGAGAGCCAAGAACTTCGAAATTTTCCGCGACTTCCTGGAAGCGAACCACATGGGTGACCAGGCCCACGACTTTCTGATGGCTTCGGGCAAACTTCAGGTGCTGTGTTACAAGGAAGAGATTGAGTCGGCTCTTCGAACGCCCGGCTTCGGCGGCTTCCAGCTGTTGCAACTGCACGACTTCCCGGGACAGGGGACGGCCTTGGTGGGCGTGCTGGACGCGTTCTTCGATTCCAAGCCGTACGTGACCCCGGAGCAGTTCCGACGCTTTTGCGCCCCAGTGGTCCCGCTGGCTCGCCTGCCCAAGCGCATTCTGCTGGCCGACGAGAAACTGCAGGCGGACATTGAGCTGTACCAGTTCGGTCCGGTGGACCTGGCCGACACGGTGGTCCGCTGGAGCCTGCTGGACAGCTCGGGGCGCGAAGTGGCCGTCGGTTCCTTCCCGCGGCGCGACTACCCCGCCGGCGGGCTCCACCCGGTCGGACGGCTTTCGGTTTCGCTGGCCAACACGCACCCGCCCGAGAAATTGAAGCTGGTGGTCGGCGTTGAAGGGACCACGGCGGAAAACGACTGGGACGTGTGGGTCTACCCGACACAGCTCCCCAAACCAAAGACCGACCGCATTCGAGTGGCGACCGAGCTGGACGAGGCGACCGTGGAGCACCTCAGACGCGGCGGCAAAGCGTTGCTGCTCGTTCCGCCTCACTGCGTCCAGTCGGACGTCGTGGTGGGCTTCTCGACCGTCTTCTGGAACACGGCGTGGACACGCAACCAACCGCCGCACACGCTGGGAATTTTGTGCAACCCGAAGCACCCCGCCTTCGCCCACTTCCCCACGGAATTCCACACGAACTGGCAGTGGTGGGAGCTGCTGCACGACTGCGCGGCCATGGTGTTGAACGACCTGCCGCCGGAGCTGCGTCCGTTGGTGCAGTTGATTGACACGTGGTTCGAGGCCCGTCGGTTGGGTCTGGTTTTCGAGGCTCGCGTGGCTGGAGGCAAGTTGCTGGTCTGCTCGATTGACCTGTCGAGCGACCTGGAGCACCGGCCGGTGGCTCGGCAACTGCGCTACAGCCTGCTGCAGTACATGGCCAGCGACGCGTTCGACCCGAAAGTCGCAGTCTCGGTCGAGGCGGTGCGGCAGCTCATGCGACAGCCGTCGGCCATGCAACGACTGGAAGCCACCGTCCGGGCCGACAGCGAACACCCGGGCTTGGAGGCCGCCAACGTCTTGGACGGCGACCCGCAGACGTTCTGGCACACTCGGTGGGGAGCGAACTCACCGCCCTACCCTCACTGGCTGGTCATTGACCTCAAAGAAGTTCGAACCGTTCAGGGGTTGGTCTACGTGCCGCGACAGGACCTGTCCAACGGTCGAATCGGGCGGTTTTCGATTTTCGTCAGCAACGACGGCAAGAAGTGGAGCGGCCCGGTTGCCTCCGGGACCTGGCCCAACAGCCGCCAGCGTCAGTTGGTCCGGTTCGACCGGCCGGTGCCAGCTCGGTACGTGAAGCTGTTGGCCGAGCGGGAAGTGAAGGGACGGGCGTGGGCGTCGGCTGCGGAAGTCGAGGTGCTGCTGAAGTAAGGGCAAGGCTGCCGGCGGACCGGCCGGTCCAGGACGACCTCGTCGCGGACAAGCCGTCGCAGCTTCGAACCCCGACCCGGCAGGGGGCCGGACACCCCAGAAACCAGCCGACGTAAGCTACGTGAAACTTCTGCAGTCCGTGCTTTGCAAACGCGGCGAAGTGCACCGCTGAAAGGTGCGAGGTCGTCCACTTTTCGGCTTGGTCTGTCCGTTGGCAGAACGACGAACCGAAAAACCGAACGGAGAACGGTCAACCCATGAGTGTCGCGTCGTCGGACCAAACCAGCTACCGAATGGGCTACGTGTGGCGCATTTGCCTGGTCGCTGCCATGGGCGGCCTGCTGTTTGGGTACGACTGGGTTGTCATTGGAGGAGCGAAGCCGTTTTACGAACCGGCCTTGGGCATTTCGTTCATGCCGTCTGGGGTACGCGAGTTTTGGCAAGGCTTTTCCATGAGCAGCGCGTTGCTCGGGTGCCTAGTGGGCGCAGTCGTTTCCGGAGCGTTGACGGACCGTTTCGGCCGACGACGAATGCTGATTGCTGCCGGGCTGCTGTTCACCGTCTCGGCCGTGGGAACCGCACTGGCTCACAGCCTAGTCGATTTCAACGTTTACCGCTGGCTTGGTGGAATCGCCATTGGACTCGCTTCGAACCTGTCGCCCATGTACATTGCCGAGGTTTCGCCGGCCGACCGTCGAGGCGAGTTGGTGTCGATCAATCAGTTGACAATCGTCATTGGCATTTTGGCCGCCCAGTTGGTGAATTGGTTGATCGCTCGGCCGGTGCCGGACGGAGCCGGTCCGGAGCTGATTCGGCAGTCGTGGAACGGACTTTACGGCTGGCGGTGGATGTTCGGCGCCGAGACGGTTCCCGCCCTGGCCTTCTTCCTGCTCATGTTCTTCGTGCCCGAGAGCCCTCGGTGGCTGGTCAAGTACGGACGCGATGACCTGGCTCGGCAGATTCTGGAAAAAATCGGAGGCCGCGAGTACGCCGAGGCCGAGGTGGCCGACATTCGCGCGACGCTTTCTCAAGAAGAAATCGCGCGAGTTCGGTTCGGCGACTTGCTCGAGCCGGGAGTGCTGCGGGTCGTCGCCTTGGGCGTCGCTTTGGCCGTCTTCCAGCAGTGGTGCGGCATTAACGTCATTTTCAATTACGCTCAAGAAGTCTTCCAAGCAGCCGGCTACGGCGTCAGCGACATTCTGTTCGCCATTCTGGTCACTGGGGTGGTCAACCTGATCTTTACGTTCGTGGCCATTGCCACGGTGGACCGTTTCGGGCGCCGGCCACTGATGCTGTTCGGAGCGGGCGGTCTGGCGGTCATCTACTCGGCGCTGGCAACCGGCTACTACTTGCACAGTCACGGTCTGCACATGTTGCTTCTGGTCGTGGCGGCCATTGGCTGCTACGCCATGTCGCTGGCCCCGGTCACGTGGGTGGTCATTTCTGAAATTTTCCCGAACCGAATTCGCGGAGCGGCCATGTCGGTGGCTGTGTTTTCGTTGTGGGTGGGCTGCACGGCATTGACTTTCACATTTCCTTTTCTGAACAGCGCGTTGGGACCGCATGGAACCTTCGCGCTCTACGCGGTCATTTGCGTCGCCGGTTTCCTGTTCATTTGGGGGAGGCTTCCGGAGACGAAAGGCAAGTCGCTGGAGCAGATTGAGCGGGAGCTGACCGAGGTCGCGTAGCGGTGGGCGAGCCGCCGCAGGGCTCCACGCGTGGTCAAGACGCCCACCGGTCGAGGTGACTTCCCGCGCGAACGGATTGCTCGCAAGCGGACTGTGTGCCGCGGCACCCCGGGCGCCGGGTCGCCGCGTCCCGAGCCTGCTCCGCAACCGGCACAAGCGTTGGAAAGAGCAAAATCGGTGCAACGGTCGCTGCGAGAGCGGACGGGTCCGCGCGAGCCGGCTTACGCTCGGTGCTCCGCGTCAGCTCAGAAATTTC
>CAYSAG010000186.1:0-10203 GCA_964428935.1 uncultured Planctomycetaceae bacterium | reverse complement strand
ACGACCCATCGTCCATCCCGCCAGACACAACGGAATGCCTAGGACGAGCAGCGACACAAAGTACGGAATCATGCACGCGCCGCCGGCGTTCTGAACCGCCTGGCCCGGAAACCGCAAAAAATTCCCCAGGCCGACGGCCGAACCGGCAACGGCCAGAATCACACCGATCCGAGTTCGCCAGCGGTCTTGAGTCAACGCGGTCTCCTCGCTCTTGGACCTTTCCTCGCTTGCCACCGACGCTCGGCAGCCTCCGAAACCCATCGTGTTCACTTGATCGTCGGCTGAGCCCCAACCAAGAAGCCGGCCCGCGGCGGCCGACCAACCGGCAAGCGGCTCACCTTGCCAGCCACGTCGGCTTGGCACCGCTGGCAGCACGCCAGTCAGCGGGGCCAAGCAAGTCGCTTCAAACCGTACTTTGTTCCCCAACCCATTGCAAGGATTGACGTCCGAACGCACCCGAGCGCTCCGCCGGGAGCTCGGGCACCGGCGGTGTGCGCCAGCGCTCCAGGACCCCGTGAAGGCCCGGCGTGCACTCCACCGGGCCGGCGTCTCACGCAGACGGCTTTCGAGCCGCCAGCCGGGCTGGCCAGCGGCCTTGTCTGCAAGGTCCGACTTTGCCCCGGCGAATTTTGGGTCCGGTGGCCGATTTTTCGCAAAATTGCTTGTCAAAAATGAGCAATCCATCTAAGATGCCCGAGCGGCCGGGCTGACTGGAGCAAGGGGTTCGGTCTTCAGGTGCGCGGCGTTCCAGCCCAGTTTGGGCCGACCTGCGAGCGGGTGTTGCCCACGGCCGCCGTCTTGCCGACGCGCGAGCCGCTCGAGGCGACTCAACGAAAGTTTCAGGCACGGAATGAAAGCGAGCATCGAACGAGAAGACGACCGGGTGCTGCTCGAGCTGCTGCACCGTTTAGGAGGTGCGACGGTCCGGCAATTGTCCGAGGCGGTCGGGGTCACGCCGAGCGCCGTCCGGCAGCGGCTGGCTCGTTTGCAAAGCGGTGGGCTGGTGGAACGGCAGGCCGTTCGCAGCGGGCGAGGGCGTCCCAAGCACGTGTACCGGCTGACCGGCCCGGGTCGGCGGGCTCTGGGCGAGAACTACGCGGAGCTGACGGCCGTCTTGTGGCGCGAGCTGCTGTCGATTGAAGACGCGGCGGTGCGGCAGCGAATGGTCGAACGGATTCGCGACGCGTTGGTCCAGCGTTACGGCAGTTTGGTCGACGGCCCGACGCTTGCCGAGCGACTGTCGCAGCTTCGCGACGCGCTTCGACAGCGGGGCTTTCAGGTCGAGGTGGACACGGAAGGCGAAACCCCGGTCCTTCGAGAAAGCTACTGCCCTTACCCGGACCTCGCTTCCACCGACCCGTCGATCTGTCAGCTTGAGCAGGAGGTTTTCGAACGGATTCTGGGCGAAGACGTTCAATTGACGCGTTGCTGTCGCGACGGGAGCAATTGCTGCGAGTTCTTGGCCGGCGTGTCGGAGGCGGACGGGCCGGACCAAGCACACGTGGCTTGACCGTTTCCCTGGCGGGGGGTGGTTAGTTAAAGTGCGGGTTTGACGTCGGGACGGCCGCCGTCGCCGGAGCGGCGGGAAAGGTGGTTCGGTCTGTTGCGACGCGGCGGTGACGTCGAGCGACAACGGCCGAGCAGACCGAGAGCGGCCTGGCGGCCAGGTTTTGGCAACGGACGAAACGGCAGGTTGGCAACACAAAAGCGATTCGGCGCAGCGTTAGAGGAAGACAATGAATGGCAAACCGTGGATTGAGGGACGGTTCGAGGAAAGCGTCATTCTGACGACGGTCGAGCAGGCTCTGAACTGGGCCAGGGAGTCCAGTCTGTGGCCGATGACCTTCGGCTTGGCCTGCTGTGCAATCGAAATGATGGCCACGGGGGCGAGCCGGTTTGACATCGACCGATTCGGAGCGGGCGCTTTCCGACCCAGTCCGCGTCAGTCGGACCTGATGATCGTTGCGGGGACGGTGACGTTCAAAATGGCTCGTCGGATTCAACGGCTGTACGAGCAAATGGCCGAGCCGAAGTACGTCATGGCCATGGGCGCCTGTACGGTGGGAGGTGGTCCGTACTTCAAGTGGGGCTACCACGTGGTGAAGGGAGTCGACTTGGTCGTGCCGGTGGACGTCTACATTCCCGGTTGTCCTCCTCGGCCGGAGGCTTTGCTCGAAGGACTGATGCGGCTGCAAGACAAAGTCCGCTCGCACCGAATCGCCAAGGAAGCGACGGAACGAGTTCCATTGCCGCACCACACCGGCTGCGCCCAGGTCTTGACTCCTCAAACGACCGAGCCCGGAGCTCAGTGCTCCTCGTGACAGCAGCGTTGAGACACCAAGAACCGCCGGTCGGTGTACCACACACCGAGCGGTGTTTTGAACGAACGTTTCCAAGAAAGCCTGTCGGGCGCCCGTCCGCTCGCTTGGCTGTGAGCGGTTCCGGGCGTGGGCCTTCAAGCAACACACCTCGCCAGCCAGCCCAGGCCGTTGGCCGCGTCTGGCCAACGGAAGCCGAACAAGAACCGGAGACGACAAGAGATGCCAAGCGTTTTGCGAGTCGAGAACCTTCACGTGTCCGTGGAAGGCAAGCCCATTCTGCGGGGCGTGAATCTGGAAATCAAACAGGGTGAGATTCACGCCCTAATGGGCCCGAACGGTTCAGGCAAGAGCACGTTGGCTTACACGTTGATTGGTCACCCGAACTACGAAGTGACCGAAGGGAAAATCGAACTGGACGGCGAAGACATTACGCGCTTGGACGCCTGCGAGCGGGCTCGGCGAGGGCTCTTCTTGGCGTTTCAGTACCCGGTGACCATTCCGGGGGTCAAGGTGGCGGACTTCCTTCGCCACGCGGTGTCGAATGTGCGCAACCCGAAACGGAAGGACGGCGAGCCGCTGGTCCCAATGCGGGAGTTCCGAAAGGAGCTTCGCGAGTGCATGAATCAGCTGGGGTTGGACCCGCAGTTCGCTCGTCGCTACCTGAACGACGGCTTTTCCGGCGGCGAGAAGAAGCGGTTGGAAATTCTCCAGCTCGCCATGCTGCGGCCGAAGTTCGCTGTCCTCGACGAAACCGACAGCGGTCTGGACAGCGACGCGGTGCGGGTCGTCAGCGAAGCCATCAACCGAATGGCCGGACCAAACATGGGCATTCTGATCATTACGCACCACGAGCGTTTGCTGGAGTTCAACCGGCCGCATTTCACGCACGTCATGCTGGCCGGACGGATTGTCGAGACCGGTGACGCCTCGCTCGCCCACGAACTGCACGAGCACGGTTACGCTCGGGTGCGTGAGCGTCACCCAGAGGTGGCGGCTGAGGCGGAAGCGGCCGAGGGACAGGAGCAGCGAGCGACCAGCGAGGTTCCGTAGCTCGTGGCCGAGCGAACCGCGGACGCTCGACAGCCAAAGGCTGCGGCCGTCACGCGAGCCGAAGCGTTGCCGGCCGGTGAGCCGCCGGGCCGGGGGCGTGCAGAATGGCGACTGCCGGACGTCACGGCAAGGGCACTGGTGCACTCCATTGCCGACCGACCACCGGCGGCGACTTGTTGCGGCACGACAGAACGCAATCAACCAGGACAAGTCGGTCCGGCTCGCGGGACCGAACGTGTCCTTCTTTCGAAACAGAGGAGAACGCCTCGTGGCAACCGACGTGACCAACGACAACCTGGGTGTGAACCTGGACGAGTACAAGTACGGCTTCCGCGACCCGACGGACAAGTACGCTTACAAGAGTCGCAAGGGGCTGAACGCCGACGTCGTGCGCGAGATTTCCGAAATGAAAGGCGAGCCCGAATGGATGCGGGAGTTTCGTCTGAAGGCGTTGGAGATTTTCTTCCAGAAGCCGTTGCCCAAGTGGGGCGGTGACTTGGACGGGCTCGATTTTCAGGACATCTACTACTACGTCAAAGCCACGGACCGGCAGGGAAAGACGTGGGACGAGGTGCCGGAGGAGATTCGCAAGACGTACGAGCGGCTGGGCATTCCCGAGGCGGAGCGGAAATTTCTGGCCGGCGTCAAGGCTCAGTACGAGTCTGAGGTCGTCTACGGCAGCTTGCGGAAGGAGCTGGCGGAGCGGGGCGTGATTTTCACCGACACCGATTCGGCTGTCCGCGACTACCCGGACCTGGTGCGCGAGTACTTCGGGACGGTGGTTCCTCCGGCCGACAACAAGTTCGCCGCGTTGAACTCGGCCGTGTGGTCCGGCGGCTCGTTCATTTACGTCCCGCCGGGAGTACACGTCGAGTTCCCTCTTCAGGCGTACTTCCGAATCAACGTCGAGAACATGGGACAGTTCGAGCGGACGTTGATCATTGTCGACGAAGGAGCCTCGGTCCATTACGTCGAAGGCTGCACCGCTCCCATTTACCGCACCGAAAGCCTTCACTCGGCCGTGGTCGAAATCATTGTGAAGCGCGGAGCTCGCTGTCGTTACAGCACCATTCAGAACTGGTCCAACAACGTTTACAACCTGGTCACCAAACGGGCGGTGGCGTACGGCGACTCGCTCATGGAATGGGTCGACGGCAACTTGGGCTCGAAGCTGACCATGAAGTACCCGGCCATTTACCTCATGGAGCCGGGAGCTCGCGGCGAGACCCTGTCCATTGCCTTTGCCAACAAGGGACAGCACCAGGACGCCGGAGCGAAAATGGTGCACTGCGCTCCGTACACGTCCAGCCGCATTATTTCCAAGAGCATTTCGAAATCCGGTGGCCGCTCCAGCTACCGCGGGCTGGTCAAGGTGGTCCGCGGCGCTCACCACTGCAAGTCGAACGTCGTCTGTGACGCGTTGATCCTCGACCCGCAAAGCCGTAGCGACACGTACCCGTACATTGAAGTCGAGGAGGACGACGTGGCCATTGAGCACGAAGCGAAGGTGTCGAAGATTGCCGAGGAACAACTGCTGTACTTGATGAGTCGCGGGCTGACCGAGACTGAAGCCTCGTCAATGATTGTCACGGGGTTTGTTGAGCCGCTGGTGAAGGAACTGCCCATGGAGTACGCGGTCGAGCTGAACCGGCTGATTGAGCTGCAAATGGAAGGGACGGTCGGCTGAGGCCGCTGCCGCGGTCGGGGCGTTGACGGCTGACGAGTGGACCTGCTGACACGGACCTGGGTGCCCCGGTGCGGCTTCGGCGCGGTGTTGACAAACTCGTTCGAAGACGGGCTTCGTCGGCGTTCCTTCGACTAACCACTGCGCCACTCTGTAGACGGACCTCGCGAGTGGCGAGTGGCCGCTTTGAAAGACGAGCAGGCAGGAAAGACGTCGAAATGGCCAACACAACTTCCGCGACCAGCTCCACCGAGACGTTCGACGCGGCCGCGCTGGAACGATTCGTGGCCGAGCGCGACGAGCCGGACTGGGTCGCGCAGAAGCGACGCGAAGCCTTCGCAGCTCTGGAGCGACTGCGTCAGGAACCGCTCGACCCCGAAGAACGGAAGCGAGTCGAACTGCGAACGTTCCGGCCGGACCGCTTCCGGTTGGTGGACCGTCCGGAAGCGGGAGCGGCTGCGCCGGACGTTTCGACGCTCATGCGGAACCGAACGGCACTGGCCGGCGAAGTGACGCACGTCGACGGCCACTGCTGGGCAGCCTCGCTGCGAGACGACCTGGCTCAACGCGGTGTGGTCTTCGGGGACCTGGCCGAGCTGGTGCGGTCCCACGGCGAGCTGCTCCAGCGCTACCTGGGCCAAGCGGTCGCGCCGACCCGCGACCGTTTCGCCGCCTGGCACTCGGCGTTCTGGACCGGCGGCACGGTGCTTTACGTTCCGCCCGGTGTCAGCGTCTCGGAGCCGTTTCACAGTCTGGTGGCCTTGCACGAGGAGGGTGCGGTCGACTTCTCGCACACACTGGTCGTGCTGGGCGAAGGAGCTTCGGCCACGCTGCTGGAAGAAACCGCGTCTACGCGCCCGGAGCGACCCGGGCTGCACGTCGGCGCGGTGGAGCTGCTTTTGGGCCCCGGTGCCAGCCTGCGTTACGTCCAGTTGCAGAACTGGAACCACAACACGTGGCACTTCGCCCACCAAGCCGGTCGCGTCTCAAACGACGCTCGGTTGCAGTGGACGTTGGGTGGACTCGGAGCGAAGACCGCTCACATTCACCAGGACGTCGAGCTGGTCGGGCCGGGAGCGGAAGCGGAGGTCAACGGCGTCGCATTCGCCTCGGACCGCCAGACCCTGTCCTTCTACACTCAGCAAACCCACCGGGCGCCGCGAACGCGGTCGGACCTGCTCTACAAGGACGTGCTGCAAGAACGCTCCCGAGTCGTCTGGCGGGGAATGATTAAGGTTTTTCCTGACGCTCAGCGGACCGACGGCTACCAACGGAACGACGCCCTGCTGCTAAGCGACGCGGCTCGCGTCGACGCCATTCCCGGGCTGGAAATTGAGGCGGACGACGTCCGTTGCACACACGGCACCACAGTCGGTCGAGTCGACGAGGAGCAGATTCTGTACTGCATGTGTCGCGGGCTCACTCGGCAAGAAGCCATGCACATGATTGTCGGTGGTTTCATGCAAATCGTTTCGGACCGGATTCCGGTTGAGCTGGTGCGGGACACGTTGAACGAAGCCATTGAGCGGAAACTGGGACTGTGAAGCGGACAGGGCTTGCGCGGCGAGCGGTCGGTCACCCGGTCGGCTCGCGGCCGGTGAACTGCGAGCCGGCCGGTCGCCGCGACAGGCTCTGGTCGGTTGTCAATGCACAAAAGCGACGAGACACCATGACCGAGTTCGTGCGAGTAGCCAGCGTTTCGGACGTGCCTCCCGGCGGACGGCTTTCGGTCGTCGTGGACGACTACCCCGTGCTCCTGATTCGCGTCGGCGACGACTTTTTCGCCGTTGAAGACGCTTGCACGCACGACGGCCAGCCGCTCACCGACGGCCCCGTCGCCGACCACGAAATTACCTGTCCGCGGCACGGAGCCCGCTTCGACTTGCGGACCGGAAAGGCCTTGTGCATGCCAGCGACCGAGCCGGTCCGAACGTTTGCGGTCGAGGTTCGAAACGGCGAAGTCTACGTCGCTCGGCCGGAAGACTGAGCTCACCGAACGGTTCTGCGGCGCCCCCACTCTCGCGGCCCGGGGCCGTCCAAACCTTCACGCCACATTCCACTCCTCGGCAGGTTTCAACCATGGCGACGCAAGAAGAAGTCATTGAGGCACTCCGACAGGTGTTCGACCCGGAACTCATGGTGAACGTGGTCGATTTGGGACTGGTCTACGACATTCAAATCGACGGCGACAAGGTCACCGTCGAAATGACTTTGACCAGTCCCACCTGTCCTGCCGGCCCGCAAATTCTGCAGCAGGCCAAGAACGTGGTCGAGAGTCTGCCGGGGGTCAGCGAGGCGAAAATCAACTTGGTCTTTACGCCGCCGTGGTCACCCGACCGAATGACCGAGGAAGCGAGGGACCAACTGGGGTTCTTTTGAGCGGCCCCACTCGGCGGTCCAGCCGGGCAAGCGGTGCCGTCCGCTGGCCGGAACGAGCGAAGCGGCGGCCCGACACGCGAGCCGCGGAACGAGCGAAGCAACGTTCCGGCCCACGAGCGGCGGCCTCAGCACAACGGCGTTCCGGCACACCAAGCTTCTCAGGCCGGGACTTGTTGAGTCAGGCAGTGGAACGCCCCCAGGCCCCAAATCAGGTCGGTGCAGTCAATTTGGACGACTTCGCGGTCGGGGAAGAGCTCGGCCAGCACTCGTCGAGCGGTCTGGTCGGTGCGAGCGTCGAAGCCGGGCAGCAGCACCACGCGGTTGGCCACGTAGAAGTTCAGGTACGTGGCCGGCAGTCGCTCGCCTTGCCACACGACCGGCGGAGGCATTGGCAGCGTGACCACTTCCAGCGGTCGTCCGTTTTGGTCGCGAGCGGCCTTCAGGCGACGCCAGTTCTCTTGCAGCGGCTGGTAGTTTTCGTCCGCCGGGTTCGACTCCACGGCCGTCACGACGAGCGACGGCGAGACGAACCGCGCCAGGTCGTCGACGTGCCCGTCCGTGTCGTCGCCCACAATGCCCTCGGCCAACCAGACGATTTGGTCGACGCCCAAGAAGTCACGCAGTCGCTGTTCGATTTGCTCGCGCGAAAGCTGCGGGTTGCGGTTCGGGTTGAGCAGACACGACTCGGTCGTCAGCAGGGTGCCGCAACCGTTGACGTCAATGGAACCGCCCTCCAACACCATTCCAGCTTGGAAGCGTGGCACGCCGAGCGCCCGAGCCATTCGTTCGGCGATTTGGTTGTCGCGGTCGAACGGAGGGTACTTGCCGCCCCACGAATTGAACTCGAACTCGACGGCGGCCAGTCGCGGCCAGCGGGCGGTCGACGGGTCCGGGCCGGCGCTGTGGTCGGGGCCCGCGGTGTCGCGTTCGAGCGAAGCGCTGTCGCGAACCACGAAAATGGCTCCGTAGTCTCGGCACCACGCGTCGTCGGTGGGAAACCGGTGGAAGACAATTTCGCCCTCCGCACCGACGCGGTCCAGCCACCGCCGCGCTTGCTGTTCCATTTGCTCGTCGTTCACGTTCACGTGGACAGTTTCCGAGCCGGCGAGGGCGGCGACCATTCGAGCGAACACGGGCCAGACCCGGTGCAGCTTGCCCGGCCACGAGGCCTCCTTGTGCGGCCAGCTCACCCACGTCGCCCGGTGCGGTTCCCACTCGGCCGGCATTCGGTAGCCCAGCTCCCGCGGGGTCATTCGTCGCTCCCTCCTTCGTCCCGCCGAAGCCGTTTCGACTGGCGGCCGGCCACGTCGCTCGCAGCGCCGGGTTCCGTGGAGTGCTCGACGGACAGACAACCGGAGCCGTCGACGAACCGGCAAAGCAGCGCGTCGTAAGCGTCGACCCGTCGGTCCCGCAGAAACGGCCAGTGAACGCGAGCCTGGTCGATTTCGTCCAGCCGAAGTGGAACGACGAGCACAGCCTCGTCGTCGTGTGGAGCTTGAGCCAGCACGCGTCCGGACGGGTCCGCCACGAAACTGCCTCCCCAAAACTCCAGTCCGCCCGAGCCGTGTTCCTCGAACCCCGTCCGGTTCACCGCCGCCACGAAGTACCCGTTCGCCACCGCGTGAGCCCGTTGAACCAACTGCCAGCACTCGTACTGCGTCGCCCCCCACTGCTCCTTCTCGGACGGGTGCCACCCAATGGCCGTCGGGTAAAGAATCAGTTCAGCGCCTTTCAACGCGGCGATTCGAGCGGCTTCGGGAAACCACTGGTCCCAGCAGACCAGCGGAGCCACTCGGACAAACCGCGTCGCAAAGACGCGAACGCCCAAGTCGCCCGGCGTGAAGTAGAACTTCTCGTAGTACTGCGGGTCGTCCGGAAGGTGCATTTTGCGGTACTTGCCCAGGTAGCGGCCGTCGGCGTCGAGTACGGCGACCGTGTTGTGAAACAACCCGCGAGCCCGCCGCTCGAACAAGCTCACCACCACGACCACGTTCAACTCGGCTGCCAACCGAGCGAACCGTTCGGTGGTCGGTCCCGGCACCGGCTCCGCCAGCTCGAACGGCTCGTAGTCCTCGCTTTGGCAAAAGTACCGGCTGCGGAAGAGCTCCGGCAAACAGACGACCTGAGCTCCCCGCTCGGCGGCCTCCCGCACCAACCGCTCGGCACGCTGCTCGTTCGCAGCCGGCTCCTTGCCGCACCGCATTTGAACCAGCCCCAGACACACGCAGTCGACTTTGGACATGGAACCCACGCTTCCTCTGCGGAAATTTCCGTCGCAGCCCTGGCGGTCCGCACCGAGCGGAAGAGCCGCGAGAGTCCCGCTCGCCGCCCGGCTGCTCCAACAGCGACAAAGCTCGAGACCGCGGCACCAGCGAAAGCTTTCTTCCGCCGCTCAGTCCCACCACCAATTGTGCTCAGCCGGCCGCTCCGCCTGAACGGCCCCCCGACGCACGCCTCCCAGCCGCCGACCCGGCTCCACACGACGCGGCACTTCCTGCACCACCTTGTTGGCGTCAATCGACACGCCGCCGGCCAACAGGCCAATGACCACCCGGCCCGCTCGCTTCGTGTTGAACGAGGTCGGAACGGCCCGAGGGACGCGTCCCCGAGCAATGACCGCCCGCTCCGGGTCCAAAAACAATTTCATTTCCCAGCCGGCTTTCTCGGCCAGCCCCTCTTTCCGCAACAGGGCTGCCAGCACGGCCAGGTCAATCAGGTTTTGCAGGTCGGCAAACACCGGGTCTTTCTCAGCGAGCTCCGGAAACTTTT
>CAYSAG010000185.1:0-10220 GCA_964428935.1 uncultured Planctomycetaceae bacterium | reverse complement strand
CACGGTCGCCCGCGGTGTTCTCGCAGTGGCTGCTTGCAGCCCGGGTGTCGACCAGCGCGAGCAGCCGTCCGAACTGGTCGTCGGGCTAGGGTTTGGCCGACGGAGCCGTCTCCGCCTTGAGCTCACCCCGCTCGGCCTTGTACTGCTCAATGGCCCGGACTTCGTTGGCCAGCAGGAACTCGGGGCCGGTCGGGAAGTACTGCACGTCGTCCTCCAAGTAGTACGCGGACGGCAGCGTCTGTCCGCCAATGCTGGTCTGGCAGCCGGACGTGAACGCCACGCCCAGGCTCAGCAGCCCCAGCAAGCACAAGCTCCGAGCCACCCAACCCGTTTTCTTGCAAGCCTGCTTCCCCATGTGTTCGTCCTTTTGACCTCGACCTGTTGTCGACGTGTCGTCTGGCCGGCCGTTGGAGCCTGTTGGGGCCGGCGCTTTGTGGTCGTGCGGTGTGCGGTTCGTCGTGCGGCCGCAACCCCTTTGCGGCGTCGAGCCTCCGGCCTCCGGCCGGCGTCGGACGGAACGGAGAGCCTCCAGCCACGGGGCCGGGGCAGCGCGCACGTGCTGAAGCGCACGGGTTCCTGTTGGTCAATCCGTCAAAACCGCTACAGGTAGAATCGACCGCTACAACCGGAAACTTCGGAGCATTTTTCCGGTTTTGAAGAAATTTCGACGAACGGACGCCGAAACGGGACGAGGCCGGCCGTCTGGGGTGGGCGGTCGGCGAGCAACCGTCGGGTTGTTGGTTTCGAGGCTGCGGTCCGTCGCCACTCGGCTAGCCAGGAGTGTCGCACAGCCAGACGGTCTGCCAGGGCTGCAGACGGAGCGACCCGGAGGCGGGCACGGCTTCGCCGGAAAGCAGGTCCGACACTTCTCCGCCCAGCTCCAGTCGGGCCGCGTCGAGCGTCACTTCGTGCCCGCTGGTGTTCGACAGGACCCAAATGTTCTGACGCGGTTGGTCGCTGAATCGGTGGAAGCCAATCAGCTCCGGGCACCCCGTCTGCAGCGGGCGTTGGTGGGCGTCGGGGTGGAAGGCTGGCTGCAACCTCCGGACGGCCAGCATTCGGCGGTAGCGGTCGAAGACGAACTGTTGGGCCGAACCGGGACGTCGCAGCAGGCCTTCCAGTTCCTCGCGTTGGAACTTTCGCCGGTTGATGCTGCGGTTGACGCCCGTCCGCCGCACGCCGTCGAGGTCGTTGGGAGTGGCTGTCAGGCTGTGGAAGTAGACGCCGGGAATGCCTTTCAGAGCGAGCATGACGGCCTGGGTGGAGAGGAAACGTCGGGCGTGCAGCTCCGACGGCAACCCGCCCGGCTCGTCCAACGCCGAGAAGTAAGTAATGTTCAGCTCGTACGGGGCGTCGGTTCCGTCCGACTGCCGGCGGGTGCTGACCAGGCCGCCGCGAGCTCGAACCGCCTCAATCAATCGAGCAAACCGCTCGGGAGACACCAGCCCTTCCAGCGGTCGCACGCCGATTCCGTCGTGGGAGGCCGTGAAGTTCAGGAACGTGCAAGTCGCGGGAAACCGGTCTTCCGCGAGGCTTTCCAACCAGTTCATCAGTGGTGTGGCGTCGCCCGTGAGGAAGGCGTCGAGCAACAGCGGAGCCAGGCTGAACTGGTAGACCACGTGGGCTTCGTCGCCGTCGCCGAAGTAGCTGACGTTCTCTTGGTGCGGCACATTGGTCTCGGTCAGCACGAGGGTGCCCGGAGCAGCTCCGTCCAGCAACCGACGGAACAGCTTCACCACCAAATGCACTTCGGGCAGGTGAATGCACGGCGTGCCGATTTTTTTCCAGAGGTAGGCAATGGCGTCCAACCGAATGATTCGCGCTCCCCGCTGCACGTACTGAAGCAGCACGTGGAGCATTTCGGCCAACACGAGCGGGTTGGAGTAGTTCAGGTCGACCTGGTCCGCACTGAACGTCGTCCAAACGTGGCGGACGCCCCGGTTGGTCTGGACCGGGGTGAGCAAAGGAGAGCTGCGCGGTCGGACGACGGTCGAAAGGTCCGTCTGCGGGTCCACCTCAATGAAGTACTCGTCGTAAGGCGGCTGGCCCCGCAAGTAGGCTTGGAACCAAGCGTGCTGCCGCGAGCAGTGGTTGAGCACCAGGTCGAACATGAGGTCGAAGTGCTCGCGCAACGCGGCCACGTCCGGCCAGTCGCCGAAGTCCGGGTTGACCTGAAGGTAGTCCATGACCGAGAAGCCGTCGTCGGAGCTGTACGGGAAGAAGGGCAGAAGGTGGACCGTGGTGAAGAGGCGGTCCAAGGAGTGGTCGAGCAGAAACTGACGGAGCGACTGCAGCGGCGGGCAGTCGGCTTGTTGCACTTGGTCGGCGTAAGTGATTAAGACCACGTCCCGCTGGTCCCAAAGGGACGAGCGTCGGGACGCGGGCGGCCGAAACGACGCCAACGACCGCTCCAGCCTTTCCCAACAAACGCTGGCCCGGTCTCCGTACAACTGGCTCAGAATGGAACGGACTTGCTCTGCAAACGGCTCGGGTAGTTGCATGGGCTTCCTTGGAAAAGGCTTCCTTTTGGTGCTGACGGTGTGAAGTGGGACGGACAGGAAAGCAGCTTCAGGGACGGTTGTCAAGACCGGCAACGTCACCGGTCACACCAAGCCACGGCTCTTCCGCAAGAACCACTCGGCGCTCAACGCGGCAACGAACACGGCCAACACGAACCAGTTGTCCCACAGAGAAACTCTTCGAACTCGCTTCTCCCTCAAGTTCGGCCAACCTTGCTCCAGCAGTCGGGCCAGAAAGCTGCTGAGCTCTTCGGGCGTGACGGCCGAGCCGCCGCTGGCCGCTGCGATTTCCGCCAGCAAGTCGCGGTCGGCCGCTGGGTTGTCCAGCTCCAGGTCCCGCTGTTCGACCAGGAACCGAGCGACGCCGTCCAGTCCCAGTGAGCGGCCCTGCTTGCTGGCCGAGACGACGACCCAGTAGTCGCCCGGCAGAGCCGTTTGGGCGAAGGTGGCGGTTCCGCCCTTCGGCGTGCGTTGCGGTGTCAGCTGGACCGACTGTCCGTCTGGCCGGAGCACGCGGACTTGGTACTGGGCGTCGGGCACGAGTTGGCCGTTCGCGTCGCGTGCGCCGAACTCGACGGTCACCTTGGCCTGCGGTGGGTAGCGACGTGGCTCGACACGAGCCCACACGTTTTGTCCCGTCGGCAGCTCTTTTCGAGCCAGCCAGTAGACCAGTTGCTGCCAGAAGCGCAGCGTTTCGGTGGCGAAGCCGTGTTGCAGCCACAGGTAGGTCGTGTCGGCGGCGAAGGCCAGCACGCGGGCCTTGCCGTACTCGTGAGCGAACAGCAGGGGCACGCCGTCTTCCGACTCGGCCAACACCTCGACAAACTCGTTCTTCTTTTGCAGCCGGTTCGCCCCCAACAACGGCGGCAGTTTCGCCCACGCCTTTTCGTTCTCTTCCGGCGACGCCAGACGCATGACAAAGTGCCGCAGCCCGGCGCGGGTGGGTTTCATTTTCAGCAGGCGGTCGTAGTGTAGTGTGGGGTCGACGGAGTCTTCGGGCTGTGTTTCCAGACGCCTCATTCGTACGGGCAGACAGTCGGCCAACGGAGTGGCTGCGTAGCCGCCGGGGCCGAAGCTGTGAAAGCCACCGAGCATGAGCAGCCCGGCGCCCTCGTCGACACGAGCGGCCAGCTTCTGCAGCAGGCGCGGACCAAAGACCGACGCGGGCACGTCCCCCAGAATGTAGACGTCGTAGCGTCCCGGCTCGAACCAGCTCTCGTCGATTCGCGTCAGCTTTCGGAACCGTCCCGAACGGACCCAGCAGGTGTCGAGCTGAATGTCGGGCGAGCGGCTGAGCAGTCGCACGGCTTTGTTCTCGGGCCGCACCTTGTCGAAGTAGGCCACTTTCAGGCCGCCGGCGCGCACGGTGACCAGCGTCGTCTGACGGTTGTTGGCTTCTCGCAGCTCGCCCGCCAGCGGAACCGCCTCCACCGCCACCTTCAGCTCGCCCGTCTGCTCCGCCACGAACGACAAGTTCACCGGAATGACCTCGTTGTTCGTACGCGGTCGGACGGTCAAGACGGTCGCGGCCTGCTCCGACGCCGGCGGCTGAACCATGGGACCGGACTCACCAATGCCCCTGCCCGTTCGGTCCTCGACCAACAGTCGCACCGTCACTTCCCGACCCGCTCCGCCGCTCACACGCAGCTTGGCCGAGACCGGCACGGCCTTTTTCTGGAACACCACCGGGTCGACTTGCAGGTCTTCGACGGCCACGTCGACGGCCGTGTCGGTGAAGCCGGCCTGTCCGAACGGGACGGCGTAAATGGGTACTTGCCGCTGCCCGAGCTTACGGGCGACCGGACGCGGGTCGACGTCCAGCGGCGGGCGGGCCCGCTGAGCTCCGTCCGTCAGCAAGAACACGGCCGCAATTCGTTCGCGGAGCGACCGTTGGAAGACTTCGTCCAACGCGGCTCCCAGCGCCGTCTGCTCGCCCGGGGCCGACTCGTCCGGCCGCTCCACAGCCCGCAGCTCGGAGTCGAAGTCGAAGTACTCGAGGTGAACCCGTTCGCCCAGCGTTTGCCACTGAGCCTCACAGGCTTGCAACGTCCGGACCAGCCGCTGTCGACGTGTGGTCCCGCCAGCTTCGTCCGCAATGGTCATGCTCCGGCTGGCGTCGGTCAGCACCAGCACCGACGCCGACCGCTCGCTTGTTTCGGTCACCTGGACGGTCGGTCGAAACAGCGCCAGCGCCAGGACGACCGCCGCCACCAGCCGCAGCGTCGACAACGTCCACCGCCACGGACGGGCCAGCCGGCGCAGCCCGCGGTGGTACAGCAACGGCACCGACGCCAACACGACCGCCGCCGCCAGCACCGTCACCGGCCAAGACCAAACGGGCTCGAAAACGAGCTTCCACGACGTCAAGGCGACCTCTTTCTTCCCTCTGGTTGAGAGCCGAAGCTAGTTGAGAGCCGAAGAGAGGGTCGGCCGGGCGCCGGTCTGCGTCTGGGAGGAGCCTCCTGTCAGACCGACCGACGGTCCCTGTTCCTGCGCTCCCACCGGTTCGTCGTAGAACCAGTTCGACACCACCTGCTCGGCCAGAAAAAACGCCACCAGCAACACGAACAAAATGGGCAGAACTTCGACGCCCAGCCGGCCCGTGCTCACGCGCCGCGTCAGCGCTTGAATGTCGCGAGCCAACGCGTAGCGGCCCTTGCCGAACAGCGCGTCGAGGTCGGCTGGACGCAGCCGGCGAAAGTCGCTTTCCGCTTCCGGCCCGTTGACGCTGAACCCGGTGCGGAAGTCGAAGCCCTGAGCAGCCGGGACCACTTCGTAGTGCCCCACCTGCGTGAGCTCTTCGACGACCAGCTTTCGAGCTCCCGGCTCGACCGGCCGCACCACCTGCCCCAACGCGGGCGTGCGGACCAGGTAGCGGCGAGCCGGCACGCCGGGGTCGATGGGCACCTCCGCCCGTTCGCCCACCCGGTAGTTGAACCGAGCGGCCGTGGCGTGAGCCAGGTAAGCGGCCAGCTGGTCGGCAAAGGCGACCCACTGCCAGCCGGCCCGCGGCAGGTCGCTCCAACCGCGCAAGTCGACCGTCGTCGTCACCAGCACGACCCGCCCCTCCCCGCGCGACGCCTCCACGAACGCCGGACTGCCCTCGGGGTCCGTGAACCGCACGACGACCGCGGCGTCGGGGTGAGGTCGCACACGCCAGAAGCGCCGCACCTCTTGCGAAGCCAGCTCGGCCGCTCCGCCCAACCGCTCGAACTTCCGGAACAGCGGGTGAGTCAGCGTTTGCAGGTCCAGAAACTCGGGCGGCCGGAAGCGCAGCGAGGCGAGCAGCTCCGCCGGCAGGACCCTTTGCGCTTCGGGCGAGTTGTACGAGACGGCCGTTTCGACGCCGTGCGTCCCCAAGAAAACGGCCAGCCCGCCCCCGGCCCGGACGAACGTGTCGAGGGCTCGCCACGCCGAGCCGCTCAGCCGCGGCACGCTCACCAAACACACGACGCCGAACCGCGACAGGTCCTTGCCGACCAGTTGCTCGGGTGAAGCGTACTGGCAGCGGTAGCGAGCACGGCCCAAGCGTGCCAGCTCGGTCGGAGCCAGCGCCAGTTGCAACAGCCGGGCCTGCGCCGGGGTCGGCGCAACCAGCAAGACGTTGGGCGGCTGCCGGACTCGAACGGTGAAGTAGCGGACGTCGTCGGGAGCGAAGGGGTCGCTGGAGTCGAGCCGAATTTCTCCTCGGCACAAAGGCCCTTTCAGCCCGTCCACGGCGAACTCGACCTGTGCCGCCTCCCCGGGGCCGACCGCGACGACGTCCTGACCCAGTTTCAACAGCCGGCCCGCGCCGTCTTGGACGAACAGTTCCACCGTCCGTTGCTGCTGCGGCAGCCCGACCGAAAAGACGCTCGTCTGAACCGACAACCGCCCGCCGCTCGGCAACGACTCCTCCGACAACCGCACCGGCCCCAGGCCGACGTTGACCGGCCGGTCCACTCCCACGTCAATCAAGTACAGACTGACCCACGGCAGGTCTTTCAAACGTCTGGCGAGCGTCTTGGACTGCTCCGCCGGCCAGGCGTGGCGAGCCAGGTCGGTGAAGACGTAGACTTCTCGGACGAACGGGTCGCGGCCGCCCGCCGCAGTTCCCGCCCCGCTCAGACTGCGACGCCGGTCCTCTTGCAACAGGTCCAGCGCGTCCAGCAAACGCGTCTCCAGCGGAGAAGCCCACGCCGAGACGTTCAGCGAGTCGACGCGAGACCGGGCGCTGGTCAGGTCGGCTTGGAAAATGAGCGGTCCGGTGGTCGACGTGTCTGCCACCGCGACCCGGCTTCCGCTGGGCAACCGGTTCAGGTGCTCGACGGCAATGGCCCGAGCCTGCTCCAGCCGCGTCCGGTTCTGCTGGCGGTAGGCCATGCTCAGACTGGTGTCGAACAGGAAGACGGCAGCCACCGGCACCCGCTCGCTGGCCACCGGAGCGGGTGACGAAATTTCGGCCGCAATGCGTCGTTTGTACGGCCAAGCCACCAGCAGAGCCAGCAAGAAGACGGTGGCTGCCGACACGGCCGCTCGCAAGAACGTCTTCCGGTAACGCAGCGTGTGACCCGGCAGGCCGCGCCGACGCCAACGCCGCAACGTCCACCCGTACGCGGCCACGGCAGCGGCCAGAACGACCAGCCCGGTCAACCACTCGCGGGCCGTCAGCGAGTAGTTGGCCGGTGGAAGCGTGGGACGAGCCAGCGCGAACACCAGCAACAGAATCAGGCCGACTCGCAACAACAGCAGCCAGAAGTGACGCAACTGCAACCGCCGGACGTTCTGGCGTCGACGCACCTGCACCAGCCGGAGCGCGGGAAAGACGACCCGCTTGGGCTTCGAGCGGAGCAGCAAGTGCAGGACGATTGGAACAATCGCCAACAACGCTCCGTACAGAATGGCCGGGTTAATGAGCGACATGTCTTTTGGACGTTGCCGAACCTGGTCTGTCCGTTTGCCGAACAGAAGAACCTGCCCCGCCTGTTGGCCTTTCGACACCGGACGAAACGAGTGCGGTGTCGAGCCCGTTTTGCCACGGAGTGGTCGACGCGGGGTAGGCCGTTGGAGCGACGACCACCGACGGCCCGCTCGCCGGCGGCGACGCGTCGCACGCCGGGAGCTCACGCGCTCGCCGCCCCAGCGCCGTGCGTCGCGCTCTGGCCATTCTAGGGGAAGCTGCGAACGGGACAAACTCCCAGCCCAAGACGGCCTCGAGCGCAGCCCGGCCGCCGCTGGGAGTGCGAGCCTTGGGGGCCGGGCGGCCACAGGGAGCTGGGCGGTGGCAGCTTGCCTAGGGTCGTCGTCGCGGAGGACCGAAACCGCGGCGGCCGGCGGCGGTCGTGGCCTTCCAGACGCCAAGTCGCTTCGGGCTGTCGTCGTGGAGGACCGGTGGCTGGTCGCACGCACAGGCGAGGCAACTGCGTCGTTTCACGCTCAGCCGGCGCGCGGTAGAATGCCGTCGGGGCGGTCGGCGAGCCGCTGGTCGGGGCCCTGGCCGAGGCCGAACAGCGTCGGCCGGCCAGAACGCTCGAGTTCAGCAGCACGCTCCCGTCGACGGCTCCAACTTCGCTTGTGTGAATTTCTTCGAGGGGGTGGGGCGTCGGTCCCTTGCCTCGAGCGGCTGGCGGTTGCGTCGAAACGTCTGCCGACAATAGCACGGAAGGGGAAGGTCCATGGCGACGAGCGCGTCTCGGTCTCCGGCGGGCGACCTGATTGGAAAACTTCCACCGCAAAACCTGGAAGCGGAACGGTGCGTGCTGGCGTGCATGCTGCTGGCCAACGAAACGATTGACGAGGTCATTGACATTGTCCAGCCCGACCACTTCTACTCTGCAGCTCACCGCGAAATTGCTCGCACCATTCTGAAAATGTACGAGGCGTCGCCGAGCGGCATTGACGTGGTGACGTTGGCGGAGGAGCTGGAAAAGGCGGGCAAGCTGCAAGAGGTGGGCGGGTTGCCGTACCTCATGTCGATTTTGGAGTCCGTCCCGCACGCCGCTCACGCCAAGTACTACGCAAACATCGTCCGCGACAAGTGGACGCTGCGAAACCTGCGCGAAGCGTGCACTCAAATTCTGAAAGACGTCTACGAGTCGACCGACGACTCACAAAGCATTCTGGCTCGAGCCGAGCAGCGAATCTTTCAGATTCTCGAACTGAAAGGCCAAAGCGAAAACCTGCAGCTGGGCGACATTCTGGTGGAGGCGTTCGACGCCATCAACGAACGCTGGATGAACCAGGGCAAGCTGCCCGGACTGAGCACGGGTTTCCGAGACTTGGACGACGTCATTAACGGGTTTCAACCCAGCGAACTGATTATTCTGGCCGCTCGGCCCAGCATGGGTAAGACGGCGTTCGTGTGCAACATTGCCGAAGCCGTCGCAACGGAAGCCAAGCGGCGGCAAATGGACGAGAACCCGAAGGCGAAGGAGCTCCCGCGCGGCGGCGTGCTGATTTTCAGTTTGGAGCAGTCGGCGACGGACTTGGCCGAGCGGCTGCTGTGCATTTTCAGCCGAATCGACGGCCACCGGCTGAAACGGGGCGACCTGTCGGACGAGGAGAAGCACGAAGTGCAGGTGGCGGCTTCGGCGTTGAGCGAGCTGCCGATTTTCATTGAGGAACGTCCCGGACTGACCACCTCGGAAATCGCTGCCATTTCCCGACGCCTGCGACGCAAGTACGGCATTGGCCTGGTCATCATTGACTACTTGCAGTTGATTGAACCGGAGGACAAGCAGATTTCGCGCGAGCAGCAGGTGGCTCAAATCACTCGCCGCCTGAAAATGATGGCCAAGGAGCTACACATTCCGGTCATTGCTCTGGCTCAGCTGAACCGGGGCGTCGAGCTGCGCACCGAGAAACAGCCACGTCTGGCCGACCTGCGAGAAAGCGGCTCGATTGAACAAGACGCCGACAAGGTGCTCTTCCTGCACCGGCCCGAAGCGTACGACGCGAAAGACCGCCCCGGCGAGGCCGACGTCATTGTGGCCAAGAACCGGAACGGTCGCACGGGCACCGTCACGTTGACGTGGATCGCCGAGTCGATGCGGTTCGAAAACTTCGCTCCCATTCCCGACCCGCCCAGCGTGGAGGCTCGAGCCGACTTCTGAATGGATGAGGGGGGCCGGGAATTGTTCCGTATTTTTTGGGGAATTCGCCGGCCTGGAACAACCGGACGTGTCTTGCGGAGCCGCTCTCGAAACCGAAACCGTCAGCGGCCGCGACGGAGCGTGGCTCTCCAATTCCCAGACACACTCAACTCCTCACAGCCGGAACGACAACCACCACAGCACGACCAGCACGACGGCCATGAGGGCGACAATGCGAACGAAACACCACGCGGCGTGTCGCAAAATCCGGGACGTCAGCTCGTAGCGACTGGCGCTGTAGACCAAGCTGACCAGCAAGGCAATGGGCAGCAAGTACCAAGTGAGGTTCGGCTTGTCGGCCAGCAACACAAGTACGTTCATTGGTCGTCGGTTTGTTCTCGAGTCGACGCAAGCAGAACGGCAAGCCGTTTGCGGTGGGTTCTCCTAACGTGGAGCAAGCATCCTGCTTGCTCCACAACCGGAAAAAGAACGTGACGAGTTACGACGTTCAAATCATGGACGCATGTTGCGCATTCTGACGCGCAAAGGCTCTACTCAAGGGCTCCGCCCTTGGTATCCCTACGAGGACGCGCTTTGGAGTGCGGTGCTCCTGCACCGCTTTGGATCCAAA
>CAYSAG010000184.1:0-10250 GCA_964428935.1 uncultured Planctomycetaceae bacterium | reverse complement strand
TGAGTCGAGCCCGCGCCACCACAACGACTGCCAGTACCGGCGGTCGGTTTGGTAGTAGTCGAACGGCCGGTTCTCGGGAAAGTCCTTCGGCAGAATTCCGAAGCGTTTCATTTCGCGAACGTACGGTTTGGGCGGGACGAAGCCGGGCATGTCGAACCGCTTGATTTGCTCCAGGTTCCGACGGCCGGCCTCGACCATGGCCAACAGAGCTTGGTAGTCGGGGTCGTTGGTGGAGCGGAACACGGGGGCCGGGCGGCCTTGTTGGTCGCGGCACAGCTCGAAGCCGCCCGCCTTTTTGGCCAGCGGAGCCAACAGCAACAGAGACTTCTCGGGCCGCGACAGGTTGAAAACAATGTGCCGGCTCAGTTTCAGCCGCGGGTCGTTCAGGTCGAACCGCCAGAACGAAACGCCTCGTTCGTCCGACAAAGCTTTGGGCAGAACGTTGACCCCCGTGTGACAACGGTCGCAGCGACGCTGCATGACTTCGGCCGCCTTCCGAGTGGTCGGCCAGTCGTAGTCGGTGTTGACCTGCCGGTTCTGGAAGTAACCGCCAATCGACCCACTGCCCAGCGCAGCGTACGTGCCCGGGTAGGGCGCTCCCACTTCAATCCACAGCCGCAGCATTTTCCGCTCGTGTTCGGTGGCGCGAACGCCGTAGTGCGAGCCGTCAATCATTTTGAGCAAACGGCTGGCCGACGAGCCGAGCGCTCGCGGCGGGTAGTTGCTTTTCGGTTGGTCCCGTCCGTCGACGAACAACCGGCGCACGGTCAACGTGAAGTACGAGTGAGAAAACATGGGACCGTGGTCGCCGGTCAGAATGACCCGTCCGGCGTACGGACCGCCTCGCTCCGTCTTCTCGTACCCGTGACAGTCGACGCACAATCGGTCGAGAATGGGTTGAATGTCGCGTGGGAAGTCGAACACGTCCGGGCAGTCGGTAATCGGTTCGATTTGGCTGGGCGGGCGTCGCAGAGCCATGAGGTTGGTGTCGGGCAAAATGGTTCGCGTCCGCTGTTCGTGGCAGCCCACGCAACCGGTAATCTCGCCCGGCTCGACCGTCAAGAAGCTTTGCATGCGTTTGACGGCCAAGTCGTTTTCGTCCAGCGCCACGAAGAACAGGCCCCTCAGGGCGGGCAGCTCCATGTACGCCGACCCGTCCGGCTCGACCGGCACCGTGCCCAAGACTCGCTCCAACGTGAACGAACCGCCGTACGTCAACGGGTCCATGCCGCCGGTGTAGTTGATGGGCTTGGGCAACGTTTCCAAAACGAGCAGCTTCTTGATTTCGCCTTTTTTCACGCCGACCATGTTGCGGCCTTCGTAAACGTTGGCGAGCACCAACAGGCCGGTCGTTTTTCGCAGGTCGACGCGGTCGGGAATGATTCGTTCGCGGGGCCGTTTGACCAGCGGCCTCGGCTCGTGGCACTCCAGTCCAGCCGCGACGTCCCGCTTGGGCAGCCGGAAAATCGTCTGCTCGTTGCCCTGGTCGTCGAACAGGACGAGCTCGGTTCCGCGAGCGGCCAGGAAAGCGTGTTCGCTGAACGCCCACGGGTCGCGGAACTTCGGCTCCGAGCGGACTCGCCGCACGGCCGTCAAGTCGTCCGGGCCGCGGTGTGGGTCAATCAGCACCACCGCTCCGACGTGCTCGCGTCGTCCGTGGCCGGGCGAAAAAATGGCCACCACCCGGTCGCTGCCCGGAACGGGCTTGGCGTCAATCATGAGCGTACTGGGGTGCATGTTGCCGAAGAAGACCATTTGGTTCGTGCCGTCCGGGTTGCACGTCCACAGGTGGTGGTAGTCGACCTGAGACCGGTCGACGTACTCCCACCGCTGGTACAAGAGCCGGCCGTCCGGCAGCACCCACGGCGTGTTGTCGTGTTCGTTGTTGGCCGAGATTGGGCGAATGTTGTTTCCGTTGGCGTCGCAGCGGTACAAGGTGGCGACCTGCGTCAGCCAGCAATTGACCCAACGCTTGCACCGGCTGGAAACGAACACAATGTCGCCGTTGGGCAGGTAAGTGGGCTCAATGTCGTCGTAAGGACCGGAGGTCAGCTGTCGCAAGCCGGTACCGTCGACGTTGATTTCGTAAAGGTGGTAGTACGGCGTGCCGCCCTTGCGGTAAGAGAAAAGAATCTTCTTGGCGTCGTAGTGAACCACCGGGTCTCGGACACCGCCGCGTGGGTCGTCCAGCAGAACGGTCAGCTTTCCGGTTTTCAGGTTGAGCAGACACAGACGTCCGCCGTCGCCGTAGGTCAGCCGGTTCACGTCGTCGGCGTAGTAGCCGAAGTTCGCGTACCAGTGACCGTCTTTGCCGGGCTGTCGGACGGCGAAGACAATTTGTTCGACGTCCCGCATGGGCCCGCGAGCGAACTGGGCCAGCAGGTCGACCGGTGGCGGCTCGACAATCGGCAGCGGGCGGTTCACCGTTCGCAAGGCCACGTAGTCGTACAGAATCCAGCTTTGACGCTCCAACCGAATCGAAATTTCATTCACTCCCTTTCGCAGCGAACCGGACGGAATGGCAAAAACCAGCGACTTCGGCTCGCCGCGTTTTCGCCGGTCGAAGCACGGTTCCATGACTCCGGCCGGCGCCACCTGCGGAGGCAACGTCCGACCGTTGACGCTCACGACCACCGTCGAGTGTTCGGTGGAATGGGCGCCGCAAATGCCAAGGACCAAGTACAAGGTCTTCGCGTTGGTCCGGTCCGCCGCGTAACGAATCGTAAACGTGTGGGCTCGAGCCCCGGCCCATTTGTCGCGGTGGGCCGGGTGAATGTAGGGCCAGTCTCGCGGCGTGCTGCGGCCGACCGTGTAGACAGCTCCGTTCGGAAACCGACGCAAGAACGCCCGGTAGCCCTCGTCGGCCAGACCGAACTCCGCGCACCGAGCGTCCGGCTGACCAATGCAGAACAACGTGTCGGTCGGAAGAGAGAACCGTTCGTTCGCCTGACCAGGTGACCCGCACGGCCGTGTGCTCGGACTCTGGCCGGCACCAACGGCAACAGCCACGAACACGCTCAACGCCGCCCAAACCGGAAGCACAGCAAGCCGGCATGAAAAGGGGGACAACCCGTGCCTCATTAGCGCCTCTCCCGAACTCCAGGTTCGTCCGCGCGAACCGGTAGTGACGGTGGACGGTCCAGCTCCACGACGGGCCGGCCGGACGCGGCTCTCTCGTCCGTTTGGTCGTAAGCCGTTTGCTGGCCGTCGGTTCTGCCAGTCGATTGTGCCGGCACGCGGCTGGGCGTGTCAAGCCCGTCGCGAAAGCCGCTCCGGGGCCGACGCGTCGGCTCCGCGAGCCTGCCGGCCGTCGCCGGAGGAAGGCTGCCGGAACGGAGCCGCTCGACCGCGCAAGGTCGGCGAGCGTGTTCGTCCGCTGCCGGCTCGCGTCCGGCCAGCCGCCGGCGGGGGTCTCGCGGCGGGCTGGCCGAGACCGTAGCAGACCGCGCGACGCGGAGCGGAGGCCCCGCGGCGCGGAACCGGGCCGGCCCTCGGGGCTCGCGGAAAGACTGTCAACAACGGCGGACGAGTAGTAAAATCCACGACACGCGGCGGAGAGAAGCGGCGTTGAGCCGACCGGCGGGTCGGCCTTGGCCTTGCGGCCGCACACGGTCCGAGTGCGGGGGGCCGTCCGGCAGGTTGGCTTCGGGCGTCGCGGCCCGTCAGCGCGACGGTCGCAACAGACTGAACGGTCTTGGTCAGGTTGGCAGGCAATGAACGGAAAAGACGACAGTCGCAAACGGAAGGCGGAACGCCTGAAGGAGTTGGCTCAGGACATTCTCGGGCTTGGGCGAACCAAAGACGCACCCAAGCCGGAGGACGAGGAAATTCTGGAGCAAATCGACCTGGACGAGCTGCTCGGCGACGACGAAACGAGCTCGCCGGACCAGCCGGAAGCGGCGGGCGAAACGAACGCTGGCGTTGAGGCTCCTTCGGCGGCGGGCGCGGAACCGGCCGGAGCGGCAGGGGCTGAGAAGGCGGAGCCGACGTCGGCCGGCGAGCCGGCCCAAGAGGCGGAAACTGCCGCTGTCGAGGCGGAGTCGGCCGAGCCGGAGGTTGCAAGGCCGTCGGAGCCCGCAGCGGCCGGCACGTCGGAAGAACAGAGACCGGCAGAACGGGCGAAAGAGGTTGTTTCGGCGGGCAAGCCAGAGCCGTCGGCAACAGCCTCCTCGGACGACTCCTACTGGGACGCGCTGAGGAAGCTCGAGGACGAAGCCGAAGCGACCGAGCCGGCTGCGACTGGTGACGCGGCAACCCGACGCTGGGGGCGAGAGAAAGCGGAGCGTCCGGCCGAGTCGCACCAGGCCGCACCGACGGAGCGTGGCGGCTCGACAGAGTCTGAGGCCGCGGCGGCGCAGGCCGAGTCGCCGCTCGAGCCCGCGGAAGGTGCGGCGGGCACCGAGCAGAAAGGCATTCGCGTCGTCGTGGACGACCAAGGGCCCATTGTGGCTCCGCGACCCTCGCCTCGGCGAAACGAGTTCATTGAGGACGACGACTTCGGCGCCGGCGTGCTCGACGAGGAAGAACTGGAAGAACTGCTGTCGGAGGTCGGGCGGGAGGAGCCGGAAGAGGAGGAAGAGGAGGAGACGGCCGAAGCGGTGAAGGCTGGAAAGGCCGCGGCTCGAAGGGAAACGGCAGGGACGTCGGAAGAGCCGAGGGAGTCTGTCGCGGCCGCTCAGCCAACGGAAACGGCGGGGACGGAGGTCGAGGCGGAAGAGGAAACAACGGAAGAGGAACCGACGCGACGCAAACGACGTCGCCGCAGGCGTCGCCGCAGCAAGTCGGCCGAAACGGCGGAAGCGGGCGAGCCGGCGGCGGGCGAGGAGCCGGCGGAAGGGGAGCTGGCCGAAGCCGCGTCGGAAGCGGAAAGCTCCGGCCGACGGCGCAAGAAACGCCGCAGAAAGAAAGAGGCCTCGACAGCCGAAAAGCCTCAGCCCGAAGAAGAGGGTGAAGAACAGCCGGTCAAGTACGAGAACATTCCGACGTGGGAGGAAGCCATTTCGTACTTGAAGCGGTAGCGTTTGCGGAGGCTGTGGCGAAGTTGGAACCCCACGTTCTTGGGCGTGGCGTCGTCCGGGCGCGAGGCTCGCGCTCGTGACCCGCGCCCGAGACGGCCGCGCTTCGCCGTGGCTGGTGTGCCGCCAGCGCTGGCGACGCCAGGTGGCCCGGACCGGAACCGACTGACGCGAGCGGCTGGGGGTGCCGTTCGGCCGGGTGAGTCGGTCCGGCGCACAGAGGACACCGACCTTGGAAGACCCGAAGCGAGTGGGCCACGTGCTGTGGGCAGTGGGCTTGCTGGTCGTTGGAGCGGGAGTGGCGAGCAGCGTCTGGCTGCGTAGCGTCACCGTGTTGACTGCGTGGCTGGTCGCGGCGGCCGTCGTGGTCGTGGCGTGCGTCGGGCTTGCTCTGGTCAACCTCGCAGTGTTCGCTCCGGTTTTCTGGCTGTGGGAGCGAATTGGAGCCGCGAGGAAGAAGGTCGACCGGCAGGTTGAGCGCCGGCGCGGCCGTGCCAGCCGGCAGAGGCAGCCGCCCGCTTGACACCGGCGCGGCCGGTAACTTCGACTCGCAAAGGCGTTCAGGGACTGGGCTGCCTTTGAGCGGACGACGACTTCGCGGTCCTTTGCGTGGTCTCCGTCGCCGACTTGGTGCGGGGCGGTTCGGTCGACCTCGGCTCGAGCGGTTTGGCGTCGGCCGGTTCGGGCAAGCGACGTGGTTTGCGGGCAGCCTTCGGTCCGGAGCCACTCGCCTGCTTTTCGGCCTTGGACGACGAGTCGGCCAGCAGCGTTGGGTCAATCTGCCGGGCCCGTTTCAAGTCGGCCTCGGCCTCTTCCAAACGTCCCTCCTTGCGACGTTGCTGCGAACGAAGCAGGTAAGCCTGTGCGACCATTGGGTCCAGTCGTTTGGCGCGTTCGTAATCGGCAATGGCCTCGTCGTACCGACCCAGTTTGAGGTACGCGTCGCCGCGAATTGAGTAGGCTTCGAAGTGCGGAGCCAGCTGAATGGCTTTCGTGCAGTCGGCGACAGCCTTTTCGTACTCGCCTTGCCGGTACCAGAAGGCTGCACGGGCCGAGTACGCTCGCGCGTTGTTCGGCTCGGTCCGAATGGCCGCTTCGTAGCTGGCCAAAGCCACTCGCGTCTCGCCGGCCTTTGCCAAATGCTCGGCCCGTTTCAGGTACGGCTCGGCGGAACGTGGGTGTCGAGCAATCTGCTGGTTGATTTCGGCCAACTGCAGCAGCCACGCAATTTTTTCGGTGTCGGCTCGCGCTTCGGCCAGCCGACCCAGCTTTTGGTAAGCTGCGGCGCGAGCGCGGTAGTACTTGGGGTTGGTGCGGTCCCGGGCAATGGCTTCCGTGAAGTCAATGACCGCTTTCTCGTAACGGCCGGCCGCAAAGTACGCTAGTCCGCGGTTGTTGTAGGCCGTCGTGTACTCCGGGTTGATCCTCAGCGCTCGGTCGAAGTCGGCAATGGCCTCCTTGTGCTTCCCCAGCTTCAGGTAAGCCATGCCTCGGTTGTTGTAGGCGTCGACGTAGCGGGGGTTCTCGCGAATGGCTGCGTTGAAGTCTTCAATGGCTTTCTTGGTCTGTCCGCGTGCGAGCCAGGCCAGTCCGCGGTTGTTGTAAGGTTGAGGGTAATGCGGGTCGAGCTGAATGGCCGCCGTGAAGTCTTGAATGGCTCGAACGGGGTCGCCTCGTGAAAGGAAGAAGAAGCCCCTCATGTTCCGCAGGCTCTTGTCGTTCGGAGCCAGTTCGACGGCTTTGTTGAAGTCGGCCTCCGCCTGACGTTCTCGTCCCAAGTCCGCCCAAATTCCCGCTCGCCGAGCGTACGCGGTGGCGTTGGTGGGGTCGAGTCGAATGGCTTGCGTGAGCGCCTGCACGGCTCCGGCCACGTTGCCGCGACGCAGCAACAGTGTCGCTCGCACCAGCAGAGCGTCGGCCTGCTCTTTGTTGGCTTTCGACAAACGCTCGGTGCTCTTGGTCGACTGGCCGGCAGACAGCGGTGTCTTCTCGGGGCGAGCGGCCGAGGCTGCGGTGCGGCTCGGCTCCTTGCCAGAAGGACGCTCGCACCCCACAACGCCAACCACAAGCGCAGAGAAGACGACCAGACCGGGAACCGCCGTTCGCATGGAACCGTGCTCCTCTTGTTCAACCAACGTCCTTCTCGCAAAGAGGCCGAACTCGTGTTCGCCTTTCGTGCCAGCCTGCTGCGACGGTCTGAGCCCTTCCGTGTGCACCACGCGGTGCCGGGCCGACGCGTCCGAACGTCCCGGCTCGCCGGACGCCTCGTGGGACCGAGGTGGTAGACAGGCGAGCAACCGCGAGCTGGCACGAAAGCCGTTCGCTCTCGAGAGTCACGACGGGGCCAGCCAGACACGGCTGGGCCACCGGGGCTCAGAGGCAACTCTGCGGAAGGACTGGGTGTGGAAAATCGAGAAGGGAACGAGGGACCGGAGGTGCCGGTGAGGCCCGCGGACGCTCGAACGTCACAGGCAACTGGTGCTGCTTGGAAGTGCAGCCGCCGCGAACTTCACCGCACGCCCCGACTTGGAAGGAACGGCTTGTACCTATTCCGAGAAGGATTTGTCAACGCCGATTCGAGCAGCTCGAAACGCAAGTGCGGGTGTCGGGGAATTTATTCGTTTTTCTCTGGGCATTCGCGAGCTTGGAGTCGCTGGATGCGTCTGGTGGAGCCGGCGTCGGGCGCAGACCCTCAGCGGCCACGACGGAGCGTGCCCCCTCCACCAGTCCCGTCCCCTCTCAACTTTTGACTTCGAACGCGCTCGCCCCGTCGGGCTGCACGCACGGCGTCGGTGCCGGAAGCCGTCGGCCTTTCCAGCCAGAAGCACCGTCAGGTGCCGACTCGCCTGGCCAGTCCGGTTGCTTTTCAATTACGAACGGCCGTCACGTCGGGAAGCTCACGTTCCGCCGTCGCGTCGCAAACTTCTGCAGTCGGGTTTTTGTCCGACACGGGCCGAGCGCGGAGAACCGCGGAGTGTGCTTGGCGGCGCACTGGGTCGCGAGCTCCGCGCGCTACGGCCTCTGCGCCGGACCAGCGTCGAGTCGTCCGCCGGTAATTCCGCCAAACGCCGGCCAATCGGTTCAAATGATTAGGTCCCGCAAAACCCACGCCAAAAAATTTCAATTTCTTTGAAACTCCCAGCCGAAGGGTCTTGACAAACGGGGGTCATGTTTGTGAAGTAGTTGGCGGAGAGAAAGAGTCTCGCGAGCGACGGAAAGGAATTTTTGGAAAAGAGTTTCTCCCTTCCGCCAGGGGCCGGGAGTCTTGTCCGGTTAGCTAGCATTCCTGCCTCGCATGCTAAGAAGCCGGACAGAGGGTGGCCCATCAAATGCACGAAGAGTGCATGATTTTTCCTTGACTCCCGAGCCCCGTCTCTTTTTGCGCTGAAGACGGCCCGACCGGCCGTTCGGAAGGTGGAGTTGCTCCGTCCTGCAGTCTGCGCGAGGAAAACGCTTCGCGCCGACGTGCCTTGGTCTCGGGGAAGCCGAAGCGACCCCGAACCCCGCCGTGCACGCCGGTTCGCCAGACCGCAGTGGGGGGTGTGTCTGGAAGTTTACAAGCCCAAGCCAGGACCGCAGCAAAGAACGGCGCGGCGACGGAGCCCCCACAAGGCGCTTGCCCAACGCTGTCTGCGGTTGCTGCACGACGAGCACGGGACGGCTCTTTTTCCCGAAGCGAGACAGAACCGCACGCCAAGCAGCCGCACGGCCCGGCCCATGCACACAGCGGGCGAAGGCGGACCGTGGGAAGCAAGTGAGAGCGTCCGCGTTTTCTTAGGCCCTCGTCGGTCTACTGCTGCGTCCGACCGAAAAAAATTCGGACCCAGTCGATTGTGGCGCGACCGTGTCGGCAGCGGCCAACAAGAAGTCCCTCTCCTGCTCGGGGGTCACGTTTGCGTGTCGTCCGAGGCGTTTTCCGGTGGAGCTTGGCCGCTCAGGGTAGCCAGCAAAGCGAACAGCTCGTCCGAACGAATCGGTTTGGCAATGTAGGCGTCCATTCCGGCGGCCAGACACTTCTCGCGGTCGCCTTTCAGGGCGTGAGCGGTCATGGCCACAATGGGTGTGCGTCGGCCCGTCGCGGCTTCGTGTCGGCGAATGGCTGCCGTGGCTTCGAATCCGTCCATTTCGGGCATTTGGACGTCCATGAGGATGACGTCGAACTGTTGCGTCGTGGCCGCCTCCACGGCTTCCTTTCCGCTCGCCACCACCGTCACCTCGTGCCCTTGCTTCTGCAACAGGCTGACGGCCAGCTTCTGGTTGACCAGACTGTCTTCGGCAAGAAGCACGCGCAGGGGCTGTCCGAGGCTTGGCCGGCCCGCGGCCCGTTCGGTCGCCGGCCTGTGCGGTGTGTCGCCGGTCGTCGGAGCCACGACTTCGTAGAGCTCGGACAGCTTGACGGGCAGGTGGAGCCAGCGTGAGGCGGTGAGCGGAGCGAAGTCGGTCGGAGCGGGCGGAGGTTGGTCGAGCGTGCTGAGCAACACGACGGTGCGTCCGTCGGGCGCCAGAGCCTCGGCCAGTCGCTGCCGTGTCTCCGACGAGAGCGGTTGCAGGAGTCGCTCGTCCAACACCAACACGTCGAAGCGGGTTCCGGGCGGCAGCTGCTGAAGAACCTGTTCAATCTCTTCGGGACTGCCCGCCTGGGTCGTTCGGGCGTTCCAACTTTGGAACGTGTCGACCAGGAACCGGCGCGTCAGGGTGTGCGGTTCCGCCACGAAGAGTGCGGCGTCGACCGAGCTGACCAACGGCTCGGACGTCTGTACCTCAGCGGCCCGCTTTAGGGTAACCGAAAAGCGGAACGTGCTGCCGCGGCCGGGCTGGCTGTCCACCGTCAACTTGCCGGCCATTCTTTCGACCAGGCCGGCCGCAATGGCCAGACCCAAGCCGGCCCCTCCGTGCTTGCGACGCATGGACGAGTCGACTTGCTCGAACTTGTCGAAAATTTTCTGCTGCATGTTTGCGGGAATGCCCGGGCCGGTGTCCGTGACGGTGAACTCGAGGACGACTTCGTCTTCACCGGATTTCGCCAGGTCCACGTTGAGGGTGACTTCGCCCTGGTCGGTGAACTTGATTGCGTTGTCCAACAGGTTGCTCAGCACTTGGCTGAGTCGTTGAGGGTCGCCGACCAGCCACCGCGGGACGTGCGGCGGCCAGTAGTAAGCCAATTCGAGGCCTTTGCGCTGAGCGGCCACGGCGAACGACTTCATGAGGTCTCCGACCACCTCTGCCGGCTCGAAC
>CAYSAG010000183.1:0-10261 GCA_964428935.1 uncultured Planctomycetaceae bacterium | reverse complement strand
CTGCACAACGTCGCTTTGGCGGAACTGCCGGTCCAGCGCATTGTCGAGCTACTGCAAACGTGGCAACGGCAGTACGAAGAGCTGGGCGCGCGGCCGGAGGTCGATCACGTGCTGATTTTTGAAAACAAAGGAGAAGTCGTTGGGGTGTCGAACCCGCACCCCCACTGTCAGATTTACGCAACCAACTTTGTCTTTAAGACAATTGAAAATGAAGTGGCCGTGTGCCGACGCTACTGGAACGAACACAAACGCATTCTTTTTCAGGACATTGTGGCGTCCGAACAAGACGACGGGCGGCGCTTGATTTGCGAAAACGACTCGGCAATTGCGTTTGTTCCGTACTTTGCACGCTACGCCTACGAGACCTTTGTGGCTCCAAAGGAGACCCACAGCAGCTTGGCGGCTTTGTCAGACGAGGAGCTGCGCGACCTGGCCGCTGTGCTCAAAGAAGTGCTGGTCCGTTTTGACAACCTTTGGCAAATGCCGTTTCCTTACGTCATGGCTCTGCACCAGGCCCCGACTGACGGGGGAACGTACGACACGTTTCATTTTCACATTGAGTTTCACCCGCCTTTGCGAAAGCCGAACCTGCTGAAGTACCTGGCCGGTCCTGAAATTGGCGGTGGTTGTTTCTTGAGCGACACGTGTCCGGAAGAAAAAGCGGCCGAGTTGCGAGCGGTTTCGTCGGTACACTACAAGCAGGCGGCGCTGAAGGAACAGGAGCGCACGCAAGGGAAAGAGGCCGCCGGGAGCAACGAGGAAAGAAAAGCCGGAAGGGACTAGCGGAAGTGCGCTGCGGTCGCAAGACTCAAAGGAAGCAGACCGGGACGTCACGGAAGGAGCCAGAAAGGGAAAAGGAGCTTGCTGTGTCAAAAGACGACGTTGCGGTTTTTGAGGAACTTGTGCGTTGGGTGGCACGGACTGCTGCGGGGCCGCTGGGCTCTTTGTTCGAAACCGGACGGCCGGTGGTAGTGGCCCGAGCGCCCGGCCGTCTGGACGTCATGGGTGGCTTCGGCGACTACTCCGGCTCGCTCGTCCTCCAGCTTCCCATTGCCGAAGCCACACTGGTGGCCGCGCAACTGGTGGAAGGAGGCGGTGTGGACGTGGTGAGCTTGCCGGTGGGACCGGTGCCACGACCGGCGGCGGCGAGTGAGTGGACCGTTCAGGCGCGCCGGTGGTCGGTCTCGGCGGAGCAATGGCGGCGACTGCTGGACGGGTCGCTGGAAGAGGCCAACCGTTTTTTCCAGGCGGTTCCGGAGTCGCGCTGGGCGGCCTACCCGGTTGGGACCGTGCTGGCCTTTGCGAAGCAACGGGGGTTTCCGTCGGGGCTGGGCCTGCGGCTTTTGATTCATTCGGCCGTTCCCGAGGGCAAGGGCGTCAGTTCGTCGGCGGCGTTGGAAGTGGCGACGTTGCAGGCGGTCACGCACTGGCTCGGGCAGCCGCTCGACGGAACGGAGCTGGCTCGGTTGTGTCAGCAAGCCGAGAACGTCGTCGTTGGGGCGCCGTGTGGCATCATGGACCAAATGACGGCCGCTTTGGGACGGGCGAACCAGCTGTTGGCTTTGCTTTGTCAGCCGGCGCTGGTCGAAGGCTTTGTGCCTGTTCCGGGGTTGGTCCGGTTCTGGGGAGTCGACTCGGGCCTCCGGCACGCGGTTTCGGGCAGCGACTACACGTCGGTCCGGACCGGCACGTTCATGGGCTACCGAATTTTGGCGGAGCTGGCCGGGCTGCGGGTGGCTCCGCTCGAAGAAGGACGCGTTCGAATTGACGACCCGCGTTGGAAGGGGTTTCTGGCCAACGTGACGCCGGAAGAGTTCGAAAGGGAGTTCGCGCAGGCGTTGCCTGAAAGAATGAGCGGCCAGGAGTTTCTCGAGCGGTACGGCGGCACGCCCGACGTTGTGACGCGGGTCGACCCGGACCGCGTTTACCCGGTGCGGCACCCGACGGCTCACCCGGTCTACGAACACGCGCGAGTCCGGCGGTTTGCGGAGCTGCTTCAGCAGGAGCCGACAGAAGACCGGTTGGTCGAAATGGGCCGGCTCATGTACGCCTCCCACGCCAGCTACACCGCTTGCGGGCTGGGCTCGGACGGAACCGACCGCTTGGTCGAGCTGGTTCGGCAGCGCGGCCCACAGGCTGGACTTTTCGGAGCGAAAATCACCGGAGGCGGAAGCGGCGGAGCCGTCGCTGTGCTCGGGTGGGCCGAGGCGGAGCCGGAAGTGCTGCGGCTGGCCGAGCAGTACCGTTCCGAAACGGGACGCGAAACGTACGTGTTCGCGGGCTCGTCCGACGGAGCGTGTCGTTTCGGCGTGCGGACGCTGTCGCTTGGGTGAACGGTGTGGGGGAAGCGAGACGCGGCGGCTCGCCCCGCGGCCGGAACGCTTCGGCGGTCACAACGGCGGGCCGGTCTTCGTTGCCCGACACTGTCGCGGCCGGTGGACGTCGAGTCTAGAGGCAACCGAGCGGAGAACCTTTCGGCACACGCGAAACCAACGCGGTCCAACGACAAAGCAGAGGGAGCGAAAATGGACGACCAACTGAACCTGTCCATGTTTCGTGCTTACGACATTCGGACGCCGGCGGAACGGCTGACGCCGGAGCTGGCGGAGCGGCTGGCTCGTGCCGAAGCGGCGTACTTTCGGAACGAGCTGGACGTGCCGGGCGTGGTTTTGGCCCACGACGCCCGTCGCAGCGGACCCGACTACCTGCTGACCACGGCACAGACGCTGCGGCGGAGCGGCCTGGACGTCGTCTTCGTGCCCTGGCCCTGCACGGCTTCGTTTTTCTACTACACGTGCATGCGTTACCGGCAGTGCGCGGGCATTTTGATTGGAGCGTCGCACAACCCAGCCGGCGACACCGGGCACAAGATTGTCGGCCCGGGAGTGACTCCGATTGCCGAGGGAATTGGTCCCGCTGGCGGGTTGAATCGAATTCGGGAGTACTACGTGGCCGACGTTCGTCCGGCTTCCGACCGACGCGGTCGCTTTCGAGCCGTGGACCGAATGGCAGACTACGTCGCTTACAGCCGTCGGTTGGCTGGGTTTGACCGAGCCTTGCCGACCGCGACGGACGGCAGCCCCGGCGCTGGCAGGTCTGTCGAGCCGGTCATTCTGCAAGACTTCCTCTACGGTGCGGCCGGACGCGAAATGTTGCTGGGGTTCTCGGAATGCGGCTTGAGCGTCGAGCCGTTGCACTTCGTGCCGGACGGTCGTTTTCCGCTGGGTGCGCCGAACCCGGTCAAACCGGACGTGGTGCGTGCCGGGTTGGAGCGGTTGCGAAGCGGCCGGTTCCTGTTCGGCCTGTTCTTCGACGGCGACGGCGACCGAATGGACGTCTACCGCGGCGACGGAACGTACTTGGCGTCGAGCTTCGTTTACGCGGCTGTCCTGCCAGAGATTGTCGAGCGGTTCCGCCGCCGAGCGGCAAGCGACCCGAGGTCTGTGCGCAACAGCGTCTTCGCCGGGCTCAAGTGCAACCCCGTAGCTGTCCGCGAAATGGCTCGAGCCGGTGTGTCCGTGGACGTCATTCGAAACGGCCATTCGCAAATCAAGAAGAGCCTGGCCGACGACCCGACGAAGATTGGAGCCGTCGAAGAATCGGGCCACTTTTACGAAGCCTTTGCCTTCGAAGTGGACGGCCGGGCCGAAGAGGCGCTCCAGTGGTTCTACACCGAGAACACGTTGTACTTCGCTCTGCTGGTGGCGCGAGTGTGGCTTTCACAGCCGGAGCGGTTCGAGCGAATGTTCGAGCTTCAGGCGACCACGGCTCGGGAGCGCGAGTGGGGGTACAAGTTCCCGTCCGACCAGGCCCGGGCCGAAGCGTTGCAGGCGGTTCGCGAGCGTTTCGAGCAGCTCGGGTTCGTCACCCTCGACCGAATGAAAAGCGGAATGGACTTGGACGCCACGCTCATGCGTCGAGGCGTGCCGCTGCAAATCGAAGGGGACGTCGAATTCGACCGGGACTGGCTGCAGGTGTGTCAGCGGGTTTCGCACAGTGAGGACCGACTGGCTCGGTGGGAAGTGGTGGGAGCCAGCGCCGAGCTGGTGCAGCAGGCGAAGGCGGAAATCGAACGGTGCGTCGGAGCCTTTGGCGCGGGCTCGGAGTACCGCGGGTGAAGGTCGCAAGCGGAGCGGCCTGCGAGCGGACAGGCAGAACGGCTTCCGCGGCCCAGGGGACGCGGGAAGCGGCTCGCACGGTCGGCGGCCTCGGTCCCGTTTCGGCCGGTGTGTCATTCCTAGTTCCACGCGGCAATGAGCAAGAAGGAGGACGAAGCATGGCCAACCGAACCAACTCCGCAGCGGCGAGTGTGGTTTCCCGCAATTGCGGCGACGAGCGGGTTGGCGGGGCGGCTCGACCAGGCCGGTCGACGTCCACGGCAGGCGGGCGTTCGGTGTCGCGCCGACAGTTTCTGCAGAGCGGGTTGAAAGTCGGCGGGACGGCGGCCGGTGCGTGGGTGCTGGCGCCGGGAGCTTGGGCCGCAGACGAGCTGAGCACTCGCAAGGTCCGCATTGGCGTGGTCGGTGGCCGGTTCGGTGCGTCATTCCAGTGGCACGAACACCCGAACTGCGAGGTGGTGGCGGTGACGGACCTGCGGCCCGAGCGGCGCAAGCGTTTGCAGCGGGTCTACCGGTGCGACAACGTGTACGACTCCATGGAAATCATGCTCAAACAGGCCGGCAGCCAGCTGGACGCCGTCGCCATTTTCACCGAGGCTCCGAACCACGTCCGTCACACCGTGGCGGCCATGAAGGCGGGCAAACACGTCGTCTGTGCCGTGCCGGCGGCCATGTCGTTGGAAGAGTGCGAGCAGCTCATTGAAACCGTCAAGAAGACCGGGCTCACCTTCATGATGGCCGAGACCAGCTACTGGCAGCAACACACCATTTCCGCTCGCAAGTTTTACCAGGAGGGACGGTTCGGCACGCTCTTCGCCGCTTACTCCATGTACCGGCACCCGGGCTTGGAGACGTTGTGGTTCGAGAACGGCAAGCCCACGTGGCGGCACGGCTTTCCACCCATGCACTACCCCACTCACTGCACCGCTCACCTGATTGGCGTGACGGGCGAGCGGCTGACGGAGGTCACTTGCCACGGCTGGGGAGACGACTCGCCGTTGCTCAAAGGCAACGTCTACAAGAACCCGTTCTGGAATGAGACGGCCGAGTTCAAGACCGACCGCGGCCATTCGTTCCGCGTCGAGGTGTGGTGGCGGGGCGCAATGGGAGGCTGCGAGCGAGCGGAATGGTACGGTGACCGAATGAGCTTCCTTTGCCGGACACCTTACGGCACGCCCGCGTTGCTCGTCCATTCCGGCGACCTGAAGGAACTGGACAGCGGCGGGTTCGTACGGTCGGCACCGAAGGTCGAGCGGTACGACCAACCGCAGTGGTGGAAGACCGACCTGCTGCCGCCACCGCTTCGTCACCCCAGCGGACACGAAGGCTCGCACGTTTTCATTACCCACGAATTCGTCGACTCGCTGGTGCGCGGACGCCGTCCGGCCGTCGACGTGTACGAGGCCGTGGCGTACACCGCACCCGGCATTGTCGCTCACCAGTCGGCTCTGAAAGGCGGTGAGCTGCTGAAGATTCCGGACTTCGGGCGAGCGGAGTAGACGGACGAGCGGAGTGAGCCGCCGCGTCGCTGTCCAAGTGGGCTGTCGCGTGGCGGGCCGAGCGAGCCGGCGGTCGGGCCGCCGGGGACGCGTCGAGCGGCTCACTCGCCGACCAGCTTGCTCAAGATTTGCTCAATCAGGTCGCGTCGAGCCAGTCGCCGACGCCACTCGGGCGGAATGCCCGTCTCACCCCAGAACGCCCCGGCCAGTTGGCCGCAGACCGCGCCGGTCGTGTCGGCGTCGTCGCCCAGGTTGACCGCTCGAAGCACGGCGTCGCGGAAGTCGCTGGCTCCGTCGAAAGCCCACAGAGCCGCCTCCAGACTCTTCACCACGTAGCCCGAGCCCACAATGTCCGGCGGCTGTTTTCGGCGAAAACTCCCCTCGGCTACTTCGTCCACTTCCGGGTGCAGCGGCTCGACCCGGCGCAGCTCGGCCAACGGCGGCCAGTCCGGCGACAGCACCCGTTCCCGCGGCTCCCCGTGAATCAGCCCGCACAACACCAACGCCAAGTACCGGCACGCGGACAGACATTGCGGGCTGCCGTGAGTCGTCAAGCTGGACTCGGCGGCCAAACGCGACAGCTCGGAAATCTGGTCTGGGTACAGGTCGAAGTAGCGAATCGAAACGGGAGCCAACCGCATGAGCGAGCCGTTGCCGCTCGACCACTCGTCGGTCGAGCCGCTGGTTCGAGCGTCTCGAGTTCGTCGAAATTTCTCCAGCGCTCGGAACGTGGTCCCGCCAATGTCGAAGCAAACGCCCTTGCTGGAGTACTCGCCGGCGTCGTACCAGCGGAGGTACCGCTCCATTTGGTCATTCAGGTCCCAGCCCACTTCGGCCAGACTGTCGGCGAGAGCCAGGGCCAGGCTGGTGTCGTCGGTCCACTCGCCCGGTTGAATTTCGTGTGGACCGCCGCCTCGGAAGTCGGTCACCGGCTTGAACGCCCCTCGCGGCACGAACTCAATGGCCGCGCCCAAGGCGTCGCCCACGGCCAGCCCCAGCAAGGCCCCTCGACGTCGAGAACGCAAACCCGCTTGGTCCATGAAGAGCCTCCCGTTGTGTTGCTCTTGTTGGTCCATTCTTTTTTCGACTGCTCGGGCCGACGACGGGTCGACCGACACCGGCTCCAGCCGCCGCGGCCCGCCTTCCACAACGCGCACCGTACCAACGAAGGTCGCTCCAGCCAACGCAACAGAGACCGTTCCGCCCGGACCGGCCTTCGGTCGCCGGAGACTCCGCGGTGGCCGTTCCTGTGCCGGCTGAGTCTCCTTCACGGGCCGGCGTTCCGAAAACTTGACCACGCGGGACCGGCCCGTCACCTCGCCCCAGGCCGTCAGCCCTCGAAAAACGGCCGCAGCGTCTCCAGGTCGCGGGACGACAGACCGTACTCGGCCGTCAGTCGGGCCAGCTTGATTGCTGCGTCGGGGTCGCCGCGCAGTCGAGCAATTCGCACTTCAAGCAACGCTTTCATGAGCCGACGAGCGGCTCGGAGGTCGCGACGCAGCCGCTCCGGCAGGTCGTTCCACCCGAACGCCGGGTCCTCCACCACAAAGTGCTGCGCCACCAGCTCCAAGTTGCGAGCGAAGTGTTCCGTGCCCAGCCGTCCGGACAGAAGCACCGCGTACTCCAAGTACGGCCGGTCGTCGGTGTGGTCGGGGACGTCACCGGCAACGACCTGTCGCAGTCCGTCCGGGCCGGTGACGTAGCTGCTGAGCAGCATGAGTGGGTGTGGGCTGCCAATCAGCTTCAAGCTGTCGCGGACCGCGTCCTGTTCCGCTCGCCGCAAGAAACGGACGGCGTCGACCTGAAGCGGTCCGTTGCGCTGGGCGACCAACAGAACCGAGGTGCCGTCGTACCAAAGCGTGGCTTGAGGGAAGACGTTCCGAAACGCTCGAGCGACAATCCGCACGTGCCGCTCCGAAAGGTGAAACAGTGGCAGCCACTGCACCAGAATGCCGTTGGGCGTCAGCCGGTCGCGGCAAAGCTGGAAGAAGTCCTGTGTGTAGAGGTTACACACGGGCGGGTCGACCGGGTCGACGCTCAACACGTCGTACCGACGCGAGGTGGTGGCCAAAAAGTGCCGGCCGTCGGCAATCCAAAGGTGAACGCGAGGGTCCTTCAAGGCGTCGCGGTTGACCGAGCGGAAGAACCGTTGCGCAGCGACCACGTCTTTCGAAATCTCGACCACGTCGACCCGCTCCACGTCGTAGCACGTGACGGCCCCCAACGACACGCCCGCTCCCAACCCCACCAAGGCGACTCGTCGTGGAGCGGGGTGGAGCAGCATGGGTAAGTGAGCCTTCAGCAGCAGGTCCCACAGGTCGCTTCGAGACGTCTCGGCGACGACCAGCCCGTTCACCGTCAGCACGACCGAGCCGCCCGACTCGGCCACGCCCACGGTGGCCTCCACGCCTTCTCGCAGAAACAGCGTCTGCTCCGGCGGAATCGAGTACACTCCGCGGAACCCGCCGTTGAACCAAAACACCGGACGACGAAACCGGGGCGTCAACACGCCCGCCACCAGAACCAGCAGCACCAAGGCGACCGCGGACAGCGTCCGGCTGCGAAAACCACACCACGCCGCCAAAGCCAAGTAGACGCAGCCCAGCACCAACAACGCCGTGTTGGTCCCGAGCATTCGAATGGACAAGTAACCGCCCACCAGCGGCCCGACAATCGCCCCGACCGTGTTGACCGCAACCAGTCGCCCCACCTCGCTGGCCAGCCACTGAGACGACCGAGCGCACCACCGCAGCAGCACCGGAAACACGGCTCCGAAAAAAGTCGACGGAACAGCCACGACCACCAACAGCACGGCCAACACGCGCCAAGCCGCAACGGACTCGTGCGACGCCCCACGAATCAGCCAATCGAACAGCCGAGCCAACGCAGGCTCAGACGGCACCGAAGCCACCAGCCACACGGCCGAGCCGACCAGCGCGAAGGCCAACAGCAGGTCCAGCCGACGCACCCGGTCCACCCACCCGGCGACGAACAGACTGCCCAAGCCGAGCCCGGCCAAGAAGCCAGCCAATGTGGTCGAGACGACCAACACGTTGCCGGTCAGAAAGTTGGTCAAGAGCCGAGTCCAACAAACTTCGGCCGCCAGAACCAAGAAGCCCGAGCCGAACGCGACGCTGAGCAAGGCTGCTCGCGGCGCCGGTGGAAGCCTCACGTCCGTGGCCAAAGAAGGGTCGGCGGAAACGGGACCAACCGGTTCAGCGACCGTCAGCGGTTGAGCGGACCGGTCGCCCGTCGCCGGGACGCTTCCGGACGACCCGTCCCGCTCGGCCCGTCCGCTCCTCTTCCTCTCTCCTTCCAGACGCTCAGCCAGCGTCCACGCCAGGACCGCCGCACTCAAACCCACGGCCGCGTTGACCGTCACGCCCAGCCACACGCTGGCTCGAATCCCAAGCTGAGGAATCAGCCAGTACGCCGCGGCCAAACAGCCCCCAACCGCACCCAGCGTGTTGACCGCGTACAGCACGCCCAGCCGTCGGCCTTGTGCGGCCTCGGCCCACCCAACGAACCGAGCCATGGCTGGGAAGGTGCCCCCCATCAGAAAGGTCGCCGGCAGGACGGTGAGCACGCCGAGCAACCCGCGAGCCTGCACCAACCACGAGCCGCTCTCGACACTGTCCGTCAGCAAACGGTTCACCCACAAATGCAAGGGAGCTCGTGTGAGCAAGAAAAGGCCGACGCAGACGGCCACACCCAGCTCCAGTCCGGCGTACAGCAACAGCGGACGCCGCACGCGGTCGGCTAAACGTCCGAACGCCACACTGCCCAGAGCCAGCCCGCCCATGAAAACGCTCAAAATCAAGCTGACTCCGGCCACCGTGCTACCCACGTCCGTGCTCAGCAGCCGGACCCAGCAAACCTCGTACACCAACGCAGCCGCGCCGGAGCACAAGAACAGTCCGTAGAGCCACGGCAAGACGGTCAGTGAACGCGGACGGGTCGAAAGCATGTTCGTTTCCCGGAGTCGCTGGGGCCGGAAGGTCGAAGCTGGCCAGGAAGCAGCTGGCGGGACCCGGCCGGTGGCGAGTCTCACCCCGGTCGGTTTCCTTGTGCAGCCGTTCGGCCGCTCGGACCGCCGCCGTCCGGCTGACCAAACAGCGCAGCATGTTCGCATTCGTCGACGTCCAAACGCAAGCGACTTGAGTCGCCCGGAGCTCGCTCGCCGGCCGGAGCAGACGGAGCCGAAGGACACTCCGCACGGCACCGGTGGGACCCCGGCAAAGGGACCTCGGCGCGGCGGACTGGCCGTTGGCAGCGGCTCGTGCCGTGCGTCGAGCGGCGACCAGCAGTCGAGGCAAACACTCAGGCCGACCAAGCCGGAAAACGGTGGCCGACAAAGCCGAGCGTGCCTAAACTGGTACAGTCGTGCGGAGCCTTTCAGACGACTCACAGGGAAACGTCGGCGACGGCGTTCGCTCCCACGCCGGGCTTTCAAGGCCAGGTCTGCGTGTCCAGGAATCGGAGGGCCACGCTCCGTCGCGGCCGCTGGCCACGCTCCCTCATGCCTGCCAGAGGGCCACGCTCCCTCATGCCCGCCGGAGGGCCACGCTCTGTCGTGGCCGGCGCAACGCCGGGTTCTCGCGAGGCTCTCCTCCGCGGGGTCGGAGTCGCTCAGCGCGAAGCACG
>CAYSAG010000182.1:0-10390 GCA_964428935.1 uncultured Planctomycetaceae bacterium | reverse complement strand
ACACTTAAGTTACTGGCCCACAACACTTTGCACCCGTAGCTCAGCTGGATAGAGCAACGGTTTCCTAAACCGTAGGTCGCAGGTTCGAATCCTGCCGGGTGTACTTGAGGTTTTGGCGTTCCTAAAAAGGGGCGCATAGGGTCGCAAGGTCCTTGCTCGGCAAGGATTTTTGTTTTGCGTGGGTCACCGCGTCACCGCCCCCACCGGACGGGAGACGTGCGCGGGTCGATGCGGCGGGCTGGGCAGCGCGAGGGCGAAGCGGAGGGAAAAGCATTGAGCACGGCGATCGGTTCCTGCGCGGCGCAGTCGATGTGTACATAGCCGAGGCTGTTGCGGGAAGCCGTCTGTGTTCTCCTCGCGAGTTGCGGTTCGACTGGGTACAAATTTACTCATCCTGATGAGGGGCAGCCGTGGGATGCCGGGCTGCGAGGGATCGCTCCGAGCCTTGCGTGAGTGGGCCGGCTGCTTGACAACCGAAAACCGGTTCGATAAAAAGCTACGCCAGAGGTTGCCCCCTTCGTCTAGCGGCCTAGGATGCGGGATTCTCAGTCCCGAGACAGGGGTTCAAATCCCCTAGGGGGTACTTTTCGACCGGCTCGATCGGCAGCGAGGTTGATCTGTTTTTGAGGAGCACGATGGGACGGGTTGAGCGAGATCGGGAGCTGGCGAGGCGACGGCACCGTCGGGAGAAGTTGCGGAAACTTCGAGCCAAGTACGCTCAGGCGACCGACCCGGCGGAGAAGCAGCGCATCAAGGAAAAAGTCTTCCGCCTCAGCCCCTTCGTCGACCTCGACGCCGAGCTGGAGCAGCAGAAGTCGCAGACCTGACCTCAGAGACGAGCGGGCTCCTTGCTGGGCCCGTTTCTTAATGCGCGCAGCCGCAGGAAATGCGGACGTTTGCTCGGGCGCCACGCAAAGCCCCTCAACAGGCGGCCGTTCGCTCAAGTCGGCGTGTGGAAAGATGCTCCTTGGTCGCCGCCAGCGAGCAGGTTTTGGCGAGGCGGAGCCGCTGTCGGCGAGCGCTGGACCGGACTTTCTTGCTACGCGGGCCTGCTTGCGCGAGACGTGCCAGTCCAACGTTCCGCGCACAAACGCTGTCTTCACTTGCGGTGTCAGGTCATCCCGACGGCCGTGGAGCCTCCCTTCATAGCATGCGCGCGTCGTGCTCGCATGCTATGAAGGGAGAGCCTACAGCGCAACAAAGATTGAACGAGCCGTTTTTCACGATCTGGGGCGGTGTCCTCGCGAACTAGTCCCAGGTCCGCGGCACGACCGTGATGAGAACGGTCGCCGCAGCTCGATGAATGAGCGGGAATGGTTGCGAGCCATCCAAGCGGTAGTGGAGCGAGGCCAATCGCTGTGTTGCGACTCGCACCGGGCACGGTGCGACCAGCGTAGAAGGCTCGATTGATGGGCCGGAGCGGAAATCGACCCGATTGGTTGGGTGTTCGGAATTTGACCGGACAGCGTCGGTCCGCTAGCTTGGGAGCAAGAACGCCCACTCGGTGCGGTTCGGTTGACGACCAGTCGGCGTGCTTCAGCTGGCGTCTCGTCGGCGCGGGTGGCCCTCAGTCGGTGTGGCCGAGTCGACCGGTCGGCGCGGTTGAGTGAACGACCAGTTGCCGAAGGCGAATTCGAAACGAAGAACGACCGGTGCGTGGGCCGCCCCGGTCGGTGCGGTTCACGGGGAGAAAGCGGCTTCCTGACGGAAAGAAAGAGCGGCGGCATGGCAGAACGGTACATTACGCGTGAGCAGGCCCGGGCGGCCGACCGGCGGGCGGTGGAGCGGTTCGGTGTGCCGAGCATTGTGCTCATGGAGAACGCCGGCCGCGGTGCGGCGGAACTGCTGCTCGAGCTGGGCGTGACCGGTCGCGTTGTCGTGTGTGCCGGGAAAGGGAACAACGGCGGCGACGGGTTTGTCGTGGCCCGCCGGTTGCGACTGCACGGCCGCTCGGTGCACATTGTCTTGTTCTGCAAGCCTGAAGAGCTGCGCGGCGACGCCGAGACCAATTTTGCCGTTGTCCGAGCCATGGGACTTCCGGTGACGGTCGTCCGCAACGTGGCGGACCCGTCGTGGCGGGCCGAGCTGGACGACGCTCAGTGGGTCGTCGACGCTCTGCTCGGAACCGGCGCTCGGGGCGAGGTCCGAGAGCCGTTCGTGTCGGCCATTGAGGCCGTGAATGCGGCCCGAGCGAAGGTGCTGGCCGTCGACCTGCCCTCGGGGCTGGACTGCGACACCGGCCAACCGTTGGGGGCGTGTGTGCGAGCCGACCACACCGTCACGTTCGTCGCTCAAAAGGTCGGCTTCCGTCAGCCGTCGGCCGCCCCGTACTTGGGCTCGGTTCACGTGCTCGACATTGGACTGCCGGCCGAGCTGCTTCTGGAAGGCTGAGCCGGCCGCGACGCGTCGCGGCCCGCGGCTCGCCGTGCCGAGCAAGGCAGGACGGCCTGCAGAGGCGGCGGTCGCTGGCCGTGGCGTGAAGCTCGGAGGTCCGCTAGTCAAAGGTGCGTCGCCGCTTCGCCCGCTGAAGCGCCCTTGCTGCGAGAACCGAGTGCGGGCTACCATTCGTCCGACGCCGAGGCCCCGTCGAGCAATTGTGCTTCTGCGACCAGAGGCGGTTTCCTCATTGTCTCGACGGGACCGAACGACTCGACGACGACGTCGCTCCGACGTCGCCTCTTGACGCAAAGCCCCAACGCAGCCTGTGGTGGCAACCAAGACCGTTGGGCTTTCCAGCCCGACGACCGTCGGTCTGGAAAGGTTGACCCGCAGGGTGCGTGCTCGCCGGGCAGACCCGGACGCAGCAAACCCCACGGCTTGGCGGGGCGGACCGTCGAGCCGTCCGGCCGGTGTCACAGCAGCCCAGGCACTTCCACGCGCTGAGTCTCATGGACGAGCCAACCGAACACATGAAGCAGGACCCTGGAGCCTGGCCAGAGGGAACGGACGAGCGGACCGGGCAGCCGAGCGGGAGCGGCTCGTGGGCCGAACGGCAGTCGGCCAGCGAGCGGACTCCGGCTTGCAAACCGGCTCCGTCTGACGAGCCAGGGTCGTCTGGCGCATTGGAGTCTGACGACGAGCCAGCTCCGGCCGACCAGCTGGACGAACTCATTCCCGACGAGCTCATTCCGGCCGACAGCGAACTGCAGGACTTGGAAGAAGCCTACCGGCGGGCGCTGGCGGCCAACGAGGCGGCTGAGTCGTTGCTGGAGCTGTCCGGGTCGGCGTCGTCGGACGGACCGGCCGAACGTCGCGACACGGCGGACGCTGCCGGCCAGAGCCAGCCGGAGGGGCCGGCCCTCTCCCACGCTCTTGCGCAGACCGGCTCGCCAGCTCAGACCGGCGACGCGGACGACGAGCCGGCGCGGCCGCCACTGGAACTAAAACGCGTCGTCGAGGCTGTGCTGTTTGTTGGTGCCGAGAAGCTGACCACGAAACGGCTTTGCCGCGTGCTCGGCGAAGAAGTCCGCACGCAGCAGGTGGTCGAGGCCATTGACGAGCTGAACGCGCAGTACGCCCGGGAGAACCGTCCGTACGAGATTCGACTGGAGGAAGGTGGCTACCGAATGGTGCTGCGTCCCGAGTACGAGAAGGTCCGAAACCGGGTCTACGGGCTGGGGCCTCGCGAAGTGCGCCTGCCTCAGGAAGCTTTGGACGTCCTGGCCTTGGTCGCGTACTACCAACCCATCAGCCGCGCGGAAATCGAAGAGAAGGGCAACCTGAAGGCGTCGGGCATTCTGCGGCAACTGCTGCGGCGTGAGCTGGTGAGCATTCAGCGCGACGAGCGAAACCCGAAGAACGTTCGTTACACGACGACGCCCCGGTTCCTGTCGCTGTTTGGTCTGTCGAGCCTGGACGAGCTGCCGCAGCTGGAAGACTTCGAAATCAAGTAACGCTCGGTGAGCCCGCCGCTTCGGCCGCCCGCTGTCCACCCTTCCTTTCGGGCACTCTTCCCTTTCGGCACGCTCGCCGAATTCGCCCGAGCCGACTAACCTGTTCTGCTCGCTGCGCGCCGCAACGCACGTCGCGCCGCGCGAAAAGTCCCGTCCACGTCAGAAAGCCCGGCCGCGACGCCCGGCACCAGCCGCAGTCGAGGGCGGCGCGAGACGGCTCGGCGTAGTCCCGGCCGGTCGGACAACCGGTCGGCTCAACGCCAAACACCGACCGACACGAAGCTTTGTGCTGGGAAGGAACTGAATCCATGCGTTTCGAAACCAAGTGCGTGCACGTGGGAGTCGACAAAGACTCCACGTACAACAGCGTCATGACTCCCATTTACCCGACGTCCACATTCCGCTGGGACGACCTGACCACTCACCGCGGCTACGACTACACGCGAACCTCAAATCCAACACGACGGGCTTTGGAGGAAAACATTGCCGCGTTGGAGGGCGGGGTCGATTGTCGAGCCACCAGCAGTGGCGTGGCGGCCATTACGGCCGTCTTGCACCTGTTCGAGCCCGGCGACCACATTGTTTCGTCGAACGACATTTACGGCGGCACCTTTCGCCTGTTCCAAAACGTGTTCCGTCAAATGGGGCTGACCTTCAGCTTCGTCTCGTTGACCGACCCGGAAAACCTTCGCCGAGCTCTGACGCCGCGGACGAAGGCGGTTTGGGTCGAGACACCCAGCAACCCGCTCATGCGAATCGTTGACCTGGCCGCGGTCTCGGAAATCGCTCACCAAGCCGGCGCACTGGTCATTGCCGACAACACGTTTCTGTCGCCCTACTTTCAGCGACCGTTCGAACACGGCGTGGACATTGTCGTCCACTCGACCACCAAGTACCTGAACGGCCACTCGGACGTCGTCGGCGGTTGCGTGGTGACGCGACACCCTGAGCACGCCGAACGCATTGCGTTCATTACGAACGCACTGGGCGTCACGTGCTCGCCCTTCGACGCCTGGCTGGTCCTTCGCGGACTGAAGACCCTGGCCCCGCGCATGGAAGCTCACCAACGCAACGCTCTGGCTTTGGCTCGAATGTTGTCCGAGCACCCGAAGGTCGAGCGGGTCTACTACCCCGGTCTGCCCGACCACCCGGGACACGAAATCGCTCGACGCCAGCAGTACGGATTCGGCGGAATGCTGAGCTTCGACATTCGCGGCGGACGGGAAGAGGCGGAGAAGGTGCTGCGAAGCACCAAACTGTTCGCGCTGGCCGAATCGTTGGGCGGCGTCGAGTCGTTGATTGCCTACCCGGTGACCATGAGCCACGCGTCCATGTCGGAGGAGGCTCGGCGAGCGGCCGGCATTTCCGAGAAAACGATTCGCGTCTCCGCCGGCATTGAACACCCAGACGACCTGGTCGAAGACTTGCGACAGGCCCTCGAGGCGTGAGCCAACGGAGCGCGAGCTGCAAAGGGGGCGTCGGCGCGACGCGACGCACCGGCCGCGGCGTCCCGCCCGGTCCGGCCGGCGGCTTCCGAACGGGTCCCCAGTCCGGCCTGCGACCTTGGCGGCTCCGGTGCTGCCCGAGTCGGACGGCTGAACCGTTCGAGTTTGAAACGCCGACGGACGACCGGTAAGCTCAACGCGGACGGACCGCGAGCGGCTGTGCGCCAGCACGCTTCCAGTTCTCGAACGACTTCAACAAGTGACGTGCTTCAAAGCGAGACGCGGCGGAAAAGCGGAGGGCCCCGACGGACCGTGGGTCTCAGCGGCGGACGGACGCGGCCCCTCGTGTTCGTGCTGGAACGTTGCACAACTCGGCGGTCCAAACACACCAACCCGACGCGTCAGCGAGGCGGGCACGGCCCCGACGGACCGTGGGCCTCCGGCGTTCCGTCGAGTCCGGCGTTGAAACGCGTCTAAGGTGTGCTTTCAGACGAAACGACAACAGCGAAGGAACCGAACAAATGACAAAAGACCGGTTGGGCCCCCAGTCGAAGCGGGTGGTGAGTCGGACGGTCTGGGTCGTCGCGCTGAGCGTTGTTCTGGCGACAGTGGGTGCGGCGTGTGCGTCGCCAGCAGCACAAGCGGCCGACAGCGGACCGTACATGGCCACCGGAATCAAAATCGGCGAAGTCACCGACCAGTCGGCCATTGTGTGGACGCGTCTGACGCTGCGTCCTCACCCCAATCCTCCCGACGCGCCCATGTTTCAGCTTCGCTACGCGGCGACAAGCTCGGGCAAGAAAGGCAAGAAGAAACGAGACGGGAAGCGCCGCAAGGTGGCGGCCGTGGTGTACCCTGAGGGCAAGTCGGTCGCCGACATTCGCTTTGCCGCGCCGGGCACCAGCGGCCAAGTTCGAGTGCTCTACCGCGTAGAAGGAACCGACCAGTGGCACAAGACCGAGTGGGCGAACATGGACCCCAACCGCGACTTCACGCACCAATTCCACCTGACCGGGCTTCGTCCGAACACGCGCTACCAGCTGCGCGTGGAGTGCCGGAAGTCGGAAGGTTCGCCGCTCGGACAAACTCTGACCGGCCGGTTCCGGACCGCGCCCGCGCCCGACCAGGTCGCGCCGGTCGTCTTCACCGTCTCGACCGGCCAAGGCTTCGGCGACCGAGACCGACCAGACGGGTACAACATTTACCCGGAAATGCTGGAGCTGGACCCCAGCTTTTTCGTGCACACCGGCGACATTGTCTACTACGACCGTTGGGCCAAGACCATTGAACTGGCCCGGTGGCACTGGCAACGCACCTACAGCTTGCCGACCAACGTCGAATTCCACCGCCAAGTAGCCAGCTACTTCATCAAGGACGACCACGACACGTGGCAAAACGACTGCTGGCCGACCATGAAAGCCGACAACATGTTCCAATTCACGTTCCGTCAAGGCCAAGCGGTCTTTCTGGAACAAGTGCCCATGGGCCAGCGGACCTACCGAACTTACCGCTGGGGCAAAGACCTGCAGATTTGGCTGGTCGAGGGACGCGACTTCCGCAGCCCCAACAACATGCCCGACGGTCCAGAGAAGACCATTTGGGGCAAAGAACAAAAAGAGTGGTTCAAGCGAACGGTCGAGGCCTCCGACGCGACGTTTCGAATTCTGATCAGCCCGACGCCGCTGGTTGGGCCAGACCGCACCAACAAGCACGACAACCACGCCAACAAGGCTTTCGCTTACGAGGGGAACGAGCTCCGGCAGTTCATCGGTCGGCAGAAAAACATGGTCGTGGTTTGTGGCGACCGCCACTGGCAGTACATGTCCATTGACCCCAAGACGGGCGTCCGCGAGTACTCGTGCGGACCGGCCAGCGACCGACACGCCGGAGGCTGGAAGAACGACGACTTCCGTCCGGAGTACCACCGCTACCTTCAAGTCATCGGCGGGTTCCTGTCCGTGACGGTCGCGCGCGTGGACGGCGTGCCGACGGCCATCTTCCGCTACCACAACGTGAAAGGCGAAGTCCAGTTCACGGACGTTCTTCGAGCGGAGTGACGGACGGAGTGCGGTTACGCTTTGACCGGCGCTTCGACCGGCGGCCGAACGCTGGGGGTGGTCACTCCGTTGCCTCTTTCGGAGCGGGAGTTTCCCCTCGGGTGCCGCGGCACTCGCCGTCCAACCATTTGCCACACCGGACCAGCCCGGGCCGAGCGTGTCAACCCGGTTCCACCTCCAAAGCTGAGCCTCGGTCGGAAAACTCCAAAGCCGAGTCTCGTCTGTTGCAGCTTGCGCTCCGGTCGGACTCCCCACCTCAGTCCAGTCTTCCGGTCTCGTGCCTGCAGCTTCTCTGGACACGGGCGGCGAATCTGGGTCTAATTCGGGCCCCGTTGAAGGGAGTGGTCGAGCGGTCGTCCCGACCGTCTCGCGCCAAGACGGTCGAACCGAGCCAAGCGGCACGCCAAGCGTTCGGCCGTTGACGTCGCCGCGCCGAGTAGGCGAACGGTCCGGCAACGCTGGTGAGCAGTGCAGTCAAGGAACAGACTCTGCGTCAGCGCTCAAGGGATTGAGAACCGTGAACAGTCTTCTGCGCATCTTTCCCTTTGTGTGGCCACACCGTGGAAAGATTCTGCTGTCGATGTTCTTCGCCGTCATCGTGGCGGCGCTGTGGGGAGCCAACCTGTCGGTCGCCTTTCCCATTGTGAAGGTGCTCTTGCAGGGCGAGACGCTGGACGGCTACGTGGCCGCGCAAATCGCTCAGTGCCGCGAAGACATTGCCCGTCACCAGCAAGTCATTGCCAACATGCCTCCCGGGCGACTGAAGCGGCTGGCACGCGAGCAGGCCGACTTGGCCGCCGCTTCGCGCCGTCTGGTCGTGCTGGTCTGGATTCAGGACCACGTCTTGCCTTGGGTTCCCAGTGACCGGTTCGACACGTTCGCGCTGCTGTTAGGCCTGCTCGTCTTGGCGACCGCCGTCAAAGGCCTGTGCATTTTCATCCAGGACGTCTTGGTCGGCAGCGTGGTCGAGTTGAGCACGATGTCGATCCGGAAGGAGTGCTTCCGCAAGGCACTGCGCTTGGACTACCAGACACTTCAAGCGGCCGGCACGGCGGACCTGATGTCGCGCTTCACCAACGACATCAACGTCATGAAGTACGGCCTGACGCTGCTCGGTGGAAAGCTCATCCGCGAGCCTTTGAAAGCTCTGGCCTGCGTCGTCTGTGCCCTGTGGGTCAACTGGCGCTTGACGCTCATGTCGGCCGTCTTCGTTCCGCTCATGGCGGCCGTCTTCTACCGCTACGGACGAATCTTGAAGCAAGCCAGCCACCGAATGATGGAAAGCATGTCGCGCATCTACAAATCCCTGGAGGAAACGTTCCAAGGGCTGAAGATCGTCATTGCCTTCAATGGTGCTCGACGACACCGCGCTCAGTTCCACCGCGAAAACAAAGAGTACTACCGCAAGGCCATGAAGGTCGTGCAAATCGACGCACTGACCAGTCCAACCACCGAGCTGCTCGGGATGCTGGCCGTGTCGGTCGCCATTCTGCCCAGCGCGTACCTGGTTCTGCGCGGCACCGACACCATTTGGGGAATTCAGCTCTGCGACGGCCAAATGGACATCGCCCAGCTGTCGGTCCTGTACGCGTTCCTGGCCGGAATCATCGACCCAGTGCGAAAGCTCTCGTCCGTTTACTCCAAGCTGAAACGGGCGGCGGCAGCGACGGAGCGGGTTTTCGAACTGTTCGATCGGGAACCACAAGTCCGCAACCCGGAGAACCCCGTTCCGTTGCCGCGGCACTCGCAGTCGGTCGAGTTTCGGAACGTGAGCTTCACCTACTCGCAGCCCGGCCAACACGGCCACCGGCCGCCGGCGCTGGACGAAGTCGACCTGTTCGTGAAGGCGGGCGAGGTCATTGCCGTGGTGGGAGACAACGGTTCCGGCAAGTCCACGCTGGTCAACCTGCTGCCACGGTTCTACGACCCGGACCACGGAGCCGTGCTGATCGACGGCGTCGACATCCGCGACGTCGCTCTGGCTGACCTCCGTTCGCAAATCGGGATTGTCACGCAGGAAACCCTGCTCTTCGACGACACGATTTTCGAAAACATCCGGTACGGCCGACCCGACGCGTCGCGGGACGAGGTTCTGGCGGCGGCCCGAAAAGCTCATGTGACCGACTTTGTCGACCGGCTACCGGACGGCTTCGACACGGTCATCGGTCCAATGGGACAGCGGCTGTCCGGTGGCCAGCGGCAACGAATCGCTCTGGCCCGAGCCATTGTGCGCGACCCGGCCATTCTCATTCTGGACGAGGCCACGTCGGCCATCGACGCGCAAAGCGAAGCCCTCATTCATGAAGTGCTCCGTGAATTCGTCCAGGGGCGAACCGTGTTCGTCATTACGCACTGGATTACCCCGCGCATTGTCGACTTCGTGACGCGAATCGCTGTCATGGAAAAGGGCCGGCTGGTTGCCACGGGCACGCACGAGGAGTTGATGGCGAGCTGTCAGACCTACCGAAACCTGTTCCACGCTCACGAAGCTCGACAAATGGCCTCGCCGGACGAGGGAGCGTCTTTGGACCGTCCTGGGGACCAGCTCGCCGCGGCCTAGGGCTCCGCCGATGGTTCCGCCCATTGAGCCGCCCAAGCTCTTGTGGCGAAGCTCGTTCCTGGCGAGGTGGGCGCGGTGTGCCGCCGCACTTTGCAGGCTCGTTCCGCTTCCAACCGTCCTTCGCTTCCTCCCGCCTTCGGCGTGCGAAGCTCCGGACGCACCCGACCTTCGCCTCAGCCGAGCCCGCTCGCCGGCGTTGCTGCGCCCAGACAGCTCGCTTGCAAACGCTCGAACCCTGCGACAATCTGTTCGAAGCGCCGGAGACCGTCCAGCCTTCCTTGGGCGCGAACCCACAGGCTTCTGTGGCCTCAGCGGGGGCCCTCGTGTTCGGCCGGTGCCCGCCTTGGTGAGGACCAACTGTGAAGCGGAGGGAAACTACTGTGACGCAAGCTTTCACTTGCCTCGCCGTCCTTTTCCTTTTGCTCGGTTCGCTTC
>CAYSAG010000181.1:0-10478 GCA_964428935.1 uncultured Planctomycetaceae bacterium | reverse complement strand
CCCGGTGTGTGCTCCAACGGGCCGGAAGCTCCGGCCGGCCGGTCAGCCAGCCGGCCCCGCTCAAGTTGCCTTCGCTGGGCGAATTCAATAAGTTTCGTACCTTCGCACGCTCCGGGCGCGACTCGGAACAGACGCCATTCCTGCACCGGCCGCCGCTGTCCAGGTTGACGGGCGCCAGAGTGTTCTTTGTTTCTCACGCAGCGCACTTTCAGAGACGCAGTTGGCACGGGTCACCGTCGCGCGGCCGAGTGGACTGACGACGGCCGAAAGTCGTCTGCTTGGGTGGGTCGAAGTTCTCGCGGTGCGTCGCCACAATGACGCGCCGACCGCAAGGGAAACTTACAGCGGCTGCAACCAACAGGCACTCAAGAACCGAACGGACACGGACAGCCATGTTCGAGAAAGTTTCCGAGCCGAATTTCATTCGCGGCGAACACGAAGTGCTGAAGCTGTGGGAACGGACGCAAGCTTTCAAGAAGCTGCAGGAAAAGAACCGCGGCAAACCACGTTGGAACTTCTTGGACGGGCCGATCACGGCGAACAACCCCATGGGCGTCCACCACGCCTGGGGACGCACTTACAAAGACGCCTACCAGCGCTACTTCGCCATGACCGGCCACGAGCTGCGCTACCAAAACGGCTTCGACTGCCAAGGGCTGTGGGTCGAAGTCGAGGTGGAACGCGAGCTGGGTTTGAAGAGCAAGAAGGACATCATTGAGTTCGGCGTCGACCGCTTCGTCAACGAGTGCAAGAAGCGCGTCTTGCGCTTCGCCGCTCGGCAAACCGAACAGTCGATTCGGCTCGGGTACTGGATGGAGTGGGACGATCCGAACGAGCTGCGCAAGCTGGCCGACGCTTTGGGCACCAACAAGCCCGTCACCATTACGACGCCGCGGGGCATTCGCGTCACGGGGTTGGCTCACCAGATTGTCGCTCGGCTGGGCAACCCGGAATGGGGAGGCAGCTATTTCACTTTCTCCACCGAAAACAACGAAACCATTTGGCTGTTTCTGAAAAAGTGCTTCCAGCGAGGCAAGATCTACCACGGCACGGACGTCATGCCGTGGTCCGGTCGAGCGGGTTGCGCTTACAGCCAAATGGAAGTGGCTGAAGGGCGAAAGCTGACCGTCCACACGTCGGTGTTTGTGCGTTTTCCGTTGAAGGACCGTCCGAACGAGTACCTGCTGGTCTGGACCACCACTCCATGGACGCTCACCAGCAACGTGGCGGCCGCGGTCAACCCGGACCTGGAGTACGTCCGCATTCGGGCCAAGCGGGACGGGGCCGTGTACTACTTTGCCAGAGACAACCTGGAGTACCAGCGGCTGGAGCGGGAGTACAAGGAAGGGTTTGGCCGGCCCGAATGGACGTGGCCCAAGGACGTTCCCAAGCTGAAAACGATCGCTCAGATTTTCAAAGAGCAAGGCGGGTTTGAAATCGAAGGGACCTTGACCGGCGCGGACATGATCGGCTGGCAGTACGAGGGTCCTTTCGACGACCTGCCCGCTCAACGGCAACCCGGCGGCGTGCCGGTCAACCCGGAGCTGACCGACCGCTGTGGCGTCACCTGCCACCGCGTAATCGACGGCGGACGCGACTCGAAAGGCAACCCGAACGTGGTCGCCGGCGAGGGAACCGGCATCGTCCACATCGCTCCCGGTTGCGGCGACATCGACCACCAGCTCGGCAAGCAGCACCGTCTGGTCAACATCGCTCCGCTCGACGAAGAAGGACGGTTCATCGAAGGCTTCGGCGACTTCACGGGCCGCGAGGCCATCGACCGAGAAACGGCCGAACTGGTCTGTCGCAAACTCCAGGAAAAAGGGCTGCTCGTGGCCCGCGAACTCTACCCCCACGTCTACCCCCACTGTTGGCGAACGGGCGACGAACTGGTCTTCCGGCTGGTCGACGAGTGGTTCATCAAGATGGACTGGCGGGAAGAGATCATGGACGTCGCCCGTCAAATCCGCTGGCTGCCGGAAAGCATCGACGGGCTGGAGCGGGAGCTGGAATGGCTGCAGTCGATGCGCGACTGGATGATCTCGAAGAAACGCTTCTGGGGGCTGGCCCTGCCGATTTGGGTCGACGAGAAGACGGGCGAGTTTGAAGTGATTGAGTCGCTGGAGGAGCTGAAGGAGCGAGCCGTCGAGGGGTGGGACGAGCTGGAGGGGAACACGCCGCACCGTCCCTGGATCGACAAGGTCAAGATTCGGAACCCCAGGACCGGCAACCTGATGCGACGCATTCCGGACGTCGGCAACCCCTGGCTCGACGCCGGAATCGTTCCGTTCTCGACGCTGGAGTACCGGACCAACCGTGAGCGCTGGAAACAGTTCTACCCGGCCGACTTCGTCACCGAGTGCTTTCCGGGGCAATTCCGCAACTGGTTCTACGCTCTGTTGGCCATGGCCACCATGATGGACCAGTCGCCTCCGTTCAAGACCTTGCTCGGCCACCGCCTGGTCATGAACGAAGAGGGCAAGCCGATGCACAAGTCGGACGGAACGGCGATTTGGTTCGAAGAAGCGGCCGAGCAGTTGGGCGTCGACACCATGCGTTGGATGTTCCTGGCCCAGGACCCGGCCGCCGACCTGCGTTTTGGTACGCGTCACCCTGACCAGCGCGTCGCCTTGGAGACCCCCAACGGCGTCATTACCGAAACCCCCGAAGGCATGCCGACCTGCCGCGTCACCAGCAAGCCTTCGGACGAAGTTCGCCGGCAGGTCCTGATTCCCCTGTGGAATTCGTACGCTTTCCTGGTCAACTACGCTCGGCTGGACCAGTTCGACCCCAGGCAGCCGGCCGTGCCGATGTCCGAGCGTCAAGAAATCGACCGGTGGATTCTGTCGAACTTGCAAGAGCTGATCCAGACGGCTCGACGCGAGTTCGAAAACTACAACGTGGCGGAGTTCTGCCGAGCGGCTCAACGGTTCATCGACGACCTGTCGACTTGGTACATCCGACGGAACCGACGGCGATTCTGGCGGTCGCGCAACGCCCAAGACCGCGACAAACTGGCGGCCTACCAGACGCTTTACGAAGTGCTGGTTACTCTGGTCAAGCTGCTGGCGCCGTGCCTGCCTTTCCTGACCGAGCGGATGTACCAGAACCTGGTCCGCAGCTGGGACGCGTCGGCACCCGAGAGCGTCCACTTGTGTGACTACCCGCAGCCGAACCCGGAGCTGCTCGACCCGGAGCTGAACCGGCAAATGGCTGCGGTCCAGCAGGTCGTGCGACTGGGACACAAACTGCGTGAAGACGCCGGCATTCGGGTGCGGCAGCCGTTGCCCGAATTGCGAGTGGCGACGACGGAACCGGACCGGAGGCAGGCGATTGAACGGCTGAGCGAGCTGATTCGCGACGAGCTGAACGTGAAGAAAGTGACGACCTGCGACAGCATCGACGACTTGGTCCGCTACGTCTACAAACCGAACCTGAAGACGCTCGGACCGAAGTACGGAAAACTGCTCAACCGGATTCGGCAAGAGCTACCGCAGCGGTCAGCGGACGAGCTGGCACCGCTCCGGTCCGGACAGAACGTCGAATTGCGCCTAGACGACCAGTTGGTCATCTTGACACCGGAAGACGTGCTGGTCGAAACCGAGCATGCGGAAAACTGGCTGTCCACAGCCGACCGGGCCGTGCAGGTCGCTTTGTGCACGGAAGTGACGCCCGAGTTGCGACGGGAAGGAGCGGCACGGGACTTTGTCCGCCACGTGCAACAGCTCCGAAAAGAAAACGGCCTGGAAATCGAGGACCGAATCGTGGTCTATTGGCGGACCCAGGACGAAGAGGTGAAGGCGGCGGTCCGGGAGTGGGAAGAGTACGTGCGGGGCGAAACGCTGGCCAACGCGTTGAACTGGAGCGAAGACCTGAAGGACGGAAAGCAAGTCACCGTCGGCAGCGCCAAGGCGCAGATTCGAATCGAGAAAGTGAGCTAGCGGTTTGCGACGACCTGCCGCTTCGCTCGTGTCGCTTTCTCCGCCCGTTCGGACGCCGCCACCGCCTGACGGTCGGCGGACGGCGACCAGAGACCAAGTCACGCATGGTACTGCGCTCTGGCCGCCGTCCGAAACGGCTCTGTTCCACGTGGCCCTCTCGCCGCCGTCGTCATTTCGCAAAGACCTGCTGCACCGTGGGCTCGCCTTGCAGGAACCCCAGCGAGGTCAGAAACCGGTCGGCTTTCTCCAGGGTGCTCAAGAAGGCCCGGTTGCCTTTGCGACCGTAGTTGAAGAAGCCGTGCCGTTCTCCCGGGTACCCCACCAGCTCGCAGCGGTTGCCGGCCTCCTTCATTTTCTTCGCAAACTCCTCGGCCTGGCGGAAAGGCACCGTCGTGTCGTTCTGGCCGTGGAAAATAATGCACGGCGGCAGACCGGGACGGACGTGGCAAACCGGCGACAACTTTTCCGGCTCGGCTCCCATTCGGGACCGCAGCTCTTGGTAACGTCGTTCCGTGAACGTCTCGCGGAAGCCTTCGGGCCGCAGGTCCAATGCCGGGTTGAACAGAATCATGGCGTTGGGTTGTGAGCTGACGGAGCGGTCTTCGGTTGGTTCATCGAATTCCGGCAGCGTTCCGACGGCAGCGGCCAGGTGCCCGCCGGCCGAGCCGCCTCCGGCAGCAATTCGGTCCGGGTCGACCCCCAGCCGCTCGGCGTTCCGCCGGACCCACCGAATGGCCGACTTGGCGTCCGCGACGCAGTCCACGACCTTGGCTTTGTGGCGCGAATACACGCGGTACTCGGCGGCCATGGCCACCATGCCTCGCCGTGACAAGTAGTAGCACTGCGGAAAGAACTGCTGTGGACTGCCACCGCGCCAGCCACCGCCGAAGAAGAAGACAACGGCCGCTCGTCGCTGGTCCGCTTTGTGTCCGGGCGGCAAAAAGATGTGCATTTTCAGCTCGACCTCGCCCACCTTCTTGTAGACCTCGACGCGGTCCGGTTGGTAAGGCGAACGAGCCGCCCGGCGTCGTTGAGCGACCGACGAGCGACTGGCCATGAACAGAACCGCTAGGGAAACCACCAGCACGCCCAGACACTCGCGTTTGCTTCGCATCGGACCACACCTCCTTCCAACACAGAACCACCTCGCACCGGTCCGTTCAAACCACCGGCTTGGCGTCCTTCAGCACCTCCCCGGGATCGACAATGCCGACGCCCGGTCCACGGGGCACCGTGAGAGCTCCGCCTTCGATGCGGAGCGGCGGGTCGAACCAGTCGCGGTACCGTTCGATCCCTCGCTTGTATTCCTGGTACGGACCGATGTCTGGAGTGAACGAAGCGAAGTGCAGCATGTACACGAACCCGAAGCCGCCTGAAATATGCACGGTGGTCGGCATGCCGGCCACGGCTGCCATTCGGGCTACTCGCGTCGACCGAATGAGGCCACCGTAGTAATGCAAGTCGGGCTGCACGACATCCAGACCACGGTGGGCGATCGCCCAACGGAACCGGTACTGGCTGTATTCCTGCTCGCCGCCAGCGACCGGGATGGTCAGTGCGTCGGCCACGCGTTTGGTGTCTTCGAAGTGGTCGAACGGGCAAGGCTCTTCGAAGAACACCGCGCCGATGTCCTCCAGCATCCGTCCGACTCGGATCGCTTCCGGCGGGTCGTACGAGCTGTTCGAATCGGCGTGGATGGCAATTTGGTCGCCCAGGACGCGGCGGGCGAGCGGGATGAGCTTCTCGGTGCGGCCGGGCATGGCGTCCGCGTTGCGGCTCATCCGACCGCCCACGCGAAACTTGACCGCCCGAGCGCCCGTCTGGTCGATCAGTTTCTGCAGGTAGTCGACTTCTTCCTCGGGGGTCGAGTCGCGTCGGCCGCTGGCTACGTAGAACGGCACGCGCGTTCGGACGATTCGGCCCAGCAGCTCGCCGAGCGGCTTGCCGGCAATCCGACCCAGCATGTCCAGAATGGCAAACTCGACCCACGCCACCGGACACCAGAGCGCCAATCCCTGTAACTTGTAGTTGCTCCGGAACCGGTAAACCTCCCAAAGGTGCTGCTCCAGGTCTCGGGCGTCTTTCCCAATGAAGTACGGAATGATCAGCTTGTTGAGAATCGGGTACAGGTAGCGTGCCCGGCCGTTGTCCACGGCCATGCCTTCGGCACCGTCCTTCGACCGGACCCGAATGAAATAGTCGCGCCGTCCCCGCAGCAGTTCGATCGATTCGATGATTACGGGCGAGGTGAACAACTCTCGTTTCAGCACCGGTGCCGACGCGGCCGCCTCAAGACGCTGCTCCGAGACGGGCGAACGTCCTTCCGACGCCCGTAACTTCGGTAGCAGGCCCAGCGTCCCGACCGTCACTTGCAGCCCGGTCATCTGCAGCATCGTCCGGCGGTTCACCTTCATGGCGTTCCCCTTTCGTCCGCTCACCGTTCCGCTCCGTTGCAAATTGCCGCTTTCGTTGGTCCGGCTGCGCTGTGGTCATTATGCTAGAACGCTCAGCCGCTGCCAAACGCGTCGCTCATCTCAACGCTTCAAACTGACCGGACTTCAACCCAGCGGAAGTGAGGGGAGGGACCATGCGGTCTTGGATCAGCTCACTGATCGTCGTCGCGCTGCTGTCGTTGCCGGCAGTCGGACAGGACAAAGTGCAAGTCGTTTTGCCCGAGAAGCTGAGCGGGCCGGCGGCTTACGGGGTCGAGCAGTTGATTCAGGCCGTTTCGCGGCGAGCGAGAGGCGTGGCGAGGCTGGACAGTCTGGACCGAGCCGACGGCTCGCATGTGGTCGTCGCGGGCCTGGCGACGTGCCGGCCTGTGGCGGAACTTGTTGCCCGATGCGGCCTGAAAGTGCCGCCGCGGCCCGAGTCGCTGGCAATCGGCCTTCTTCGGCCCCAGGGCCGGCGTCTGGTCGTGCTTTGCGGACGTGACTCGGTCGGTCTCATGTACGCTGCCTTGGACACGGCGGACCGGATCGGCTGGGCCACGGACGACGAAGACCTGTTCGCTCACGTGCGTGAAACCGCCGAGTCGCCCTTTTTGACCGACCGAGCCGTCTCGACCTACACAATGCACCGCCGGCTGTTCGAGCAGCGGCTCTACGACGAGAACTACTGGAAGCGGTACTTCGACTTGCTGGCCCGAAGCCGCATCAATAGCTACGTCATCATCTTCGGCTACGAGAACGGCGGCTTCTTGGCGCCGCCGTACCCGTACTTTTTCGACGTCGACGGGTTTCCCGAAGTGAAGTTGTACGGGATGACGGCGCGGCAACAAGCCAAGAACACGGCCGCGCTGCGGCGAGTGATCGAGCTGGCGCACCAGCGAGGAATTCGGGTCACCCTGGGAATTTGGGACCACATTTACCGCGGCGGTGTGCAGAGCGGAGGCATTCCCGGTGCCTCGAAGCTGGCCGGCAAGAAAGCCCCTCACCTGGTCTCCGGTCTGACAGCAAAGAACTTGGCTCCCTACACCAAGGCGGCGTTGAAGAAATTGCTCAACACGTTTCCCAACTTAGACGGAATCCAGTTCCGCATGCACTGGGAGTCGGGTCTGACGCGAAAAGAAACGCCTGGGTTCTGGCACGAGGTTTTTGGAGCGCTGCGACAGTTGCAGCCCAAGATTCGGTTCGACCTGCGAGCCAAAGGGCTGCCGGACGAGGTCATCGACGACGCCGTCGCTCAGGGCTTGCCCTTTCGGGTCGCGACCAAGTATTGGATGGAACAGCTGGGGCTGCCGTTTCATCCCACGCACGTCAACCCGCAGAACCAGCGCGACCGTCGGCATGGGTACGCGGACCTGCTGCGTTACCCGAAGCGGTACGAGATTCATTGGCGGCTTTGGAGCGGCGGGACGGCCCGGTTCCTGCTGTGGGGCGATCCGGAGTACGTGCGACGTTTCGCTCAAAGTGCTCGCGTCTACGACGGCCGCAGTTTCGAAGTCAACGAGATGCTGGCGACGAAAATGCTTGGCAGCCCGCATGACGAAGAGCCGTTTTCGTTGCTGACCCCGCGCTACCGCTACTACACGTACGAGTTCGAACGCTACTGGCACTACTACCAAGTTTGGGGGCGAGTTTCGTACGACCCCGACGTGCCTTCCGAAATTTGGCAGCGCGAGTTCGTCCGGCGGTTTGGCCCGAAGGCAGGACCGCGCGTCATGAACGCGCTGCACACCGCCAGCCGCGTTTTGCCTCGCATTGTGGCGGCCGCGTACAACTACCGGTACTTCCCGACCACACGTGGCTGGGCCGAAATGATGCGTTTCGGCGACCTGCCTCAGTACGCTCAAGGCACCGGCACGGACGTGGAGCAGTTCCAAAGCTACCGGGACGCAGCGCGTCAGCTGTTGGCCGGACAATTCACGGCTCTGCGCAGCCCGTTTCAGACGTCCCGCTGGTTTGCTCAAACGGCCCAGCGTATTTTGGCCGACGTGCGGGCGGCCCAAGCTGCGGCCACCGGGCTGAAAGGCAACGCGGCTCGCGAGTTCTACGTCACCTTGACCGACCTTCGAATCCTGGCTCACTTGGCCCGTTACCACGCCGCCCGAATGAAGGCCGCTGTGTGGTACAACGTCTACGTCGAGACCAAAGACCGCTTCGCCCACCAGCGGTGCGTGCAGCTGGAGTCGCAGGCTGTGGAGGCTTGGAGGAAGATTGTCGAGTCGGCTGGCGACGTCTACCCAGAAACGCTGCAGTTCGGCGTGCACCGCGTCGGGTTCAGCCGACACTGGAAGGAGGAACTGCAGAAGCTGGAGGCTGGGCTGGAGCGGTTGAAGGAACTCCCCAGCCAGGACACCCTGGACCCCGCTACGCGCCAGCGGCTGCTGCAGCACCAGCAGCGAGTGTCCGTCGAGCCGTCGTTGGTGGTCGAGGTGGAGCGGGTTCGGTCGGCCCGACCCGGCCAGGACCTGGTGGTGTCGGCCCTAGTCAAGAGCCCACTGGAAATCCAGAGCGTGCGACTCCGTTACCGTCACCTGACGCAGTTCGAGGACTACGAGACGGTCGAGATGGCTTTCGACCGCGCGTCCGGCCGGTACGTCGGCGTCATTCCAGGCTCTTTCATTGTCCCCGAATGGGACCTGATGTACTTCGTCGAGGTTCTTCCGAAGCACGGCCCCGGCCGTAAGGCTCCCGACCTGGAACGGGAAATGCCCTACGTCATTGTGCCGGTTGAGCGAGCTTCTGAGGCGGCAAAGTCGTCCAGGTAGCTCCAACCAGCCACCGCTCGGCGGCCTGAACTGGCAAACACCGGACCGGCGCCGGACCGGGCGACTCTCGACGCCGTCCGTCCGCTGAGCTGGCGACCTTTGACAGTTACCGGCTGCTGTGCTGTAATGTCGGCCGTTGAGGTTTTTACCCGGACGGAGGCCGAAGCAGAACGGATTCCGACGACCATGTCTCATCGTCCTCGTTGCTGGCGCATTGCGCCGCACGACGAAGTTCAAGTTCGACAGCTCAGTCGCGCGCTGAACGTGCCCTTTCTAGTGGCTCAAGTCCTGGCCGCTCGGGGCTACACGGACCGCGAGCAAGCTCGGGCATTCCTTGCGGGGACCCTGCACGACCTGCACGAGCCGTCGCTGCTGCCGGGTGTGGACGAGGCGGCCGACCGAATCGTCTCGGCCATTCGTGCGGGTCGTCGCATCACCATTTACGGTGACTACGACGTGGACGGCGTCGCGGCGACTGGCTTGTTGTGGCGTTGTCTGCGATTGGCGGGAGCCAACACCGACTACTACATTCCCGACCGGCTGGAGGAAGGCTACGGTTTGAACTGCGACGCCATTCGCCGTCTGCACGAGCAGGACCCGAATCGACTGCTGGTTTCGGTCGACTGCGGAATTACGAGTTTGGCCGAGGCGGAGCTGGCCCGGCAGTTGGGTCTGGAACTGATTGTGACGGACCACCACGAGCTGGGGCCGGAGTTGCCGGCGGCGGCCGCCGTGGTCCACCCTCGACTGCCAGGCAGTGCGTACCCGTTCGGCGAACTTTGCGGTGGCGGCGTCGCGTTCAAGTTGGCGTGGGCCATTTGCCAGCGTCTGGGCGACGGGCGGCGGGCGTCGCCGCGAATGCGCGAGTTTCTCATTGAAGCGGTCAGCCTGGTGGCCTTGGCGACCGTGGCCGACGTGGTGCCGCTGACCGGCGAAAACCGCATTCTGGTTCGCTACGGACTGACCGGGTTGGCGCAGCGAGCGGGCGTGGGCGTTCGGTCGCTGCTGCGAGTGGCCCAGTTGGAAGGCAGCGAGAAACTGGACGCCGAGCACATTGCTTACCAGCTCGGGCCGCGACTGAACGCGGCCGGACGACTGGGCCAGGCTCGGTTGGCCGTCGAGCTGTTGACGACCGACAACCCCGACCGGGCCGCTCGGTTGGCCGTCTACCTGGAGCAGCTCAACCGCGACCGCCAAACGCTGGAACGGCGAATGTTCAAGGAGGCGAAAGAGCTGGTGGCGGTCCACCCGGAGTGGTTGGAGCGGGGGGCGTTGGTTTTGCACCAACCGGGCTGGCACGCCGGGGTCATTGGCATTGTGGCCAG
>CAYSAG010000180.1:5553-10489 GCA_964428935.1 uncultured Planctomycetaceae bacterium | reverse complement strand
CGGTGGCCCGCTTTCTCCCATGCGAACCCGCGAGAAGGGGACTGAAAGGCTTGCGTGAACGAGCTGAACCGGACGGACGACGGAGCAGAAGGACCGTCGGCGGCGTCGGAGCGGAGCGGCGTTGGCTGCGACAAGCGGGCGTCGCTCGACACACGCTCGACCGACGCTCCGGCTGTGGGCGTTTCAACCGCGACGACCGCGGCCGACGCGTCGACCGACGCCGCAGGTCTGTCCGTCCCCGCTCGGGCGGCCCGCTGCAACAACGCAACCAGCAACAAGAGAGCTCGCGTGGTCCAGACCCACAGTTGCCGACTCATTTCTGACACAAAAACCTCCCGCGTTGGGGGAGCTCGGTGAGGCGCCGCGGGCGAGTTGGACGCCCGAGCCTCCGGCACCCGCACGCTGCAGTCGCGGCGGCCGGACCTTCCGCTGCCGTGCTCGGGCCGACGACGCCGCAACCCCACGACGCCGCGACGGCCGTCCGAACGCCGAACGGAGGTCGACTGCGGCGGGGTTTGGGTCGGCTTTCGCCGAGCGGCTCCGAGGACCGCCGCTCGCCGCGCGGCCCGGACGCTCGAACACGGGCCGAGCCCCCACCGGCTTCATGCCCGGAAAAAACGACACGCACACGGACAGGACGGTCGCCAGACGACGGGCCGTCGGGAGAAGCGAACGAGCGGTCGGAGGCGTCCGCACGCGGCCGAGACCAGCACGCTGGACGGGGTCCGAACTCGGGAAGGCCGTCTGGCCTGCAAAACGGACCGGCGACCAGCCCGCGACGCACCGGCCGCTCGCAAGCCAGCCCTGGCTAGACCGAATGGCGAAGGAGGAGGCAAACCAAAACGTCGGCCTTGCTTGCCTAATCGGCAGAACCGGCACAGACGCTTTAGTCGACCCAGCCGCAATGTCCGAAGCCGAGTGAACTCGGCTGAGCGCCCGCGGGTCGTCGGGCAACCGGAGCCGCCGAAGCCCACCCGTGCCGGGCCGCCTCACGCGGCGGCTCGCTGCCGCGACTCCGGTCGAACCGAAGCCGGGTCGGCTCCCTGTTCAATCTGTTCGGCCCAACCGGCCAGCCGGTCCATGGCCGCTTGCACGACTTGGCAGTACTGGTCGATTTGCTGGCGCGAAAGTCCCGGTGGAACCCAAATGGGTTTTTCCGAAAGTCCGACCACGGTCGAGAAAGGCTTGGGCACGACAAGGTCGGTCCAACTTCCCTGAATTCTCCAGGCTCGGTCGCAGCAGAACAGGACCGGCACAATGGGGCGTCCCGTGTGCGACGCCAGGAACACAATGCCAGGCTTCATTCTGCGTCGCGGCCCGCGGGGACCGTCCGGCGTAATGGTAATGTGGCGGTTCCGGGCTTGCGTGAGCAGTTGCTTCAAAGCCGCGGTGCCCCCACGGCTGGTCGAGCCCCGGACGGGAACGATTCCCAACAGCTTCATGCCCTCGGCCAAGTACGAACCGTCCTGGTGACGGCTGACCAGGGCGGCCATGTGACGCGGCCGACCAGCGAAAATGGGAAGCAGAATCGAGTCGTGCCAGGTGCAGTACAGGAAACGCTGCTCGCCGGTGTCTTCGTACGAGTTGATTCCTGGCACGGCCGGGAAGAGTTTCACTCGCACGGTCGAAAACAGCAGTTTGCCGGCCCAGACGGCCAGCCGAGCGGCCAGCTTGGTCAAGAGCGGACTGCGAATCTTCAAAGCCGGTCCTCCTTGCCAGCGGGTCTGAGACAACAACCCACCCCAGTTCGGCTCCGTCCGAGCGACCCAGGGACGAGCGGCCCCAGTAGCAAGAGCGTCGGGTAACGGCAGCCAGCGGCAGCACACACCGGCCGACGGCCGCATGCCGACGACGGTCGGCCACCGGCCGACACACGCCGACCGCCGGCCAGCGGCGGCACGCCGCCGCTCCGACCTGTCGCCAGACGCTGTCTACCAGAAGACACCCCGGCCCGGCAAGTGGAATTGCAGCGTGTGACGAGCAGTGGCCTACGACGGGGTTTTCCGAAGCCGTCCCGGACAGACCGCGGTTACCCCCGTCGCCCGTCCCGCGTCCCGAATTCCGAATGCCGAACCCCGAATTCCGGACCGACAGCGGCCACGACGGAGCGTGGCCCTCCGGAGGGACGCGGTCCCTCGCGTCCTGCGTCCCGCGTCCCGAATTCCGAACCCCGGCCAAGAAACCACCAGGCACGAACCACCCAGCACCAGAGTAGCGGAGAGCAGAGGAGCGGAGGGCAGAGAGCCGTGTCTGGGACCCGGCATCTCGGACCGGGCATGGCATGTGCTGGGTCCCTGCCATTTCGCACCAACCACCAAGCACCAAGCACCAAGCACCAAGAACCAACACAAGTGCCCATTTTTTCGTTTTTGCTGATGTTGCCGAACGTGACGACCGATTAGGAACTAAGGCGTGTACGTGTAGTGTGTTTCGGTCGGGCCAGTCCAGGTCGCCGACGTACAGGTGTGGTCGGCGTTTCGACTGGAGGTGGGCTCGGCAAACGACACGGACCGGAACACGGAGCCACGGCGAGCGGGGAACTGAGCCGCGTTTGCGAGTTGGGCGTCGGTCCGACCGAGCCGCTCGCGGTTGGTCAAACGGCGGCGAACGGCCTGTGGGTCTGTGCGGGGCGAGGGCTGCTCTGGGTGGAGGCTGGTCGCGCGCCGACCCGGAAGGCTCGTTCCCTCGACCGGGGACATGAACTGACTCCGCACACACCGGCCAGAAAGACGACGTTGACCGAGATTGGGGGGCGCTCGTAGCACAGGACAGAAGCTGCAAGTCGAACTGCCGCAGTCGGCCCTGTCGTCGCTGAGGCGGCTGCGTCACCGACAGCTCTGTTCTTCCAAAGGCCCCAAGGACGGATCCTTGGACAGCCAGGTTTGGAGGCGAAAACGGTGAAGGCGTTAAGGCGGAAGGCAATCGGACTGCTGGCCGTCGCAGCCATCAGCCTGAGCGGCTGCGCGGGCTGGAGAATGTATCAGTTGAGCCCGGACTGCGTGCCGAACCTGCTCACCAACCCGACACGCAGCCAGAAGGTGCGAATCAATTTCCTCCAGCTCAGGCAGGACCCGCCGAAAGCGTACTTCCTCGGCCCAGGCGATATCCTGGGCGTCTACATTGAAGGAATCATCGGCAGCGAGAACGAACCGCCACCGGTGCACATTCCGAAAGACGAGTCCGAGGAGCCGGCCATCGGCTACCCGATTCCCATACGAGACGACGGCCGAATCGCTTTGCCCATGATCGAACCGCTCTACGTGTCCGGCGCCACGATTGCCGAAGCCGAACAACGCATTCGCGACGCGTACGTGGGAGCGGGCATTTTGAAGCCCGAGCGGGCTCGGATCATCGTCACCCTGATGCGAAAACGAACTTACAACATCTTGGTGGTCCGAGAAGACACCGAGTCGGTCAACGTCAACACGGGCGGCCGCGGGCTGATCCTCGGCTCGACCAAGAAGGGCAAGACCTACTCCATCCACCTGCCCGCCTACGAGAACGACGTGCTGCACGCGTTGAGCGAAACCGGGGGACTGCCAGGCGAAGACGCCAAGAACGAGATCATCATCCTACGAGGCGCCTTTGCCGACGCTCAGCAGATGCCGTACTTGCTAGAGAAACTGTCGGATGAAACCGGCCTGCAGGAACTGATCACTTCGTCGAAGAACATCACGCGCATCCCCATTCGCATCGGCCCGGGAGAGAAGATGCCGGAGATCACCCAGCAGGACATCATCCTGCACGACGGCGACGTGGTCCTGATCCAAGGCCGCGAGACCGAGGTGTTCTACACGGGCGGTCTTCTGCAAGGCGGCCAGCACCCGTTGCCACGTGACTACGACATCGATGTCTTGGACGCGATCGCCATCGCCGGCGGCAGCCTGGCGACGGCACCAGGCGGGCGTGCGGGGGCTCTGGTCAGCTCAAGGTACGGCTACGGCGGTAGCTACGGCGGGACGGTGTTCCCTCCAACCGACTGCCGAATCATCCGGACGATCGGCGGCCAGCAGTACCAGATCAAGATCGACCTGGCCAAGGCGGTGTCGGGCAACGATCCGACCCAGCGTGTAATCATCCAACCGGGAGACGTCATCGTTCTGCAGTACCGGCCGCACGAGGTCGTGCTCAACACCATCATGAACCTGATCGACTCGGCCAGCTTCGGCCTGTTCGGCTTGTGGTCACGGTGATCGAGTCGCAGCGACTCTGACTGGCAGCGAACTTCCGGACGGCCCCGGCATCCCGGGGCCGTTTTTTCTTGCGCCCCGCCCGCGTCCCGCGCCCCGTAGGGGCAGGCCTTGTGCCTGCCCCGCAGCGGCACGACAAACCGCGTCTTCTTGCCGGGCGTCGCGACGCGACGCCGTGCCGGTAGCCCGGCGATTCATCGCCGGGGGAAGCGAAGCGAGAAAGATTCGGCCCGTCGCGTAGCGACGGGATGAAATGAGCGAGCGGCAAGAGGGCAGAACGTGGCCGCACGAATTGCGACAGGGGCAACGGGCGATGGGCCAAACAACGCGCGACCAATCACCGCGTCGCTACGCGACGCGCCGACCTGTTGTGGCGCGAACCGACCGGGCGTTGAAACACCCGGCTACCGGCCCCCGGTCGCTCCGCGACCGCTCCACACCCGCCCGCGCGGGTTTGGCAGGCTGTGAGACCATCGGTATTGTTGCGCCGACCAGCGCTGCTCGACGGTCCTGCATGCATCGCGGACGCGAGGCACTGCGTCCCTGCGGCCCCGGAGGGCCACGCTCCGTCGTGGCCGTTGTTGCCTCCAGCGCCGAAGGGTCACGCCCTATCGTCGACGGCAAGACGCCCGCGAGACCCCGCCTCCGCATCCCGCGTCCCATTGCTCCGCCTCCCCGTCCCGCGTCCCGCAACCAAGCACCAGGCACGACGAACGAAGAACCAAGCACCAGGAACCAGGAACAAG
>CAYSAG010000180.1:0-5453 GCA_964428935.1 uncultured Planctomycetaceae bacterium | reverse complement strand
CCGTCCGACCGGCACACGCGACAGAAGGCGTGTCGCTGGGCCGATCGCCACGGCGGCTCGGACAAGTTCCTCCGTTCTTCAAAAATCCAAGCCAATCTCGTTGACACCCCCTCTTCGGCGCGTGTACTATTGACGGCCGAAACGGTCATGGGCCGGGCAGGAAAGTTAGCCGAGTTAGGCAAGGGCCAGAACCGAGTGGGCGCGAATGCCAATCGCACGTTCCGAAGCCGAGCGGGCCAAGCCAGTGCTGCAGTCGTAGCGCCGGTTTGGTCCGTTTTCGCCAGACGGCCCACCCCGGTCGGCCGTTGTCAAGCTCGGTAAATCTGGGGGTAGAAGCAAGTCGAGCTCGGCGTGACCGAAGGGATCGTCCGACCGACGTTTGGAGGACGGTCCTTGACTGGGGCAGACGCTGTGCGGGCTGACTTCCGAGTCTAGACGGTCTTGTCCTTTTCTCGAATCCACCACGTGCTTCCGCCGGGATGAAGGCCGGCGCGTCGTTTGAACTGATGTGTCGGCGGTACACGGAGGCGCCTGGCAAAGGAGGTGACAGCGGGCCAATTGACGGAGCGGAGCCGACGGAGCGACCAAGGAGGCGATGCCGTGCTACGGACGGTGGGTGTGTGCCAGTGCCGAAGTCGTCTTCGTGGGTGAGTGTCACCCAGAAGAACGGAGTGTGCGCGGGGCAAGGTGAGCGTCCAGCACCGACCGGCGACGTCGTCGAAACAATCGGCTCGCCTCCGCTGACGCGGTTCCCATCGGACGCTCCGTCCACTTTCGACCGCAGGTGCCTCCATGCCGTTGCTCGCTAAGGAACCGGACCTGTACCCGGAGTGTCTGTTCGATTACCCGCTGGTCAACGACGGTGAACGATCTTGGTGGGTGTTCTACACCCGCTCCCGGCAGGAAAAAAGACTGGCCAGGAAACTGCTGGCCGCCGGCATCCCCTTCTACCTCCCCACCGTCAAGAAACGTCAGCGGTCTCCGAACGGCCGCGTGCGGACCTCCTACCTGCCGCTGTTCCCGAATTATGTCTTCATGTACGGGACGCACGAGCAGCGGTACCTGGCCATGAAGAGCAACTGCATCAGCCGTTGGCTGAAGGTGTTCGACGGCGAGCAGTTGTGGAGGGACTTGTGCAACATCTGGCGGCTGATTCAAACCGGCGTGCCGCTGACCGTCGAGCAGCGGATCGTTCCGGGGCAATGGGTGCGAGTGAAGAGCGGTCCGTTCAAGGGGTTCGAGGGGATCGTGGTGAAGCGGCACAGCCACACCCGACTTTTGGTGTGCGTGCGGTTCATCAACCAGGGCGTGTCGATCGAGCTGCCCGACTGTCAGGTCGAACCGGCTTGAGCCGGTGAAGGGGATTCGGGATTCGGAGTTCGGGACTGGGAATTCGGGACGCGCCTCGTCCCGCGTCCCGAACGAAGAACGAAGCACCAAGCACCAAGCACCAAGGACCGATTTCCGTGACGCGTAACGCGTGACGCGGGGCACCAGGGGGCGGCGGCCAAACCGTAGGGGCGACCCTTGTGGCCGCCCAAATCCGGTGCCGACGACAACGACGCGGCAACCGACGGACAACACCGGGGTCGACGACCGAACCAAAAAATCGGGCACCCACAAGGGCGCCCCGCACGCTTCGCAATGAAGCCGACACCACCCGTAGAGGCAGGCCTTGTGCCTGCCCCGCAGCGGCACGACAAACCGCGTCTTCTGGCCGGGCGTCGCGACGCGACGCCGTGCCGGTAGCCCGGCGATTCATCACCGGGGGAAGCGAAGCGAAAAACATCCGGCCCGTCGCGTAGCGACGGGATGAAGTGGGCGAGCAGCAACAGGGCAGGGCGTGGTCTCAGTGGTCTCGGCGCGGGGGACGACCGACGGCCTAGACGCCTCAGCGCCGCGTCCCGTTGTCCCGCGTCCCGCGTCCCGATTCACCCGCTCCCCGTCCGGAAACCAAGCACCAAGCACCAGGAACCAAGCACTAAGCACCGGTTTTCGTCCCGAATTCCGAACTCCGAATCCCGAATCCCGAAGCCCGGCCAAGAAAGCACCAAGCACCAAGCACCAAGCACTCGGCATTTCCTTTCCGCCGTGGGGGCACCTCGCTAAGGAGCTTGTAAGATCATGGCTACTGCAACGGAGTACGCTCAGCCGGACCTGAACCGCATCGTTTTTGCCGACGAGCAGGGCCCGAACTTGCTCGAGGTCGTGCTGCGTCGCAAGTGGATCATCATCTCGATCGTCACGATCGGCATCTCGCTGGGCGTACTGTACTACTTCAAGCGGCCGCCGGTTTATGAATCGACGGCCCGCGTTCTGGTCAAGCAGTCCGCACCGCTCACCCTTCAGACCGACCCGACCACGCTGTTCGCCGCGAAAGTGGCTGGTCTAGAAACGCAGGCCTCGCTGATTCAAAGCCCGCTCGTGGTCAGCCCCGCCGTCAACGGGGTCCCGTACGATTCGCTCAGTGAAGCCGACCGCGACTTGGTCCGACGGATCGAAGAGGAGGCGGGCATCAAGGTCCAGATGGTGAGGCGTCCGCGGCCCGGCCGCCGGATTCTGAAAGAGCTGCCGTCGCTGAAAGAAGAAACGGATCCGGTCGGCGTCGTCTTGAAGAATCTGTCGGTCGAAATCGAGAAAGACACCGAGATTCTGAAGCTCAGCTACAAGGGCCCGCGTCCCGACGACTGCAAGACGATCCTGCAGGAAATCATCGCCAGCTACAAGGAGTATCTGCAGTCGGACCGCGACATGATCACCCGCACGGCGCTGGAGCTGTTCAGCCGGGCCAAGACGGAACTGTCGAACGATCTGGCCAAGCTGGAGCGGGAGTATGCGGAGTTCCGCAGGCAGAACGGCCACCTATTGGCTCGCTCCGAAGACGGCGCCAACATGTACCAGGCCCGAGTGGCCCGGATCGAGGACTCGCGGAGCGAACTGCTGATTCAGCGGTCGCAACTGGTGGCGCAACTGAAAGCCTTTCAAGAGGCGCTGGCTGGCGGCGCGGATCCGCGAGCTCTGCTGTTGCTGGTCGAGCAGGCCAGGGCGGCCACGCCCAGCCTGAAGCCGGTTCAGGATGAGCTGCGCAAAGCCGAGGTGAACTTGGTCCAGATCGACCAGCAGATCGACTTCGTCAAGAAAAAACTGCAGACGCTGGACGAGCTGCAGAAGAAGATCGAGAAGGGCGAGTTCCTGTCAGACGACAAGACGGCTGCCGACACCGAACTGCTCCCGCTCCTGCAGGAAGAACAACGCCTGCTGGAACGATACGGCGAGAACCACCCAGACGTCGTTTCGATCCGCAAGCGAATCGAGCTGACCCGCGAAGTGCTCAGCCAAAACGAAAAAGAACAGCAGTTGGCGAAGGTGGCCGAAGAGCGGCAGTCGCTGCAGGACCAGCTGGCGCAATTGCTCGACCAACGCAAGATCGCTGCCGACGAGCTGGCTCGCTTGCGAAGCGACTTCGCCAAGCTGCGACGGCAGCAGGAAGAACTGGCGCAAGCCGACGGCGCCGACGGCGGTGAGAACGAGGCCGAAGCGCCCGAAGAACAGCCCGACCACGACGGCGACGAAGCCGCCGACCCCAACCTGTTGGAAGACGATCTGGTCGGCACTTCCCCCAAAGACATCTTCTCGATCTACATGGAGTCGCTGCAGCAGCAGATCGCGGCCATCGACAAACAGGTCGAAGAGCTGGATGGGATGCTGAAGGAAGAGCAGCGCCGGGCCAAAGACCTGATCCAGCTGGAAGTGGCCGACAGCACCATGCAACAAGCCATCCAACGAAAGCGGCAACTGTTCGACATCGTGTTGAAGCGGTTGGAAGAGCTGAACCTGAGCGAGGACGTGGGCGGGTACAAGGCCACAGTCGTCTCGGCCCCGACCTTCGGCGGGCAGGTGGCGCCCGACCTGCTCCGCAGTCTGGCCGTCGCCTTGGCCCTGAGCATGATGGCCGGTTTCGGTCTGGCGTACGTGGTCGAGCTGGCGGACAAACGCTTCCGCACCCCGGAAGACGTGCAAATGGCCCTGGGCTGCCCATTGCTGGCGCACGTTCCATACCTCACGCCCAAAGATCTCAAGGCCAAGGAAGAGTCGAAGGTCGACCCGGTCGTGTGCGTCCATCACCGACCGCGGTCCTCGGCGTCGGAAGCCTATCGAACGGTCCGCACGGGCCTTTTCTTCAGCGCGGCCGGCAAGAACGCCAAAGTGGTGCAGATCACCAGCCCCGAGCCGCGCGATGGCAAGACGACACTGGCCGCCAACTTGGCCGTGACCATGGCTCAGTCGGGCAAGCGGGTCGTGCTGATCGACGCCGACGTGCGAAAGCCTCGGTTGCACAAGCTGTTCAACTTGGAGCGATCGCCGGGGGTGAAGGAGGTGATCCGGGGCAAGATGGACTTGGAAGCGGCGCTGCAGACCACCGAGGTCGAAAATTTGCGTGTGCTGACCGCCGGCGAGCGTTCGCGGAACCCGGCCGAGCTGCTGGCGTCGCCTCAGTTCGCCCACCTGCTTCAGCAATTGCGCGACGACCCGAACGTGGATCGAGTGATCATCGACACGCCCCCGCTGCTGGCCGTCTCCGATCCAGCCTCGGTCGCTCCCCTGGTCGACGGCGTGTTGTTGGTCATGCGAGTGGACAAGACGTGGTCGCGTGAGTCGGCCACGCGGTCGACGCAGATTCTGAAGACGGTCAACGGCCAGCTGCTGGGCGTGGTGGTGAACGCGGTGGGAGCCCCCAAGCGGTACGACTATGCGGCCTACAAGAGCCAGTACCGGTACAAGTACCGATACCGCTACAAGTACGGCTACGACTACCGCTACTACTACGGCTATCGGTATCAGCCGTACGGGTACGGGTATGCGGACCCGGAGTACGGCGAGGAGGACGAGACAGAAGACTCGACCTCGGGCGCCAGCAACAACGGCTCCGGAACCGACGACTAATCCGTTCTCGTTCCGAGCCTCGAACGAGGGGCGAGGAAGGACGAACCAAGCACGAAGAACGACGAACCAAGAACAAGGAACCAAGCACCGATCTTCGTGACGCGTAACGCGGGACGGGGGGGCGGCGATCAAACCGTAGGGGTGGCCCTTGTGGCCGCCCAAATCCGGTGCCGACGACAACGACGCGGCAACCGACGGACAACACCGGGGTCGACGACCGAACCAAAAAATCGGGCACCCACAAGGGCGCCCCGCACGCTTCGCAATGAAGCCGACACCACCCGTAGAGGCAGGCCTTGTGCCTGCCCCGCAGCGGCACGACAAACCGCGTCTTCTGGCCGGGCGTCGCGTCGCGACGCCGTGCCGGTAGCCCGGCGATTCATCGCCGGGACGGGGGAACCGAGAATGATTCGGCCCGCCCCGTCGCGACGGGGTGAGATGGGCGAGCAGCAACAGGGCAGGGCGTGGTCTCAGAGGTTTCGGCACGGTGGACGACCGACGGCCTAGAC
>CAYSAG010000179.1:0-10537 GCA_964428935.1 uncultured Planctomycetaceae bacterium | reverse complement strand
TTCCCACTGTTCCGTCTGGTCGCCATGCTCGGCCAGGGGGTCGTTGTCGCCGGCGGCGGTCAAGCGAATGCGGTCGCGGTCGACACCGTGAGCCACCAGGTAGTCCGCAACCGCTCGCGCCCGCTCGTAGGTCAGGTCCAGCTTGTTCGAGAAAGGGCAGTCCGGCGGAAGGGGCCGGCGGCTGGCGTGAGCCCGGATTTCGATCTTGTTCGGTTTGCCGGCGATGGCTCGAGCGATTTCGGGCAGCCGCCGCAAAGCCTCGTTGGTCAGTTCTGCCTGCCCCGGCTCGAACGGCAGCTGTTTGCCGACCAGCTTTTCAATGCCCTCCCGTGTTCGCAGAACCCGTGAGTCCTCGCCGCGGACCGACTCGGTCCGAATGCCGCCCAACCCCGTGTCGTCGTTGGTAAACGACCCCAGCTTGTACTCCAACTGCTCGACAAAACTCGTGACCGGGTAGTTCTTGCCGGGCGGTCCGACGGGAGCGGTGTCGTAGCCCACGTACTGCTGAATGGCCTCGACCACCGCCCGGTACCGCTTGTCGGCGACGACTTCACTGAGCGAGACCAGCATGATGAAGAAGGTGAGCAACAGCGACATCATATCGCCGTACGTGACGACCCATTCCGGCACGCCAGGAGGACCGTCGTCGTCCATCGCCTCGGCTCCTTTCCCCGCCGCCTTTTTTTCGGTTGCCGGCTGTCCGCCGACCAGAGGCTCCGACGTGTGCCAGCGACCGCCAACTTTTTGCGCTGCGAGCGGCCGACCAGCCGTTCTTGCCCGGCGTCTTCCGGCGGCTTGCCGCGCGTCGGCCCCGCAGACCGGGTCGCGTCTCGAGCGGAAAGCGTTGCAAAGACCAGGCGGACGTGCAGTTCCGAGTCGGCCACGGCTCGGCCAACCGACCGACCCGGCACAGCGTCAAGCCGCCCACGCACGCCTCGGGCTCGTCATGTTCGAGCCGCCCTACCGAAACCGCAGCTCCCCGCCGACCGACAGCCCCTGAATGACCATGTTGTCGAAGGACGGCCGAACGACAATGGCCGTTTGCGGAGCGTTTGGGCCGTGGTCGTCGTAGTAGATGTTGTTCTGCGGTCGGCTGATGCCAGCGGCGACCAGGATGTGGTAGCTGACGAACACCGAGAAGCTCCGCGTCAGGTGCACCCGCCCGTTGACCTCGAAGTCGCCGATCGGCGCGAACTTGGTTCCGGTTTTTTCGGTCAACACGACCGGGTCGGCGAAGCTGCGCATGTCGTCGGTGACCACACGGTCCTTGTACACGTTGATGCCAAAGACCATTTTCGGCTCGACCCCCACCGTGAACCACCGACTGACGTACTCGAACCGGAGCCCGATCTGCGGAGCGTAAATGCGGTTTTTGGCTGTCGAGTCGATCGTGCTGATCAGCGGCGTGGTCAGAAAGCCGTTCTGGTCGTAGACGCCATGCTGCATCAACCGTTCTTCGAGGTCGAAGAAGTGGAAGCCGATCAACGGGCGCAGTTTGAAGCCGGGGCCGGGCACGAGCGGGTCGAAGATGAAATTGGCCTCGCCGCCCCAGAAGTCGCTGGTGAAATCGGCCGAGAAGTAACGGTCGTACAGGAACAGGTTGTGGCCGATTTCTCCGTCGGTGTAGGTGCTGGTGGCAATGAAATTCTGCAGGGTGGCGCCGACTCGCGGGTCGCCCATGTCTTCGGCCATTCCGGTCCGACCTTCTTCAAACGAGAAAATGCTCAGCTCGACCGACCCGACCGTCAAGGGAATCCCCAACGTGGCCCGTAGGCCTTGGTTGTCGCGTAGGTTGAGGCTGCCCAGGCTGGGCACGTGAGCGAAGCCGGCCAGATTGGTCCCGACCGTGACCGGAAACGGCTCACGCGGGTCGCGCACGCCCAGCACCGGCGCGCCCAGCGTGGTGTCCCCCGGCCGCTCGTAGTCCCAGTGTAGGTATTCCAACCGCACCCACAGGTTCTTCGCAAAGCTTTTCAGGTACGCATCCAACGGCGACTCGCCGTACAGTCCGCCCAGGTCTTCGGGCAGCCGCTCGGTGACAATTCCGTCCGGCCCAACCGGCAGGTGTTGGTAGTAGGGGGAGTACGAACCGACGTAGGTCGAACCCGGCTGCACGGCCGCCCACGGGTCGCCGACTTCAACCACAGCTCCTTCCGGCGGACAGTTCGGACAGAGATGCGAGACCGGCACAACCTCGCCCGCCCACACCGACGCGGTTCCGCCACCGAGCACAGCCCAAACCAGCAACAGTCTCACGCGGCTCAACATCATTTCTCTGTCCCGGTTCTCCAACTTCAGAAAGCGGCGGCCGCTCACCAGCCCGGCAGCGGCACTGGTCCGGTCCGCTCGATCCGGACCTTTCCGCCAGGCCCCACTCGGCCGGCGCTGGGGCATACCGCTCGTGTCGGAAACACGGCTTGTACCACTTGTATCGGTTGGGAGGATCATTCGACTTGGAGGAATTCGGCGCAGGACGTGCAGATCGGGACGATTGCAGCGGTCGAGCGGGACGTTGCGGCGAAATTGCCAGCCGGCACGGCGAAGAAGTGGGAAAACTGCGCGTCATGGGCCGGAAGGGCAAAATGTGCGGCGGACGTGGCTTGGGAGAGATAAACAGACGGGACCACGCCCTGCGAGAAAGACACGGTGGGCTGCGCGACAGCCGCCCGATCCGCCGTTGCGACGGACCGAAACTCGGCAGGCGTCCAGCCCGGATTATTCATGTGTCACACGAACCCGCAGCGTAAGCAAGGGGTGGTGAATGAGTTGCCTCGCTCACGCTTCGGGTTGGTGTTTTGCATCCTGTCTCGGGCGTCCCCTATTCATGAATAGTCCGGGCCAGCGACCGCTTGGAAACGATTGCATTGGCGTACGTCGAAAGGCCAGCCTACCGTTCCGACTGGCGAGCGTGCAGCCGGGCGCAGCCAGCCGCTCCAATGAAGCCGGCGCGGTAGCCCAGCGCAGCGTAGTCGATGACCGTGTTTTGCGCCGGGATTGGAAAGGCCCGCGCTTTCACCTCGTCGCGAATCCGCTGGATGAACTGCCGTCCCAGCTCCGTCTCGTTCCGACCGAATGTCATGGCTCCGCCGAACAACACCATGTCGGGGTCGATCGTGTGCATGAGCGTTGTGGTGCCGACGCCCATGCAGCGAGCGACCTCCATGATCAGCTCGTTGCACAGCTCGTCGCCCTGCTCGGCGGCCTGAGCCATGAGCAGCGGAGTCAGCTCCTTGCCCTCGGCCAGCCATTGTCTCAAGACGCTCTCCCGCCCCGCGTCGAGCTGCTCGCGGCACCGTCGGACCAGCGACTTCCCGCCGGCGTAAGCCTCCAAGGTCCCGTACTGGCCCGTGTCGCAGCGGCGTCCGTTGTCCATTTCGATGATGATGTGCCCGCACTCACCGCCGTGTGAGTGAGCTCCTTCCACGATCAAGTCGCCGATGATGATGCCGCAACCGATGCCGGTGCCGAGAGTCCACATGACCAGACTGCGAGCCTTCCGTCCCGCTCCAGCCCAGTACTCCCCGTACGCGGCCGCGTTCGCGTCGTTCTGCAGGACCGTCGGCTTGTTCAGCCGCTCGGCCACTCGGTCTCGGATGGGAAAATTCCACCAGCCGGGCAAGTTGGCCGGTTCCAGCAGCATTCCGCCCGGAATGTCCATCGTCCCTGGCGTGGCCAGACCGACGGCCGAGACTTGCTCCAGCGTCAAGCCACACTCCCGAACGGCCTGCTCGGCCAACTGGCCGATTTTCTCCACGCCGGCCTCCGGACCCTTCTCGACCTCCGTCGGGCCTTGCACTTCGCAGAGAACCCGACCGGCGTCGTCGAGCACCCCGACCTTGATGTTCGTTCCGCCCACGTCGACGCCCAGGTACAACGGTGGTGTGAACTGCTGCTCGGTCATGTCGTCGACTCCTTCAGTTGCCCATTCCGCTGCCGAACGTGCGCGTTGCCGTCGCCGTGCGAAATTTCTCGATTTGTGTCGCCGCGGCCAGCCAGCACTACAGCCAAAAGTACTTCTGGCAGAACTCGATCACGTCTCCGAACAACACGTACCCCAAGCTGCGTTTGCCGCAGTTGATCTTCGCCCGGACCTCGGCCCCGATCCGGCGTACGGGCAGTTGGTCGGCGTCCAGCGACACGTAAGCCAGCACAATGCTGCCTTTCTTCTCGGAGGCGTTGGTCCGGGTGGCCAGGCGGTCCAGTTTGCCGTGGTAGGTCGATTCGATGTTCGTGGCCAGCGCGAACTCCACTTCCAGGTGCGGGTCGTTCCTCTCCCGCTGAGCTCTCAGGATGTGTCCCACGCGGTGCTCCTCCACTTCCAGTTCCAGTCGCCACGGGCCGGTGTCGTCCATGACTTCCAGCAGCTTCTCGCCTCGCTGCACCGGCCGGTGCAGCAGCAACTGCTCGATCTGGAAGGTCGGAACCACTCCGGCAATCGGAGCCCGCACGGTCAGGCGGTCGTGGCGTTTCTGCAGGATTTCCAGTTGCTCCTGAATCGCGTCGATCTGGATTTGCGTCTCGGCGATCTGCCCCTGCAAACGAATCTGATTTTCCCGGTCGGCCGTTTTGATGGCTTCGTCCAGTTGGGCGCGCAAGGCGAACAGCAGCTCCTGCTTTTCGATCAGCTCGTTCTTGGTTGCGACCAGCTCGGACTCCAGTTCGTCGTTTCGCAGCCGGAGCAGCGGCTCGCCTTTGGCCACCCGCTGGCCGCTTTGGACGTAGATCTCCACGACCTCGCCGTCCCACGGTGCGAACACGTCGTGCTGAACGACGGGCATCAGCCGCCCTTCGCACGTCACCCGGTAGTCCCGCGGGACGAACACCAGTCCCAGAATGGCAGCGACCACCAGCAGGAGGGCGCCCAACACCTTCAGCCAGTTGCGTCCCTCCAGCCAGCGGAAACAACGCCCTAGGAAGCGCCAGACCGGCAACAGGAAGAGCCGCTCGTAGGTGCGAGCGTTCGTCAGCGCTTCGGCCACGTGGTTCGAAATCAGTTCGATGTTCTCCAGCACGCCGGGCCGCGGCTCGCTGTGCGAGATCTGCTCGACCACCAGCCCGCCGATGGGCTTTCGTTCCTTTTCCTTTCGGCGGCCCGTTGTTTCGTCTTCTTCCTCCTCGACCAGCGGCTCGGTCTCGAACAGCGGCCAGACGATGACCATGCGGGAGCCGCTCTCCTGGATGTAGTCGGCCAGCGGCTCTTCGATTTGAGGCGGAAGATGTTCGACCCGCCCCGTGTAGATCAGCGGCTCGCGCATCTGAATGACCTTCGAGGCCAGGGCCGTCATTTTCCGAACCAGGTTGGCCCGTTGGTTGACCGAGTCTTGTCCGCTGATTGCCCGAATGACCGTCTTTTTCCCGTACTGGACGGCCACGCTGAGGCGGTCGCAGCCGATCAGCAGTCGGCCGTCGTTGGCGGCCACGGCGGCGACCTCTTTGGCGTCCAAGCTGGCGTGCAGTTGCAGCAGAAACTCCTCGAATTCCTCCGACAAGTGCTTCTGCTGCGCAGCGGGCGTCGTTTCCTTCTGCCGCTCCAAGTACCGACACGCGTACCCGGTCACGTGCTCGACGAACTGCAGAAAGCCGGGGCGGGCCTGTGGAGGCGTCTCGGCTCGCTGGAAAATCTCGACCACGCCCACGCACTGCTTGTCTCGGACCAGAGCGGCCAGAATGAGCAGGTCGTTGGTGGGGAGCTCGACGTCCTGGTCGTCCGGACTCAATGTGCACGCCTGCCCGTGCCCCATGACGTCGATCAGAATTCGCTGGTTGACGGACTGAGCGTTGGGGTTCTGGTAGAAGCCTGTGTCGCGCAGGTTGTGCTCGCAGTAGAGCTGCAACTGGCGTCGGTCATTCAGCAACCAGACCGCTCCCGCTCGAGCGCCAATGGCCGCCACGACCCGTTTCAGGAACTCGTGGAAAAAGGTCTCTGGTGGGACGTCCGACTTTGAAAGCTTCTCGATGCTCCGGGCCAGTTCAATGATTCGCTCCCGGACCGTCTGCACGTTCTGAGCGCTCGACATTTCTCTTACTTTCCCAAGCCGTTCCCCATTCGGAGCCGACAGACCCGTCAAACAGATGCCCCCGGGGCTCCGGCCCGCCGTTCGAGTCACCACTGTGGCGTGCCACGTCACCGGTGAGAGCCGTCACGCGACGTGCCGAGGGGTGCAGCCTCGAGCGGCTTGTCCTACACGCCAAAGCTGACGCCAGCCAGCGATTCCAACGAGCGGGTCGCCCGTCGGAGGCCGAGCCCCGCAGGAAATGCCTGTGATCGGACGGTCATTGTAGTACCAGAAGCCGGTCCGGGACGATACTAAATGGAGAATTCTTTTGGTCGCCGAGTCACTTCCGTGGGCGGACGTACCCTTGCTGTCGGGACCACAGAACGGCCACAAGTCGGATGTCCGGGTCCGCACGTCGACAACCTCTCGCAGGCGGCGCTGCCCGACGCGCGCATTTCTCGCTTTTTCACGCCAGGGCGACGGGCACCGCAGGCCCGCGCGGGTTGGCAGCGGCCCCGACCACGGCGGCTCGTTCGGGACGCCCGGTCAGACTTTCGTGAATCGGAACCGGCGCTACGGCAGCTCTTTGATGTAAATGTTGCGGAACTGGATCAGGCTGGAGGCCGGGCTGAGCGTGCCGTCCTTGCGTGGTCCGCCGTGGTGTTGCAGACCGATGCGGCCGCGGGGCGGGACACCGGGCAGTCGAGCGTTTTCGATGACCGTCTTTCCGTTCAGTTCGACGGTCAACCGGTCGCCGATCATGGTGATCTTGAACGTGTTCCACTCGCCCACCGGGTTGTCCGCTCGGACCTTCGGCGTGACAGCGGCCCGCACTTCCGGCGGCATGTTCGGGTCGCGGCGGTAGCCCCAGACCTCGCCCGACCCGACGGGCCAGCACCAAATGTTGACCTGAGCCTTCTTCGTCCCTCGCAAGAAAATGCCCGAATCCGCGTTGGGACGCATCAAGATGATCGGCTTGCCGTTTGCGTCCTTTTTCTCGGACCCGTCGGGCAGAATGATTCGCATGGGGTACAGTCCCGACGTCTTTTTCAGTCGCCAGTCGATCAACAGAATGAAGTTGCCGAATTCCTCTTCGGTCCACAGGTTTTTGTCGCCTTTCGCCTCGCTGCACGCGTCGTAGTCGATGACGCCGTCCACTACTTTCCAGTGCCCGTTGTCTCCCTTTGGCACAATCCAGCCGCTCAAGTCCTTGCCGTTGAACAAGGCTCGAAAGCCCGGCGGTGGACCAGCCTCAGCCCCTGCTGCCAACGACAAAACAAACAACAACGCAGCCAGTCCGGTCGCTGTGCGTCTCATGATTGGTCTCCCCAACGTTGATTCACGTTCGACACCGAATTTCCCGAGTTGGACGTCTGGTTCCACCGGCCGTTCGCCGTTGACCGGCGTGCGGTCGCGGTGACGGCCTAGAGCTGTCCGGAAACCGCTCAACTTCTTCTGGGCCCTTCGGCCCGACCGACACCTTCAGTCTCGCGGCCGGGCGGTGCACACACCGTCCTCGTCCGAGCCACGACAGCGCGGGTCGTGTAACGTCCGCTCGAACGACCTTCCGCTAGTTTGCCAACTTCGAAGTCGAAACCCAAGCCAAGGTCCCGTTGGCGGCCGGGAACCCGCGACAGAACTTGCCGGCATGTACCGCCTGGCGACGGAACCGGTCTTTCCAAAGAAGCCCAATTCGTGCTATTAAACGCCGCCGGCGCGGTGGTCTGCCGCGCCCATGTCGGCGGTTCTCTTGCCCGCGGGGGGGCGGGGCGGTCCAGTCCCGAGAGCCTCCGACCGCTCACGTTCCGGAACAAACACGGAAACCGGGCAACCGTTTTCGAGAGGAGCGCCGAAATGTCGGGCCGACGAAACCTTCTGCACGCGGTTGTGCGAGCGGCCATGCTGGGACTTGCGCTTGCGTTCTTGGCCGGTTGCCAGTCGTGGCCGCCCAGCTTCGCTCCGGGCTGGAGCGGTTCCAACCTGCTGACGCCGCTCCGACGCGTGCCCCCGCAATGGGAACCGCCGCTGGACGAGAACTCCACCACCGCCGAACAGACGTCGCAAGTCTTGCCAAGGCCGAACCGTCCCACTCGCCACCCGGTTACGGTCCGCAACGCCTAGCGACCCGCAGTTCTGGCGAGCACGCGGCCATTGCCCAAGCCGTGAAGCTCAGTGGTCGGACGGCGGACGTCGCGTGGACTGTGACGCGGTCGAGCTCGTGAAGGGCTGCAGTTGCAGCGGTCGGAGGAACGTCGACGGCCGAGCGGCAGCCGGGCCCCGCCAGACGTCCGAGCAGCAGAACTGTCTCGCCTCACGAGGTGTGGCATGTCGAACCCAAGCTGGCTTCGACTTGGCAGAACGAGGGCGACGCCAATCCACTGGCCGGCCGCTCCAGCTCGGCGCGTGTGGACCCGCCTGGTCACGGCGGGGTGGCTGCTGGTCGTCGGCTTGGTCGTCGGTTGCCAGACGTCCCGCCTGGCAACCAGAACCGACCGGGCCGAGCTCCAACGACCAAGTGTGTTGCCGGCTCACGCTACGTCGCCGGCACCGGAGACAAAAGGACCGACCACGAAGCCGCACGACGAAGACGGCGCGGCAGGACAAGCGGCCCTGACCACTGCCGAGGTCGAAGCCCGGCCCGCGGGCAAGTCCAAGACGTCGAGCCTTTGGCCCGGTCTGCTGCCCTACCTGTCGAAACCCAAGCGTCTTCCGCTACCTCGGACGGACGTCATGGGTCTGCACGACGGACAAGAGAAGGAGGACGCGTCCGAGAGCGGGTGGGAGGACTTTTGAGCGTGTCCGCGGCCCGAGTGTCCGTCTCGGCGGGTTGCCGTCGATCAGCGGCCGTGTCGGTCCGCAGCGGGCCGGCTGTCGCTGGTGTTGCCGTACTCGGACGGCTAGAATTACGCAGTTCGCGACCGACCAGCAGAAGGCGGCTCCTGCCAACCGGACCAGCCGCGTTGACGTCTGTTGGACCTTCCGACCAAACACGAGACAAGGCGAGGGCAAGGCGTGGCCGAGCGAGCGCAAGTGGCCGGCCCCGGCGGAAGGCACGGACACCGACGACGCCTGCGACGCGGTTTCGGCTATGTGTGGTGTTTCGCCGTTGATCTGGACGGGTGAGAGCGTCCGGGCGCGGGCGAGTCGCCTTGCGAGCGGATGAGCACGTTCGCCGCGGGAGCCGAGCCAGGCTCGAGTCGGCAGTCTGGCTCGACCAAGTCGACGAGAAAGGCAACGCCGAGACGGAGCGTTTTGACGGGTTCAGCCGAGTCACTGAGGGCTCGTCTGAGCGCGGACGTCGAAGGGGGTCAACCAGTAGAAGCAAGGGAGCGGACGGCAGTGCAGGTTGGCATTACCGCGCGTCACGGAGGTTTGTCGGCGAGCAAGGAGGAGTACATCAGAACGAAAGCCGAAAGGTTGGTCAGGTATTTCGAGCGGGTCACGGCCGTTAATGTCACGGTCCATTTCGAGAACGACCGTGCGACAGTGGAGCTGCTGGTGGACGCCGAACACAAGCACGACTTCGTGGCTCGGGCGGCGAACGAAGACGTGCTGGCGGCTTTCGACCAGGCGCTACACAAGATGGAGGAGCAGATTCGACGGTACAAGGAGAGAATTCAGGACCACCGACGGGATGTGTCTCCGCGGCATTTGGCCGAGTTGGAACGCGGAGCTTCGTTGAGCGAGCCCGGGACGGGGGTCGAGCAGACGGAGCCGGACAGGGCGTCGTCGGTCCGCCGAGACGAGCAGCAGGACGCTTCTGGCGTCTCGGAAGGGTCGCCGTGATCGGCAGTCGGCCGGCCGCGGTCTTCAGCCGACGGCGGTTTCCAGCGGCGGTGAGGCGTGTTTCGTGAAGGGACACACCGCAGCGTTGCCTCCAGTGGGCGAGCGGCAAAGGCAGTCAAGACTGACCGGGGTGATAAGGAGCGAGTAATGAAACTGACCGAGCTAGTCGTTCCGGATGCGGTGATTCCGGACCTGAAGGCCGAAAACAAAGAGGACGTCATTCGCAAGATGGTCGCCGCGCTCCGGCAGTGCGGCGCGATCAGCGAGGAGCATGAGGAAAGCATCGTCGACGCCCTGATGAAGCGGGAGCGGTTAGGGACGACCGGCATCGGAAACGGCGTGGCCGTTCCGCACACCAAACACCCGTCGGTGGACCGTTTGGTGTGTGCCCTGGCGTTGGTGCCGGACGGTGTGGACTTCGAGGCGTTGGATGGCGAACCCGTCTACACGGTGTTCCTGCTGGTCTCGCCGGCGGACCGACCGGGCGACCACTTACGCGGTCTGGAAAACATTTCCCACCATTTGAAGAATCCGAATTTCGTCAATTTCCTTCGTCAATCCAAGACGAAAGAAGCCATTTTGGACCTGCTTCGAGAGGCGGACGAGAACCTCCTGGAGTCGTGAACGATGGAGGGCGGCTCATTCGAGGTTGCCCCGCATGAGGGTTGGCCGGAACGTCATGCTCCGCAAAGGACGGACATGGACTCGAACTCCATTTGCCGGCGTAAAGTGACTGTCAAGGTCGAAGACGGTCT